>DASWSX010000254.1:0-9628 GCA_036402435.1 Telluria sp. | reverse complement strand
CGGCTTCACCCTGATCGAACTGATGATCGTGATTGCGATTATCGGCGTCCTGGCCGCAATCGCGATTCCTGCCTACCAGGACTACCTTGCCAAGGCAAAGGCAACCGCTGCTTACGCCGACATAGCCGCCGGCAAGACTGGTTACGAAATGGCGGTTCTCGACGGCACCGCCGGCACGCCGGAAGAGTACCGGGTAAAGGCTGGCCTGTCGGCTGTGACCGGCAACTGCTCCACCATCGCTGCAGCAGCCGCAGGCGCCAATACTGCTGTGCTGACCTGCACTATCGCCAACCCGGGCCGCCTGGCGACGGCCGAGCTCACAGCCCCATCTATCGCCCTTCACCGCAGCACCAAGGGCATCTACACCTGCGTTAGTGCCATCGACGTGAAATACCGTCCAGCAGGTTGCGTGGCAGCCGCCGGGGCCGACGACGCTTTGTAACTTAGCCGCATCATCGATTCGAATTGCGGAATCGGTATAAGCATTACGTGGCACACGCACGCAATGAAAAGCCGTTCATCGTGAAGTTGGGCGGCCTTCTACGGTCGCGTGTGTGACGTGACCACCAATTATTTTATCTGTATAGGTACAATGTCCTAATGGACATATCTACCGTTGATCGATTGTTGGCATTTGCGGGTTTCGCTTTGACCCTATGGCAGCTCCATCGAACTCGCACCGCGGCTCACTCGGCTCGTGAGTCGGCGATTCAGGCTGTTTCTGCCATCCGGCGCCTCGAAGCGGCGACGAAGATGCATGACATTTCAAGTAGGTCCCGGGAGCTGCTTCGGCTTCTTCGGAACAAGAGCCTGGATCCGGCCGCGTCAGCGGCATTCGAGCTACGCGACACCGTGGCTCGATATCGACATGACGATCAAAGCAGACTTAATGTGACCGTTGAGGTCTGGGACAAGGCCGTGTCAGACGTTAGCGGAGTTCACGAAAGACTCGAATCGTTAGCCATGGTCGCACGCACACGACCGGAGGACCGCGAAGTCCTTCTGCATGAGGTCGCACGACTGCATACCCTTTTTACTGGCCTCGCCGCGCAGGCTGGCGCTACAGGAGTCATAGATGCCAATACCAACTGAATACCGCGATATTGTTAAGACGCTTGACACGAAAACAACTGAAGGAAATGTTAATTGGCGAAAAGATAAATACGACATATCGGTTACCGTAGATAAGTCGAAGTTTTCCCTTTGGGCCGGGAACGATGAACATACAGACGAACCATTTGTTGCCCTTGGATTATACGATGCAAATGGCAGCGTCGTTGACTCTTGGTTTGTCGATCAATCTGATCGCGATTACACAGAAATGTACCATCTTCATAAGTCCGCGAGTCGTCATGCGCTTGGTGTTCCGGGGCGATTGAAAGAGCTTGAAGGACTGATCTCGCAAATGAAAATAGTTGGCACCCCGGACGACGTTTAATCCATGCAACCTAGAAAAAAAATCGGTCGGAATTTAGGCCTCCCATGTCCATTGGCCCTTCCTGTTTCGGCTTACATTCGAAATCGGTGGAGTAGAACAGGCGGAGTTAGAAAATGAAAGCTGTGTGCCGCAACTGTCATTTCCTCTCAAAGGAAACTCGTGATCCGGGTACGGGTGACCCCATAGTGTTCGCATTGAACAGTCAGGAACGCAAAGCAATGGAATCTGCACCGGGCGAAGTGGTTGCTCAGTTCTATGCCTTAAATTGCCACATGGGCGTTTGGGACGAAGGGGTCTCCGGATCAGCACAGGATCGGGATACCATTATCAATCTGACGCGACGGGGATCAAGCTGTTTTTTCTTCCCGCATCACCCCGCAATGCTCTTCGCGGCTGCTAAAGAGTTACAGAAGCGCGAAGCGGACAATGAGAAAATCAGACTGTCCAACCTGTACACGCGTATTGGCCTATTCGTAGCCGCCGGTGCACTGTGTGTCAATGCATTAGTTGCATATTTGAAAACGACCAGCTGAGTCTTTTCATCGCTTTAGCGGACTTCGGGGGGTAAGTCTCGATCGCGCGGTTGTTGTTTTAGGCTGGCGTTCTGCATACGATTCCCAGAGGAATCAAAGGCTTACACATCTGCCGTCCAGGCGCCCGACTTACCGCCATGCTTTTCCATGACGCGCACATTGGTCATCACCATGCCCCGGTCGACCGCCTTGCACATATCGTAAATGGTGAGCAAGCCGACCTGAACGGCCGTCAGCGCTTCCATCTCCACACCCGTCTTGCCGACCAGCTCGACCTGCGCGCGGCAATGTACGCTTGAGTTCGCTTCATCGACCTCGAAGTCGACCGTCACGCGGGTCAGCGCCAGCGGGTGGCACAGCGGGATCAGGTCGCTGGTTTTTTTTGAGGCCATGATGGCGGCAATACGCGCCACGCCCAGCACATCGCCTTTCTTCGCCGTGCCCGACACCACCAGCGCCAGCGTTTCAGGCTTCATCCGGATCGTGCCGGCCGCCACCGCGACCCGGTGGGTTTCGGCCTTGGCGCCGACATCGACCATGTGCGCCTGGCCGCTTGCGTCGAAATGAGTCAGGTCGCCCGTGCCTTGCGGCTGTTCTTGAATGGTCATTGAAGGAAAAAAGTTGTGTAGTAACAAAGTGTGTCAGGACGCGGAGCGCTTGCTCCGCGCCACCCGGATGCGGTTATCATAGCATCGTGAAAACGAAACCAGCTCCAGCTCTTCGACTGCTCACCACCCGCGCGCGGCGGGCCATCACGGCCGTTTCGGCGGCGTATATCGTGGCCTTGATCGCCGCAACACCTGCCGGCCATGCGCAGGCAGTGTCAGGCGCACCCAGCCTGCCGACGCTGGGCGATACCGCACGGGAAGACCTTTCCCCGATATTCGAGCGCAGGCTCGGCGAAGAAATCATGCGCGACATCCGGCGCGACCGCGATTTTATCGACGACGACGCGGTGCTGGAGTATATGAACACCTTCGGCAGTGCGCTGGTTGCAGCCTATCCCGGCGCCCGGGGCGAAACCAATGCCGACTACTACTTCTTCGCAGTCCGCGATCCCGTCCTGAACGCCTTTGCCTTGCCGGGCGGCTTCATCGGCGCGCATACGGGCCTGCTGATCGCGGCTCAGTCGGAGTCCGAACTGGCGTCGGTGATGTCCCACGAGATTGGCCACGTCGCCCAGCGCCACATCGCCCGCATGCTGGGCCAGCAGCGCCAGGACGCCCTGATCCCGCTGGCCGCCATGCTGCTTGCCGCACTCGCCTCGAAAGCGAGCGGCGACGCCGCGATGGGCGTGTTCATGGGCGGCCAGGGCCTGGCGATCCAGCGCCAGCTCGATTTCTCGCGCGACGCCGAACGCGAGGCCGACCGCGTCGGCTTCCAGATTATGGGTGCCGGCGGCTACGACACCACCGGCATGGTGGAGTTCTTCCAGCGCCTGCAGTCGGCCAGCCGCAACTATTCCGACCTGACCCCGGCCTACCTGCGCAGCCACCCACTGACGTCCGAACGCATTTCCGACATCCAGTCGCGCATCCGTGAAACGCCGTACCGCCAGCGCGTGGACAGCATCGAGTTCCACCTGGTGCGGGCCCGCGTGCGCGTGCTGCAGGACGCGAGCGCGCAGGGCTTGCGCGATACGCAACTGACGTTCGAGAACCAGCTCACGCAGCTGAGCCGGCAGCAGCGCGCCGGCGCGCAATACGGCCTGGCCTTCCTGGAACTCAAGCGCGGCGACTACGCCAAGGCCCAGTCCTGGCTCGACAAGGCGCGCGCCACCATGAAGCCGCCCGGGACGGCCGTGCTGTCCGCTGAGCGCGCCGATTCGAACGGGGCGGCAATGTTCGCCAGCCTGGGCGTTGAGATCAAACTGGCGCCAGGCCAGTCTGCGGCGGCCAGGCTGCAAGGCTTGAAGGACGCCGAACTGGCGCACTTGCGGTACCCCCTGTCACGCGGGATTGCGCGCCAGTATGCCGATGCGATGATCACCAACGGCAAGCTGGACGAGGCGGCGAAGTTCCTGCGCGACCAGGTCCAGTTGTACCGGACCGAACCGAAGCTGCATGACCTGCTCGCGAAAGCCTACGCCGCGCAGGGCAAAGTGACGTTGCAGCACATGGCGCTTGCCGAGTCGTATGCCTTGGGCGGCAGCGTGCTTGCCGCGCTCGACCAGCTGACAATTGCCCGCAAATCGAAGGATGCCTCCTTCTACGACCTGGCGCTGATCGATGCGCGCGAACGCGAATGGCAGGCCAAACGACGGGAAGAAATCGAGGAAGCGAAGAAGTAAGCGCTCAGGGCTGCGGCATCTGGACGAAGCCGAATGCTTCGGCCACCGCCGCCTGCCTGACGCGCTCGACGGTGACCTGGCCGAGCGTCAGCACGCCGGTGCCGCCTTCCATCCACGCCATCAGCGCGTCGTCCGATGCGGCCTCGCCGTCGATCCGCATCTCAAGCATCATCTGCGCCATGTCGCGGTCGTCCACTTTTGCCACCTTGCCGCCACCGGCGACGATCAGCTCGCCCGCGTCGGTCATGCAGGCGCGCTCGATCGGGCCGAGGGCTTCGCCGGTCTGCACCAGCAGCCCTTGCTGCGGATCGGTCCGGGCGATAAAAGGCGTCGCCTCAAGGTTCAGGTAGACCCGCTGCGGACCGTTCTGGAAATACCAGCAGCCGCGCTCGTCGGCGGCGTAGTTGCGGTTGATGAAGCCGACCAGGGTCGGCTGGTTCAGCTTGTCGCCGGGCAGGTTCAACTGCTGCGCGCGTTCGTCGCGCATGCGCCAGGCGCCACGCGCATCGAGCGCCAGCCAGCCATAGCAATGCGGCACGTTGGGCCACTTCGCAATGGCTTTTTTTACGATGTCATCCATGCACCGAAGCTTCGCACAGTTCACGCTCATCAGGCGCTCGCGAAGGCCCTTCGCCCTCAAGGAACCGGATCAGCCGCCGCGGAAGCCAGTCCAGGCTGCCCGGCAGGCCGCCGGCCGCAAAGCCGACATGGCCGCCTTCGTCCGGGTATTCCAGTGTGACGCATGGCGCCGCCGTGGCCGGCAGGTGAACGCCCGGCAGGAACGGGTCATTGCGCGCGTTGAGCACCAGCGTCCGGACGGTGATGTCGCCCAGCACGTGGCGCGCGCTGGCGCGGTTCCAGTAATCGTCGGTATCGCGGTAGCCGTGCAGCGGCGCCGTGACCACGTTGTCGAACGCGTACAGGTCGCGCGCGGCCAGCAGCGCATCGCGGTCGAACAATCCAGGAAACTGATCCAGCTTGGCGAGGGATTTCGGTTTGAGCGTTCGCAGGAACATGCGCGTGTACAGCATGTTGAGGCCGGATGACAGCGACTCGCCGCCGCGCGCCAGATCCAGCGGCGCGGAGACCGCGCAGGCCGCATCGACGATGTCCGCCTGGTGCTGCGATTCGCCAAGCCAGCGAAGCAGCGCGTTACCGCCAAGCGAGACGCCGACCGCGTAAAACTTGCCGGCCGCCCGTGCGCGCAGGCGCCGCACGATCCAGTCGACTTCCTGGGCGTCGCCGGAGTGGTAGAAGCGCGGCGCCAGGTTGGGTTCGCCCGAGCATCCTCGGAAGTGCGGAACCGCGCCCGACCAGCCGCGCGCGGCGACGGCGGCCATCAGCGCGCGCGCGTAGTGGCTGTTGGACGATCCTTCCAGCCCGTGGAACAGCACCACGAACGGCTTGCCAGGTTCGCCGTCGACAAAATCGACATCGACAAAGTCGCCGTCATGCGCATCCCAGCGCTCGCGCCGGAACGTCACGGCCGGCTTGGCAATCGCGACCGCAGGGTAAATGGTCTGGAGATGTCCGCCTGGCAGCCAGAACGGTGCGGTGTAGTGCATGCAGGCGAGGTCAGTGCAGGTTGGTCGGCAGCGCGCCGGACGGCACCGGGCCGGGGGCCACCGACACGTGGTGCGAGACCATGCGCCAGCCGGCCGGCGTCTTCATGTAGACGTTCGTGGCGACCAGGTGCGCGGCGTCGTCGCCGCTCGAGGTGACGCCTTCGACCACGCTGTGCACCGCGCTCATCATGTTGTGGCTGACGTGCAGCTGCGACGGGCGGATCTGCAGGCCCCCGCGTTCGAGGATCGCTTCCCACGACGCGTGGATCGCCGCGTGCCCGTGCAGGCGCGGGCCGCCAGGGTGGACGCAGGTGATCTCCTCATCCTCGGCCCACAGCTCCATCAGGCCATCGACGTCGCCGCGGTTAAGCGCTTCATAGAACGCCGCCTCGACTTCGGCGGCGCTTCCATTGAGCTGTTTCTCGCGTTTCATGCAGCCTCGGTCAATGGCCCGACAGGACCGTGCCTGGCTTGAGCACGTATTCGGTGCCGCAGTACGGGCACTTGGCCAGGCCGTCATGGCCGAAGTCGAGGAACACGCGCGGATGGGACGACCACAGCGGCATGGCCGGGTTAGGGCAGTGTGCCGGCAGGTCTTTTGCCTCAAGTTCTACTGCAGGCACGTGTTTGTGAGTCATGGATTCTCCGGAACGCAAAGGGGCAAGACCTCGATTTTAGCGGATTCGGGCAGCCTTCCGGAATGGCCGTTAAAATAGCGCCTCGACAATCACCGCCGAGTCCGCTTTTTTCCAACCGAAAAACAGGGGCGGCGCTCAACAAGAATTGCGCTTCATGGCCGACCGTTCCGCATTGCCTGTCTCGTCCTCCGTCAATCGCTGTGGCAGGAAAACAACATGAGCGGGACATTGGAAACGCTCCGTCCGCCCGACGAAGATCCGGCCGTCTTTCGCGAAGGTTTCAAGGTCGGCCTCCCGACCCTGTTCGGCATCGGCGCCTGGGGCCTGGTGGTCGGCATCGCGATGATCAAGACCGGGCTGACGATCCCGCAGGCGCTCGCCATGACCCTGCTCGTGTTCGCCGGATCGGCCCAGCTTGCTTCGCTGCCGCTGATCGTCGCCAATGCGCCAATCTGGGTGATCTTCGCCACGGCACTGGTCGTCAATCTCCGGTTCGTCATTTTCTCCGCCATCCTGGCGCCGCACTTCGCCCACCTTCCCTGGAAGAAACGCTTTGCGCTCGGTTACGTCTCGGGCGACATGAGCGTCGCACTGTTCCTGCAACGGTACCCGAGCGAAGCGCCGGCGCCGGGCAAGCTGTCCTACCTGAAGGGCTTGCTGTACCCGAACTGGGGCGCATGGCAGATCGGCTCGATCGCCGGCATTTTCCTCGGCGCGGCCGTTCCGTCCGAATGGGGCCTGGGCTTTGCCGGCACGCTCGCCATCATCTGCATCATGGTGCCGCTGACGGTGAACAAGGCAGCCGCCTGCGGCGTGCTGGTTGCCGCCGTCACCGCGGTGCTGGCCTACGATTTGCCCTACAAGCTGGGCCTGCTCGCCGCGGTGCTGCTTGGCATGCTGACCGCGATGGTGGTCGAAGAAACGATGGAAAAGATACGGGCCAAGCCATGACCGACCTCGAAATCTGGATCACGATCGGCGTGCTGGCGCTTGCCACTGCCGCCACCCGCAGCTCGTTCTGGCTGATCGGCCACCACATCACGATCCCGAAACGGGTGCAGGAGATGCTGCGCTTCGCGCCGGCGTGTGCGCTGGCGGCCATTGTTGCCCCCGATCTCGTGCTTGGCGCGAAGGGCGAACTGCACCTCGGCCTCGACAACCTGAAGCTGGTGGCAGGACTGGCGTCGATCGGCTATTACTTGTACCGCCGCAACATGCTCGAAACCATCGTTTTTGGGATGCTGTTCTTTACCGGGCTGCGGCTTTGGTTCCAGTAAGCTTGCTGGCAAATTTGCATTGTTCATGAGTTAAAATAGCGTTCTTTTACATTCGACTGTTTAGGTAGCCATGCACGCTGTTCTCAACTTCACTCGTCTGCAAGACCTGATCGACCAAAACGCGCTGCAGGGAAAGCGCGTGTTCATCCGCGCCGACCTGAACGTGCCGCAGGATGATTCCGGCAAGATTACCGAAGACACGCGCATCCGCGCTTCGGTGCCAGCGATCCAGGCCGCCCTCAAGGCAGGCGCGGCAGTGATGGTGACGTCGCACCTGGGCCGTCCGACCGAAGGCGAGTTCAAGCCGGAAGACAGCCTGGCGCCGGTCGCCGCGCGCCTGTCCGAGCTGCTCGGCCAGCCGGTTGAACTGAAGCAGGACTGGGTGGACGGCAAAGGCCTCGACAACCTGCAGCCAGGCCAGGTGGTGCTGCTGGAAAACTGCCGCGTCAACAAGGGCGAGAAAAAGAATTCCGACGAGCTGGCGCAGAAGATGGCCAAGCTGTGCGACGTGTACGTCAACGACGCCTTCGGCACCGCCCACCGCGCTGAAGCGACCACCCACGGCATCGCGAAATTCGCGCCAGTGGTGTGCGCCGGCCCGCTGCTGGCGGCCGAACTGGACGCGCTGGGCAAGGCCCTGGGCGCGCCGAACCATCCGCTGCTGGCCATCGTCGCCGGCTCCAAGGTATCGTCCAAGCTGTCGATCCTGAAGGCGCTGGCCGGCAAGGTCGACAACCTGATCGTCGGCGGCGGCATCGCCAACACCTTCATGAAGGCCAAGGGCCTGAACATCGGCAAGTCGCTGGTCGAGAACGACCTGGTCGACGAAGCCAAATCGATCATCGAGATGATGACCGCGCGCGGCGCGACCGTGCCGATCCCCGTCGATGTGGTGTGCGCCAAGGAATTCTCGCCGACGGCCGAAGCCACGATCAAGGACGTGGCCGACGTTGCGGACGACGACATGATCCTCGACATCGGCCCGAAGACGGCCGCCACGCTGGCCCAGCAGATCCGCGGCGCCGGCACCATCGTGTGGAACGGCCCGGTCGGCGTGTTCGAATTCGACCAGTTCGGCGAAGGGACGCGTATGCTGGCGCTGGCGATTGCCGGTTCGAAAGGCTTCTCGATCGCGGGCGGCGGCGACACGCTCGCTGCCATTGCGAAATACGGCATTACCGATAAAATCGGCTACATCTCGACGGGCGGCGGGGCTTTCCTCGAATTCCTCGAAGGGAAGACGCTGCCAGCGGTGGAAATCCTCCTGCAACGCAGTTCAAAGTAACGCCAGCGCAGCCCTCCGGCTGCGCTTTTACTTCAAGGATTACTATGTATCGTGGCACAAAGATCGTTGCAACCATCGGGCCGGCTTCCACCGACTTCGACATCCTCGTCAAAATGATCAAGGCGGGCGTCGACGTGGTCCGCCTGAATTTCTCGCACGGCAAGGCACAGGATCACATCGACCGCGCCACGCTGGTCCGCCGCGCGGCCGCAGAGTGCGGCAAGGAAGTAGCGATCATGGCCGACATGCAGGGTCCGAAGATCCGCGTTGGCAAGTTTGAAGACGGCAAGATCTTCCTGGAAAACGGCGCCCATTTCATCCTCGATGCCAAGTGGGGCGACGACGGCGAGCTGGGCAACCAGGAGCGAGTCGGCCTCGACTACAAGGCCTTGCCGCGCGACGTGCGTCCGGGCGACAAGCTGCTGCTGAACGATGGTTTGATCGTACTGGTCGTCGACCGTGTGGCCGCCCATGAAGTGCACACCACCGTCAAGGTCGGCGGCGAGCTGTCGAACAACAAGGGCATCAACCGCCAGGGCGGCGGCCTGACCGCGCCGGCGCTGACCGCCAAGGACATGGAAGACATCAAGACCGCGATGAGC
>DASWSX010000253.1:0-9123 GCA_036402435.1 Telluria sp. | reverse complement strand
CAAAACCGCTTACTTGTTCCGAGGGCAACAATCTGCTGTATACCCGTGTTGACATCGTAGATACACGGGCAGATAATCCAGGCATGCCAAAAGCGAACCGACCGGACGAGAGACTCGATGAATCGCCAGCTGTCGCTGTTGCGGGGCCATCTGTTGCGGCGGAAGGAAAGGGAACAGTCAACCTGCGTATCGACGCGAACACGCGTCAGTTAATTGACGACGCTGCTACGCTTCTGGGCAAAACGCGTACTGAATTCATGGTCGACAGCGCTCGTCGACAAGCTCTCGACGTGCTCCTCGATCAGCGGCTGTTCCAGCTTGACCCCGACTACTACGACGCGTTCCTGTACGCGCTCGACAATTCGCCGGCTCCAGGCGCGAAGCTTAGGTCGCTGTTGCGTCGCAAGCCTGCATGGAAAAGCTAGGCTCGACGCAAGGCCGGCCCGGTCTGTCGGCGCCAGTTCCCCTGTCGATTGAACACGATCTGTCACAGTTCGACTGCGGGGTGCCGGCATTGAACGAGTGGTTGCGCAATCGGGCAATGCAGAACGAAAGCCGGTTCTCGCGTACCTATGTCGTTTGCGAGGGGAAGCAGGCCGTCGCGTATTATTGCATTTCTGCCGGCGCGGTCGAGCGCACGCAAGCCCCAAACAAGCTCCGCCGCAACGCGCCGGAGACGATCCCAATTTCCATCATTGGCCGGCTTGCCGTCAGCAGCAGGTATGCAGGCCGGGGACTGGGCGCGGACATCTTGGCCGACGCTCTGCAGCGAATCGCCGCCGCATCGCAGACGATCGGCATCGGCGCCGTGCTGATCCAGGCCAAGGACGAGCGAGCCAAGGCTTTCTACTTGGGTTGCGCGGAATTCATCGAATACCCGACGGACAGCAGGAGCCTCTTCCTGCCGATCGAAACCTTGGTGGCGGCGTTCAGTTAGTTACGAACGGCGGTGCGGGTCTTTGAAGCCGATGGAAAGCAACTGCCGCGCCTCAGCGGCGCCAAGCGCGCGCAAATCCGGCAGCAGGAAGCGGAGCTGGAAGGGACGGCGCCGCCGAATCTATACAGCATTTACACGTCCCCTGTGGACGTGCCTTGGATTTTTCAGATCGCGACGCCGGCCGGAAAGGAAATACGAACGGCGCTGTGGAACCGGCGCCATGATTACGCCCATGAGATCCCAGAAGACATCACCCGTTGGGTTGACGGCGCCAACATCGCGACCGTCCAGGTGGACCGCCCGGTGGGCGTCAATCTACGGTCGTCGCTTTCCCTGACCCACACCCTGGCGAGGGACTTTGATGGCGTCGCCCATTGGGCGCGCGACACCGACACATTCGAATCGATCCTCCGCTCGTTCATCAGGCTGGCAAACGGCGGGGCTGTGGGCGCAGCGGTAGACCAAGGATGGGCGGCCCGCTGAACGCGCTGCCGGGGTCGAACGCCGTTTTTTTGAAAGCATTGCACGTATGCATATCAAACGGGAGGGACTTTACAGCGAAATTACGGCAATATACTCATGCGCCCGGTGGGCGGAAATGGAGAACAACATGTTTCGAGTTTTGCTTGCCTGTCTCTTGATGGTCGGTACCGCTGCAAAGGCGGACAATATCGAGCGCGACCTCGATGCCATCGTACAAAGCTACGGTAAGGTCGGCATATTCGCCGGCACGGTGCTGGTGGCGCATGACGGCAAGACCGTCTACGAAGCGGCCGTGGGCCTGGCCAATCGCGAGGCCAATGTGCCAAACCGCGCCAACACGCGCTTTAACATTGGCTCCATCGGCAAGACCTTCACCGCGGTGTCCATCTTGCAGCTGGCCGAAGCAGGCAAGCTCAAACTAAGCGACCCGATCTCGCGCTTCCTTCCCGACATCCCTTACGCGGAGAAGGACACGATCACCGTCGCCCACTTGCTGAACCACTCGGCCGGCACCGGCAACTACATGGCGCACAAGGACTTCGCCGCGAACATGGGCAAGCTGCGCACCATTGACGCCTTCCTGCCCCTGATTTACGACCAGCCGCCCAGCTTTGCGGCCGGCAGCCGCTTCCAGTATTCGAATTCGGGCATGGTGCTGCTCGGCGCCGTCGTCGAAAAAGCCAGCGGCCAGTCCTACCGCGACTACCTGCGCGACCATATCTTCAAGCCTGCCGGCATGACTGACAGTTCGCTCACCCTCGAAGACGAGCCACTGCCTAACCGCTCGATCGGCTACACCCGCAACGGCGACGGCAGCATAAGCTCCAACGTGAGGTCAGTACCCCCGCCGTCGTCCGATGGCGGCATGCGCACGACCACGCGCGATATGCTGCGCTACGATCAGGCGCTCAAGCGAACGGCGTTGTTGTCCGAAGCGAGCAAGGCGGCCATGTGGACCCCTGTGGGACCGGACAAGGAATATGCCTTCGGCTGGGAACGCAAGAGCGCTTTCGGCGACACCGTCATCGGCCATAATGGCGGTGCGCCCGGCATCAATGCGGTGTTCCGCCGCTACCAGGACAGCGGCTATACGGTCATCGTCCTTTCCAACACGGGTATGGGAGCAAGCGACGTTGCCGAAAAGATCGAGGCACGCCTGTACGGCAAACCGGTGCAACTGGCCGTGCAGGCCGATTCCGACATGATGCTAGCTCTCGGTCTGGTGATGCGCGGCGACCTGCGCGGCGCCGCCAAGCTGTATGACCGCAATCCGAGCCACGCACCGTCGGTGTACCAGGCTGCAAGGACCCGCATCGACGGCGGCTTTGAAACCACCGAGGCGATAGCACTGCTGGACCGCTACCTGCGCTTCGACGCCGCAGTCCAGGTGGCGCCTCCCGCTGGTGCTTGGTGGCGCAAAGGCATGGCCTACGAGCAGCTGGGCGACAAGGCCAAGGCGCGGGCGAGCTATATGCAGTCGCTGGCGCTCGACCCCGCGTTCGACAAGGCCAAGCAGGCGCTGGCGAAGCTCGATACGCCAAAGACCTGATGCTAGGCGTGGCGGGCGCGCGAATCGGGCGGCGCTTCCGCCCGTGCCCACATGCCGTAATCGCGCACAACATGGGCCACCCGCAGGCGGCAGTCGGCGAAGATGTCGCCACGCCTGCTTCCTGCACGGCGCGGTGCGCTTCGAGGGTGCGCCAGCTCTTATGGATACGTAGCCTACGCTCAAAACGGATTCGCGCTTTCCAGAAGCCGGAAAACCAGTTGCGCGTGCATCCCACGTAGGTTCGCTTTGGGTCGATAGCGGACGTAGCCCTGCTATAGCCAAGGGGTGAGGTCCTCTAAATCCGCCCACGCCGGAAATGCGCAAGAAAGGCTTGCGCCTGAGCCTTGGTGAGCACCACGGCAGGGTCGCCATGGAAGGTGTAGAGGAACGGTTTGCCGCCAAGGCGGTCGGTGAGCTTGGCGTTGACGAGGAAGCGGGTGCCGGCCGGGTACTGATCTGGGTCGCGCATGCTGCGCGCGCACTGCACCCGCATCGTCGGCGCAAAGGCCTGCCCTGCCATCGGCCGAATCGATAAGACGCCCGTGCGCGGGTCGGCTACCGATTCAACCGCCACCTCGCGGTAGGCGTGTACGTCGCGCCCCATGTCAGGCGTTGGCCGTGGCTGGAGCGCGCACCACATGCGCTTCGCGGATCGGCAGGTTGATCAGCGCGGCGCCGATAGCCAGCACGATGTCGGCGTACCACATCCACGTGTAATCGCCGTAGGTGACGAACGACAGGCCGCCCAGCCACGCGCCGAAGAAGCCGCCGATCTGGTGCGACAACAAGGTCAGGCCGAACAGCGTGGACAGGTAGCGCATGCCGAACAGCTTGCCCACCAGGCCCGCCGTTGGCGGCACGGTGGCCAGCCAGGTGAAGCCGAGCGCCGCGGCGAATATGTAGAACGTCATCGGCGTCTTTGGCGAGACGAGGTAGATCGCGATGATCACCGCGCGCGCCGCGTAAGTGAGCGCGAGGATCGACTTCATGCGGTAGCGGGTGCTGAGCGCGCCAGCGGTCAGGCTGCCCGCGATGTTGAACAGGCCGATCAGCCCGAGCGCGGTGGCCGATACCCCAGCGGCCAGGTTGCACAGCGCGACCTCGCCAGGCAGGTGGGTGACCAAAAACGCGATGTGGAAACCACAGGTGAAGAAACCGAGGTGCAGGTACAGGTAGCTGCGGTCGCGCATCGCGATCTTGAGCTGTTCACCGAGGCCGATGCCCGGCGCAGCGGCAGGAACCGGCGCAGGCGTATCCTCGCTGACGGCCAGCTCCGGCGCGGACTTAGCCTTGTGCGAACGCAGCGGCCAGGCCAGTGGAATCGTCAGCAGCGTGGTCGCTGCCATCGTCCACATTGCGGCGACCCAGCCCGCGCTGGCGATGATCGCCTGCATCAGCGGGGCGAACACGAACTGGCCGAACGAACCGCCGGCGTTGATGAAGCCTGCCGCGAACGGACGCCTGTTTGCCGGCAGCCGCTGGGCGGTGGCGCCGATCAGGATCGAGAAGCTGCCGGCCCCTGCGCCAGCGGCGCTGAGGAAGCCCATGGTGAGGATCAGGCCCCATTCGGACGAAACGAATGGCGTGCCTGCGAGGCCGGCGGCAAGCATGACGCCGCCCAGCACGATCACCCTGCCCGAGCCGTACTTGTCCGCCACCGCGCCGAACACCGGCTGCGCCGCGCCCCACATGAACTGGCCGATCGCCAGCGCGAAGCTGACGGGGGCGATGCCAAGGCCGGTGGAGGTGTTAATCGGCGACAGGAACAGGCCCGTCGTCAGGCGTGCACCCATCGTGATCATCAGGATCGCGGAGGCCGTCAGAATCAAAGCCCAGGCGGCGCGCGGGGTCATGTCGGGTTGGGTGGGCATCGGGCCGTCCGTTTTTTATTAGGCGCGTCGTTCCCGTGAAAACGGGAACCCATGCTGAGTTCGCGTTACGCGGTCGTCGACCGAATCAACATCGCGACCGCTTCCGCCGCCATGCCCTCTTCCCGGCCAAGGTATCCCATCTTCTCGTTGGTCTTGGCCTTGATGTTCACCTGCTGCGGCGACACGCCGATGTCCTCGGCGATGCGCGACACCATCTGCGGAATATGCGGCGACATCTTCGGCGCCTGGGCGATGATGGTCGCGTCGATATTACCGATCGTGTAGCCGGTCGCCACCACGCGGTGCGCGACCTCGCGCAGCAGGGTGCGCGAATCGGCGCCGGCGAACATCGGGTCGGTGTCCGGGAAGTGCTTGCCGATGTCGCCCAGCGCGGCCGCGCCAAGCAGTGCGTCGATGATCGCGTGCAGCAGCACGTCGGCGTCCGAGTGGCCCATCAAGCCGGTGCGGTGCGGGATCAATACCCCGCCGACAATCAGCTTGCGGCCCTCGACCAGCGCGTGGCAGTCGTAGCCAGTGCCGATGCGGAAAGGTGGAGTTGGATTGTAGGATGCCAGTGCCATGATTCGTTCACATTCCTTGGTTGGTTCGCGACGGCTCCGCCAGGTACATCTCGGCGATCCGGATGTCGGCGGGCAGCGTCACTTTGAGATTACGGGGGTGGCCTTCGACCAGCATGGGCGAAAAGCCCATCGCCTCGACGGCGCTGGCGTCGTCGGTCACCTTGTTCGGGTCGGTCGCGGCGGCCAGCGCCTCGCCGAGCAGCTTGTAGCGGAACATCTGCGGCGTCTGCGCCAGCCAAAGGCCATCGCGCGCCACCGTCTGCACTTCACCGGCGCCGCTGCGCTTGACGGTGTCGACCACCGGCAGCGCCAGCAGGCCACCCACGGGATTCGTGCCGACCGCTGTAATCAGTTTTTCGATCAACGCCGCGTCCAGGCCGGGCCGGGCGGCGTCATGCACCAGCACCCAGTCGTCGCTGCCGATCGTCTCGGACATCGCCTGCAGGCCATTCCTGATCGATTCCATGCGGGTCGCGCCGCCGCAGCGCAGTATCGTCACCCCGCCCTGCGGTGCGACCGCGTCGATATGCCCATCGTCTGCGCTGACGACCACGAAGGTATGACTGATGAGATCGCTCGACAGGAAGGCGTCGATCGTGTGGCGCAGCATCGGCTTGCCGCCGATCTGCAGATATTGCTTGGGCGACCCAGCAGCCATCCGCGCGCCGACGCCGGCGGCCGGAATCAGGGCGAAATAACGCGGGGTTTTCTGTGTCGTAAGAGTCATCTTGATCGATAGGACAGTCCGATAAAGACTGTACCTCACCTTCGTAAACTTTGCTGGGAGCGGCCGGTTTTTTGCCAGCGCCACCGTTCAGTCGTCACCCTCAGTCCAAGGGGCAAACGATGTGCGCGTGGCCGGTACGTCATCGCCGTCGAAATACAGCTGCCGCCGCGCTCTTTAGAACCGTTTGAGGAACGCGAGCATGCCCGACTGCCAGATCACTCGCAGAGATAACGCCGTCCGTGAAACGTCACGCGACCTACTGTACTTATCATTGTTCTGGCACACGACTTGTTTCCGGCCATAGAAAATCCTTGAACTCCGGTGGCAGCGGTCGATTGAAGCTTGGAGGAGGAGCGTCAGTTGTCGTTGGCCATGGTTTAACGCCCTTGACCTCACCAGGCTTCATTCCACCAAGGTGGCGTAAAATCTCTTTGTATTTCGGGTGGCGCGGCGTGTATGTGCGTTTGGCAGGTGTGGTATGACCTCCTCCTGGGAACCAATAAATCAAAGACAGGACGATGGTTGCGTCCTTCAGCATGGTTGCGGTACCAACATTATCCGGTACGTTCGCGTCCCCCACTGCTTCGCCCTGAGGCGATCCGTCATGCGAACGCGATTTCGAGTGTGGACTCGCGCCTGCTGCAGTGACGTACGCTAGCGCCATGACAAAAATTAAGCTCTGCATTTCTACCCCCAGTTTAATTTCGTCGACGCGCGTCGTTTAGCGGTGGCCTAACCCATTTTTCTATACGCCCGGCTGCCAGCTTCCAGCCAGGATTTTCTCGAGCCAGAAGGCGCCGATGATGGTCTTGACGTCGGTGATCTCACCGGCCTTGACCATGGCCATCATCTCGGGAACGGTAGACGTGAAAATCTCAAGGAATTCGCCGTCGTCCAGCTTCGCTTCACCCGCGGTCAGGCCGCGCGCAAGGTAGATGTCGAGGTGCTCGTCGGAGTAAGCGATGGCGTTGTGGATGGTGCAGACGAACTGCCAATCGGTGGCGGTGTAGCCGGTTTCCTCGACCAGCTCGCGCTTCGCGCAGTCCAGGTGGTCCTCGCCCGGATCGATTTTACCGGCCGGGAATTCGATGAATTCGCGCCCGAGCGGATAGCGGAACTGGCGTTCCAGCAGTACCCTGCCGTCGTCGAACACGGGCAGGATCACCACGGCGCCCGGATGCCTGATGAATTCGCGGTCGGTGATTTTTCCATCCGGGAGCTGGATCCGGTCCTTCGCTACCTTCAGGAAGCGACCGTCGTAGGCCATCCCGCCGTCAAGCTTCGTTTCCTTCAGCTTTGAATCCATGCACAACTCCGATTGTGAGTACAGCAGTTGGGGGACTAGCCGCGGCGCTTGCGCAGGTAGCGCCAGACGAAGCCCGGGAACGACAGTGTCACGAACAGCGGCACCGTGATCATGTAGAACTCCTTCACCTGGGTGAAGACGTTACCGATACGGGACTCGAGCAGGTACGCACAAGCGCCAACCACAAAGTATAAGACAAGCAGCTCGAACACCCGCACGAACGCATGTTTGGTGCGTTCGACGCCCGGCTCGCGCTGTTTGAGGGGAATCACGCCGAAGATTTTCTCGGTCAGGAACGGCAGGTTGGCGGCCGCCAGGGCGAGCACGATCACCAACCAGCTTGAAAGGGATACATCCATCAATTACGTCGACAAGGTGGTCATCATTGCGTTGGTGCAGATGGTGAGCAGCGGGCCTGCGAACACGCCCAGCGCCACCACTGCGATGCCGTTGACCGACATCACCACGCGCATGTCCATCGGCGCGGCAATCGCCGACACGTCGGCCGGCTCGTCAAACCACATGACCTTGACCACGCGCAGGTAGTAGAACGCGCCAATCAGCGAGAACAGCACCGCCACTACCGCCAGCCAGATCGCGCCGGTCGAGAGGACCGATTCGAGCACCGTCAGCTTGGCCATGAAGCCCATCGCAGGCGGCACGCCGGCCAGCGAGAACATCATCAGCATCATCACGGTGGCGAACCACGGGCTGCGCTTGCCGAGGCCCTTGAAGTCGTTGATCTCTTCGGCTTCGAAGCCCGAGCGCGCCAGCATCATGATCAGGCCGAACGTGCCGACGGTCGTCAGGACGTAGGTGATCGAGTAGTACATCGCCGAGCTGTAGGCCGATGCGGCGTTGGCGGCGTCGCCGCCAACCACGCCCGACATCAGGCCAAGCAGCACGAAGCCCATTTGCGCGATGGTCGAATAGGCCAGCATGCGTTTCATGTTGGTCTGGGCGATCGCGGTCAGGTTACCGATTGCCAGCGACATCACGGCCAGCACCATCAGCATCTGCTGCCAGTCGAACGCCATCGAACCCAGGCCTTCGGACAGCAGGCGCACAGCGATGGCGAAGGTCGCCAGTTTCGGCGCGCCGCCAAGCAGCAGCGTCACTGCGGTCGGGGCGCCCTGGTAGACGTCGGGAACCCACATGTGGAACGGTACCGCGCCAAGCTTGAAGGCCAGGCCGGCGACGATGAACACCAGGCCGAAGACCAGGATGGTGCGGCTTGCGGCGCCCGATTCGGCGGCACGGGCGATCTCGCCGATGTCGATCGAGCCGGTCGCGCCATACACCATCGAGATGCCGTACAACAGGAAGCCCGATGCCAGTGCGCCGAGGATGAAGTACTTCATTGCCGCTTCGGTCGATACCGCGTGGTCGCGGCGCATCGCCACCAGCGCGTACAGCGACAGCGACATCAGTTCGAGGCCGAGGTACATCGACAAGGTGCTGTTCCCCGAGATCATGATCATCTGGCCGAGCATCGAGAACAGCGCCAGCACGTAGAACTCGCCGCCGAGGTTATCGGACATCATGTTGCGCTCGGTCGCGTAAGTGCGCGAATACACCAGCGTCATCGCCACCGTCAGGTAGGTGAACAGCTTGAGCAGGTTCGACATCGGGTCCGACACGTACATGTTCGAGAACGTGTACACGGTGG
>DASWSX010000252.1:0-18747 GCA_036402435.1 Telluria sp. | reverse complement strand
TACGGCGCGCGGATGCGGGTGATCAGGGCGTCCATCTCCTTGTCGGCCGGCAGGATATTGGCGAACACCGGCAGCAGGCGGTACTTGTAGCCCTGCACCTTGCCGCCGCGCACGTCGAAGTCGAGCACGCCGAGGAACTTGCTGTTGCTGCCGGCATTCGTGACCAGGGTCTTGCCGCCGGCATTGCTGACGACAACCGGCGCCGGCATGCCGTCGTGAGTATGCCCGCCCATGATGGCGTCGATCCCGCGCACGCGCGAGGCCATCTTCAGGTCGACGTCCATGCCGTTGTGGGACAGCACCACGACCACCTTGGCGCCCTTGGCGCGCGCCTCGTCGACGGTCTTTTGCATGTTTTCTTCCTGGATGCCGAAGCTCCAGTCCGGCACCATGTGGCGCGGGTTGGCGATCGGCGTGTACGGGAAGGCCTGGCCGATGATGGCCACCTGCACGCCGTTCATTTCCTTCATGCTGAACGGGCTGAACACCTGGTCGCCGAAATCGTTGGTCTTGATGTTCTGGGCGACGAAATCGACCTTGCCCTTGAAGTCCTTGTTGACGATTTCCTGCACCCGCTTGTCGCCCAGCGTCATTTCCCAGTGCGCCGTCATCACGTCCACGCCCAGCGCCAAGCAGGCGTCGACCATGTCCTGGCCGTTGGTCCACAGCGCCGTGGCCGAACCCTGCCAGGTGTCGCCGCCGTCGAGCAGCACGGCGTCCGGTCGCGACGCGCGCATGCGCTTGACCAGCGTCGACAGGTGGGCGAAGCCGCCCACCTTGCCGTAGGTCTGCGCGGCCTTCTCGAAGTTCAGCGAAGTGAAAGCGTACGCTTCGCGTGTATTCGGGCGCGCGCCGACCGCGCGCAGCAGGTGCTCGCCCACCAGGTGCGGCATGCGGCCGTAGGCGTCGCCCAGGCCCAGGTTGACGCTCGGCTCGCGGAAGTACACCGGCTTGAGCTGCGCGTGGCAGTCGGTGAAATGCAGGAAGTGGACGTTGCCGAAACGCGGTACCGAATACAGCGCGTCGGCCGCCTGGGCGCCGAACGCCGCAGTCGAGTTAATCGCCATGCCCCCGGCTGCGGCAATGCCGAGCACCTGCATGAAATCGCGACGGTTCATACTCATGTGAATCCTTCCTGCTTAATCTTTATTGACGGGCGAAGCCGGGTCGAGCAGCAAGGCGACAACGTCCTTGAGCTGCTGTTCGTCGAGGATGCCCTTGTGGCCGAAGCGCGGCATGTTCGAGCACGCGGTGAAGGCCTGCGAGTTGTACACCTTGGCCCAGGTGTACTTCATGATCTCTTCGCTCTGGCCGCGCAGCTTGCCGTACTGGTACAGCGACGGGCCGATATTGCCGAACGAGATTTCCTTCTTGGTCATCTGATGGCAGGCGTAGCAGTTGCCGCCGTTGGGCACGCCGGCCTTGTCGGACGACTGCATGCCGCGCCCGTTCTGCGCGATCTTCTCGCCCTCTTCCCACTTGCCGAGGTACTGGCCGTCGGCCGGGTACTTGACCTGCTTGAGCTGGTCGGCTTCGAGTTTTGCCGCGATCTTCTTCGGGCGCTCCATCGGATAGGCGCTGCAGATGCGCTGCGCCTCGTCCTGGGTCAGCGCGCCTTCCACGGTGGCCATCCCCTTGGAGCGGAAGTCGGCCTTCATCAGGGCTTCGGCCTGCTTGGCGTAGTCCGCCGCCAGGGCAGGAACGGCGAAGCCTGCCAGCACGGCCGCGGCCGCCATCATGCGTACGATTGTCTTCATGGGTTCTCCTCAGCGCTTCAGTGCGGGTGCGTTATAGGTGCCGCCGTCGGCATTCTTGGCCAGGAACATGGTCACCGCGGTGATCAGGTCCGACGCATATACCGGCTCGGGGAAGCGCTGCTGGCGGAAGCAGTCGTTCAGGCGGTGCTGCATGGTGCGCACCTCGCCCTGCGAGACGCGGTAGGCCGGCCAGGTGGTGTAGGCCGCCTGGGCGTTTTCCTTGTTCAGGATGTTCGGCAGCTCCTGCAGGCGGATACGCTGGCCGTTGCTCGAGTGGCAGGTGGCGCAGGCGAAGTCATGCGCGCCGCCGCGGTAGAAGAACACCTTCTTGCCGATCTCGTAGGCCGCCTTTTCCTGCGGGTGGCGGGTCGAGACGGCCATCTTCATGCCCTTCGACTGCGCGGTGATGTAGGAAACCAGCGCCTCGATGTCGGACGGGTTGCCGGCCGAGCCGAACGGGCGCGTGACGGCCTGTTCCGGCGTGAGGCCCTGCAGGTTGACACGGCAATGCACCAGCCGCTGCTCCAGGTCCATGACCTTCTTGACGTCCTTGAAGTAACGCGGCAGCTCGACGTAGGCGCCCTTGAGCACGCCGGGCCCCTTGCCCAGGTCGCACTGTTCGAGCGAGGCGGCGCGCGGGCCTTCCTTCTTGGTCCACAGCTCTTCGCCGCGCATTTCCCACAGTTCGGCGGGATTGCCGTCGGCCAGCAGCTGGCGGTATTTCGCGATCTCGTCGGTTGCCGAGGTCTGCGCCACGGCGTTGCCGAGCGCGGACGCCGCCAGCGCCGCCACGAGGTATTGGCTAGTGCGTTTCATGTCGTCTCCAAAAATTATTCGATGTGGTCTGTGCCACCTGGAAGCCGGCGCGGGAAGTCCCGCGCCGGCCGGTACTGCATGTTCAGGCGATGACGGCTTCGTCGGTACGGCTGTCGCCCTTGTTGTCGGTCCACGACACCGTGACCTTGTCGCCCTTGGCGCCGCCCTTGAACTTGAACGACAGGAACGGATCCTTCGAGATCGAGGTGCCCATGACAGCGTCAAGGACCACCTTGTCGTTCCACTTGGCGACCAGGGTCTGGATGAAGTGCGCCGGCACGGCCTTGCCTGCCGCGTCCTTGCGCTGGCCGGTTTCCATGTCGTGGCGGATCAGGACCTTGACTTCAACGGTGTCGCCTGAAACATTGGCGCGAATGCGCATCGGGTTACCCATGATGATTTCCTTTCAATTCGTTAATCGGGCGATCAGCCGCCGCAGCCGCCAAGGGTTACCTTGATTTCCTTGCTGGCGATGAACCACTTGCCATCGGCCTTGACCAGCGCGTGCACGTTGGACGTGCCGCCCATCTTGACGCGGGTGCTGACCGACGCTTCGGTGCCGGCCGGGATGGTGAAGCGGGCCGACAGCGGGTTCGGGTTCTTTTCCACCAGGATGGCGATCATCTCGGTGTTCGGGATGGCGCTGGCCACCACGACCGGTACCACGGCGCCGTTCTCGGCGATTTCGGGGCCGGACACCGAGACGTCCTTGCTGATGGTGTAGTTATCGCCGCCCATTGCCTTGACCGCGTCGGCCAGCGTCTTGGCGTCGAACATGCCGGCCTGCCAGTCGGCTGCGAACACGTCGCTCGGCTTGAGCAGGCCAGCCGTGATGGCCAGGCCGAGGATGGAACCGATGCGCAGGGCATCCCGTCGATTCTGATTCATAGTCTTCTCCACTGAAATTGGATTTACTTCACCTGGTCCAGCGCTTTGGCCAGCCGGTCCTTGTTCATCACGAAGCCCTTGGCCAGCTCGGCCGACTGCTTTTTCGCGTCGGCCAGGTTGACTGGCTTGCCGACCTGGATCACGCCAGCCATGGCCATGACCTTGTGCGGGTCGCAGACGTACACGTACACGCCTTCCCTGTCGAGCTTGACGCTGATTTCCTCATCCATCTTGCCCTTCCACGCAGGCGCGCCGGCCGGCACGATGACCGCCGCGCTGTTGTGCGAGGCATCGACCTTGATGAACTTGACGCTGTCGCCTTTTGCCACTTTCAGGAACGACGGCTCGAATACCATCGCGCCGTCCTTGCCCGTGTTAAGCATCTTTACCTGGTGCTCGGCGGCGCCGGCCGTGAACGCGGCCAGGCCGAGGATTGCCGCTACTACTGTTTTCTTCATGCACTTCTCTCCAAGTTGACTTGCTGCTTTTGTCGGCGGGGCTTCTGCCCCGCTCCTGTCCCGGCGGCGCTTACTTCGCGCCGCCCAGTATCCATTCCACCATCACGGCGATATCCTCGTCCTTGACGTGGCCCTGCGCCGGCATCGGCACCGGGCCCCAGGCGCCGCTGCTGCCGCCCTTGACCTTGGCCGCCAGCCGCGCGGCCGCGGCCGCATCGCCCTTGTACTTGGCGGCGATGTCGGACAGCGCCGGACCGACGATCTTGTTGCTCACGCCGTGGCACGCCATGCAGGCATTGGCCTTGGCCAGCGCCAGCGCGCCTGGCTTGGCGGCCGCAGCCGGCGCGGCTGCTGCCACCGGTGCGGCAGGCACTGCGCGCGCCTTGCCCGACAGCGGCGTAGCCGACGCCGGACGCGTGGTGTCGACGCCGCGGACGGCGCCGAAGCTGCGGTTCTGGGCCGACAGGTCGCCATGCACGTTGCGCGCCGCCGCCGGCAGCTCGGAACGCACCTTGATGTCCTTGCCGCAGTTGCTCATGCAGGCAACGCTGCGCACGTCGGCCTTGCCCTTGACGTCCCACATGCCGTGCGCATTGGTCATGCCGTTACGGTTCGGCATCATCGCCTGCACCTGGGCGATGTTCTGGTCCGACAGCGTGAAATCCTCCGGCAGCACTTCGGCCATGTTGAGGATATAGGCAGTTACCGCGTACACCTCTTCCGTCGACAGGCTTTTCGGCGCCGTCCACGGCATCGCGCGGTTGATGTAGTCCCACAGCGTGGATACGGTCGGCACCTTCATCATGGTGGTGCGCTGCGGCTGCGAATTGCCGCGCAGCGCAGCCACGCGGCCGGTCTTGACGTCCTCGGCCGTGGTGCCGCCGACGATCGGCGTGAACACTTCGTTCGATTCACCGAAGCTGCCATGGCAGGAAGCGCACTTGCCTTCCCACACTTCCATGCCTTTTTTGACAGTGCCCGAACCCTTGGGCAGGCCCTTGAAGTCGGGCCGCACGTCGATATCCCATGCCGCCACTTCCTTGCCGGTCGCTTCGCGGCCAACGTTGCTGTACGGCGGCGCCGCGATGGCGGCCGACAGCGCCGCCATGCCCAGCAGCGCCGCGCTGGCTTTAATAAACCTGGACATTGGACACCTCCCCGGACGCTGCAACCTGCCACGACTGGATGGCGTTATTGTGGTAAATCGATTTGGTGCCGCGCACTTCGCGCAACTCGTTGATCTTCGGCTGCACGTAGCCGGTCTCGTCGATGGCGCGCGATTGCAGCAGCGCCGGCGAACCATTCCAGGTCCAGTCGATGTTGAAGCGGGTCAGGGCTTTCGACAGCACCGGCGTTTCCAGCCGCGCCGTACGCCAGTTCCTGCCGCCGTCGACCGACACGTCGACCCGCTTGACCTTGCCGCGGCCGGACCAGGCCAGGCCGGTGATGTTGTGGAAACCGGTATCGAGCAGGCGCTGCCCGGCCGACGGCGTGGTGATCACCGACTTGCATTCCTGGATCGAGGTGTACTGGCGATACATGCCGTCTGGCATGGCGTCGATGTAGTGGATGGCCTCGTCCTTGGCGCCGTACGGCTTGTCGCCCACTTCGATGCGGCGCAGCCACTTAACCCAGGACACGCCCTGCACGCCTGGTACGACCAGGCGCAGCGGGTAACCGTTTTCGGGACGCAGCATCTCGCCGTTCATGCCCCACGCCACGAGCACGTCGTCGAGCGCGCGGTCCATCGAGATGGTGCGGGTCATGCCGGAGCCGTCGGCCCCTTCGGCCAGCACGAAGCGCGCGGTTTTCTTGTCGTAGCCGCAGTCGTCCAGCAGCACAGACAGTGGCACGCCGGTAAATTCGCTGCAGCTGAGCATGCCGTGCGAGTACTGCACCGACGGCACCGCCACATTGCCCCACTCCATCGCGGTATTGGCGCCGCATTCGATGAAGTGGATGCGCGAGACCGATGGCAGGCGCATCAGGTCGTCCATCGTGTAGACCTTCTGCTTCTTGACCAGGCCATTGACCATCAGGCGGTGCTGCGACGGATCGATGTCGTGCCAGCCCTGGTGGTGGCGCTCGAAGTGCAGGCCGCTCGGCGTGATGATGCCGAACAGGCTTTGCAACGGCGTGAACGACACCGAGGCCGCGTTGACGCGGGTCAGGCCCGGCGACTCGCGGCGCTGCAGCGCGGCTTCAAAGCGCGACGGCACCCCGTACGGATTGGCCGCCACCGGGCGCCCCAGCGTTGTCGAGTGTTCAGGCAGCTTCAGGATGGCCGGATCGCCATCGGCAACCTGGGCCAGGACCGTTCCGCTGGCCATCGCCGCGCTGGCCGCCATGAAGCTCTTGCGCAGGAAGCCGCGCCGCTGCTCGTTCAGGCCGTTGGTCGTAATGTCCAGCGCGAGTGCGCTGTCGACGAAATTCTCAGGGGCGCGCAGGATGCGACCCTTCCTTGGTACTTCACCAGCCATACTGTCTCCTTGCTTATATTTTCTAATTTCGCATGCAAGGAAAGTATATAGCTAATTACGCATATTCAAAAAGAATTTTCTGCTGTGCGTGCGTGATGCGGGATGTTACGGGGAGACGGATGTGATGTTAAAGGCGTCCGATGCGTTGCGCACGCCGCCGCGGCCCATGATGTTGGAAGCCACGCGGGTGCACACGTTCTGGCAGATTTCCAGCGTCGCCGGATCGTCGATCCGGTAATAGACCTGGGTACCCTCCTTGCGGCGGGCCAGGATCTTGGCGCGGAACAGCATGTTGAGCTGGCGCGACACGTTGGCCTGGGTCGCCTCGATCGCCGACACGATGTCGCCCACCGGCCGCTCGCCGTGGCACAGGCTATGCAGGATCTTGAGCCGCGTCGGTTCGGAGAGCAGGAAGAAGAAATTGGATACTTCGTCAAACAGCTCGGCCAACTGCTCCTTGTTCAGGCTATCGTCCACGGTTCGGTTTCAGGTAAGGTAGTCGCGTCAGGCCGGCGCGCGCGCCGGTACATACCGGGATTATATACCGCGGCGCTAAGGCTTCAGGTAGACATAGCCCTCTTCGGCCTGCAGCCGCGCGATCTCCGCCACGCCGGACGGCACGATGCGCGCTTCGGGCAGCAGTCTGGACTTGTCGATCTTGCGCCCGTCAAGGGTGTTCTTGCAGACGCGGAACTCGACGCCGCGGTCGGCCAGCTCCTGCACCGGCACGTCATAGGGATTGCCGGTGGCGTTCTTGGCCCCTTCGATCAGGAAGTCGATGCCGGGCCCGTGGGTGACGACGACGATCTTGGCTTTCGGCGCGGCCGCAAGGTGGTTGCGGATGTTGTTCAGCGCCGCCGATGCATTCTCGCTATGGTTGATGTGGTAGACCACTTTCAGCTGGGGGCTGGCAGCGACGGCAGCGCCGGCAAACAGCGCCAGCAGCACAGCGGCGAACATGCGGAATAATTTCATGGTATCTCCTCCGGTTGGTTTCAGGGCTTGGCAAGGCTTTCACGTTCCATCAGCAGGTAGGTGCCGTAGGCATTCAGGCGGTTCGCCTCATTGAATGCCGGCACCTTCTCGAAGCGGCGCCAGTCGACCGCCTTGTACGCTTCGTCGAACGTCATCATGTCGGCCACGGCCTTGCCCATCTGCTCGCGCAGGAACAACAGGTAGCTGCGCGTGAGCTCGAGGTCGGCCACCGGGTCGGTCGAGGCCGCCCCGTGGCCGGGAATGACCACTTTGGGCCGGCTGTCGTTGATCTTGTCGAGCGCCAGCAGCCATGCCTTGCTGTCGGCTTCACCCACGAATGGCAGGCGGCCGGTGAAGAACAGGTCGCCGGCAAACAGCACGGCATCGTCCTCGACCAGCAGCATCAGGTCTTCCTGCGAATGGGCGCCGCCGGCGTCGATGACGGCAAAGCGCATGCCGCCCAGCGTGAATTTCAACACCTTTGCCGCACCCAGGTCAAGCCAGCGGTCTGCGGGACGAAGCTGGGTGTGCTGGTCGACCCATGGCGCCAGCGAGGAACGGCGCTCGGCCAGCCGGGTCTGCGTGAAGTCCGAGCGCAGCGTTGCCTGGGCGTTCTTGTGCGCCCAGACCTCGGCGCCGCCCGCGGCCAGCGACTGCAGGCCATAGAAGTGGTCGGCGTGGTAATGGCTGACGATGATGGTCTTGACCGGCTGCGGCGTCACCTTCGCGATCGCGTCGAGCATCGCCTTGCCCAGCGCCGGCGTGGCCAGCGCGTCGAACACGACTACGCCCGCCGGGGTGACGACGAAGCCGGCGTTGGACATGAAGCCGCGGTTTTCCTGGCTGGCCATGCCGGCCGCGCCGCGGAAGTAGTAGACGTGCGGCGACACCTTGATCGCCGCAAGCGCGGGCACTGCCGGCGCGGCGCGCGGCGCGCCAGAAACGGCCAGCAACGCCAGTAAAAAGAACAGTCTCATTGCACTACCCATCGCGTCTCCCTGTTGCTTGATTTTACAGCGATTGCGTTTTTACTTGCGGACAATTTTATTACATGATTATATACGCATGAAGCACTAGTTAGCGCACAGCGGATGCGCAATGTTGATAACCCTTGGAGAGACGAATGACTTTAAAAATGATGGCGGCACTGTTGGCGGCAGCCCTTCCCCTGGCAGCATCGGCGCAAAGCTCGGTGACCGTGTATGGCCAGCTGGACGCGGCGCTTGCCCACGAAGACGCGGACGCGCCGGGCGTTGCGAGCCGCACCGCGATCCACGCCGGCCAGGCCAGCAGCCGGATCGGATTCCGCGGCACCGAGGACCTGGGCGGCGGCATGAAAGCGCTGTTCAACGTCGAAGCGGGCTACGGCATCGACACCGGCATGGGCGACAGCGCCCTGTTTGGCCGCCGCGCCGTGGTCGGGCTGGAAGGCAACTTCGGCCAGGTCACGATCGGCCGCGAATACACGCCGATCGACAACATCAGCGGGGCCACGCATATCCTCGGCCAGGGTTTCTACGGCACTAACCTGAACGCCTTCGCCAACGGCCGCATGACGCGCCGCATCAGCAATTCGGTCAACTACAAGTCGAAGCCGATGGCGGGACTGAAATTCAGCGCGGCAATCGGCCTGGGCGAAACGCCCACTGGCCCGTCGCAGGACCTGAAGACCGTATCGGTCGAATACCAGCAGGGCAAGCTGTTCGCCGGCATCGGCTACGCCACCTACGACAGGCTGGCCAGCGGCAACGACCGCGAGATGATCTTCGGCGCCGCGTACGCCATCGGCGCGCTCGAGTTCAAGGGCAACTACATGGTGGGCGACCAGACCGGGCCGATCAACCGCTACACCCAGGCCAACGTTGGCGCCGCGATGGCGTTCGGCGCCGGCAAACTGTACGGCAACCTGCAGCAGAGCAAGCTGCAAAACGGCGCGCGCGGCAACGGCTACGCGGTGTCGTACTCGTACAGCTTATCCAAGCGCACCAACGTGTACGCCTCCTACGGCACCACCGTCAACAACGAACGCGCCGCATTCAGCCTGTCGGCCGCCGGCAGCACCATCACGCCGCCCGCCAGCGCGCTGGGCGCCGACCCGGTCGCCTACGCGGCCGGCGTGCGCCACACGTTCTAAAGCACCATCAGCCGCCCCGCGCCAGCTTCCACAGCGTTTCGGAACGGTTGCCGGTGCGGCAGTAAGCCGCGATCGGCGTGGGCAACTCGTCCAGCAGGGCTGCGAATGCGTCGCCATCGGCAGGCGTAATCTTGCCGGGAACCACGGGCAGGTAACGCGCCTGCATGCCCAGCCGCTCGGCTTCGGCGGCGATCTCGGCAAACCGGGGCTGCCCTGCAGCCTCGTCGTCCGGGCGGTTGCAGATCACGGCGGCAAACCCTGCCTGCTTGAGTTCTGCAACCGTCGCTGGCGTTGGCTGGCCCAAGATGGCCATGTCTTTATCAAGCTTCCTGATTTCCATGCTCACTCCTTCGTCGAAAAAACAATCTATTGAATTACAAAGTGTTAGGCAATATAATATACGAATATATAAAGTGATGGAGGCCAAGTGGAAAAAGACGTTCAACTCGACATCGCGGCAATGCAGGCCGCCGCAGCCAGGAGTGCCAGCCTGCTGAAGGTATTGGGCAACCCTGACCGCCTGATCCTGCTGTGCTTCCTGACGCAGGGCGAGTATTGCGTCCGCGAGCTGGTCGAGATCAGCGGCATCGTCCAGCCCACGCTGTCCCAGCAACTGGCCGTACTGCGCGAAGAGCAGCTGGTCAGCACGCGGCGCGAGGGCAAGCAGATTTATTACAGCATCAATGAAAGTCCGGCGCTCGCCGTCATGCAAGTCCTTTATGAACAATTCTGCGCCCCGCGCGAAGGAGCACCAAAATGATTGACTGGAACAACTTCACACCGATGGCCGCGCTCGCAGGCGGGGCGATCATCGGCCTGGCCGCCGGCGCGTTCGTCCTCCTGAACGGGCGCATCGCGGGCATCAGCGGCATTGCCGGCGGCCTGCTCTCGGCGGCCAAGGGCGACATTGGCTGGCGCATCGCCTTCCTGGCCGGCCTGATCGGCGCGCCGCTGGTATTCCAGATGGTAGCACCGCTGCCGGACGTCCAGATCGAGGCCGGCACCGCCACGCTGATTGCCGCCGGTTTGCTGGTGGGCGTCGGCACCCGCTACGGATCGGGTTGTACCAGCGGGCATGGCGTGTGCGGCATCTCGCGCTTCTCGCCCCGTTCGCTGGTTGCCACTGCGGCGTTCATGGCCGCCGGCTTTGCCACGGTGTTTGTCGTCCGCCACGTGATTGGATAAGGGGAACATGATGAGAATGATTACTTCACTGATCGCCGGGCTGGTGTTCGGCATCGGCCTGATTATTTCGGGCATGACCAATCCGGCCAAGGTGCTCGGCTTCCTCGACCTGGCCGGCCTGTGGGATCCGTCGCTGGCGCTCGTGATGGGCGGCGCGATCGCGGTCGGCGTGCTGGCGTTCCAGATTGCGCGCAAGCGCAGCAAGTCGCTGCTGGGCGATCCGATGCGCCTGCCTGGCGCGACCCAGGTCGACCGCCGCCTGCTGCTGGGCGGGCTGGCGTTCGGCGTGGGCTGGGGCCTGGCCGGCTTCTGCCCCGGCCCTGCCCTCGCATCGCTGGCCACCGGCGGCGTCAAGCCGGCCATCTTTACGGTCGCGATGATCGCCGGCATGGTCATTTACGAGCTGCTCGAGCGCGCCTCGGCGGTACGCATCAAGCGGGCGGCCTGATGGCCACCAGCGCCGCGCTCGGCCTGCTGATCGGCGTGCTGCTCGCGCTGACCGGCGCCGGCGGCGGCATCCTGGCGGTTCCGCTGCTGGTCTTCGGCGTGCACCTGGGCGTTGCGCAGGCCGGACCGATCGCCCTGATGGCGGTCGGGATGGCCGCGGGCATCGGCGCCCTGCTCGGCCTGCGCGCCGGCATCGTGCGCTACAAGGCGGCGCTGCTGATCGCCGGCGCCGGCATGCTGCTTTCGCCGGCCGGACTGTGGCTGGCCGGACGCATCGACAACCGCTGGCTGAGCGTGCTGTTTGCGCTGGTATTGATGTATGTGGCTTGGAAAACCTGGCGCGGCGCGCGCGCGCCGGCCTCCGGCGGAACGCCAGCAGCCGCCCCGGTGTGCACGCTCAGCCCCGTGACAAAACGCTTCATCTGGACGCGCCCTTGCGCCGTCGCCCTCGGACTGTCGGGGACGGTTGCAGGACTGCTGTCGGGCCTGCTGGGCGTCGGCGGCGGATTCGTCATGGTGCCGGTACTTAAGCGCTACACCGACCTGACGATGCAATCGGTGGTCGCGACCTCGCTGGCCGTGATTGCGCTGGTGTCGGTCACCGGAGTGGCCGCCAGCGCCGCCAGCGGTGCGATCAACTGGTCCATCGCCCTGCCATTCACCGGCGGCGCGGTCGCCGGCATGCTGGCTGGCAGGACAGTATCGGCGCGCCTTGCCGGCCCCCACCTTCAGATGGGATTCGCCGCCATCGCCGCCATCGTCGCGCTGACCATGCTGGCCAGGGCGGCACTTTAAACGTTTCAACCAAGGAGATGACAATGAACCTGAACCCGATCCAGCTGTTCGATGCCGAATCGTCGACCTACACGTATATCCTTTCCGCACCCGGCGACAACGAAGCGGTGATTATCGATCCGGTGGAGCGCCACTGGGAGCGCGACCTGCGCCACCTTGAACGCCTGAACCTGAAACTGGCTTATATCCTGGAGACGCACGCGCACGCCGACCACGTCACGTCGGCCGGCAAGCTGCGCGAGATGACCGGCGCCAAGGCCGCGGTGCCGGCCGGCTGCGGGATCCCGCCGGCCGACCTCCAGCTCAGCGACGGCGACACCATCCGCTTTGGCGCGGGTGAAGAAATCACCGTGCTGCACACGCCCGGCCACACCGCCGGCAGCATGAGCTACGTTTGGCGCGGCAACGTGTTTACGGGCGACACCTTGCTGATCGACGGCTGCGGACGGACCGACTTCCAGAGCGGTAGTTCGGACGCGCTGTACGACAGCGTCAACGGCAAGCTGTTCACGCTGCCTGGCGACACGCAGGTCTGGCCGGGACACGACTACAAGGGCCAGTCGGTATCGACCATCGCATGGGAAAAGGAGCACAATGCGCGCCTTGCGCATCGCTCGAAGGAGGACTTCGCGAAGCTGATGAGCGAGCTCGACTTGCCAAAGCCAAAGCTGATCGATATCGCGGTGCCTGCCAATCAGAACCTGGGCTTGCCGCACGGGGCGTGATGAGAGGTAGCGCGGCATGAACGCCATGGCCCGTCCCGTTGCGCTTCGGCACGGCATCAGGCCCAACCGGGCGCAGTTCCTGCACCAGTTGCTGCAGGTGCTGCTGGTCGGGCTAACGCTGGGCATGATGCGCACCGTCGTGCCAGCCCTGGCGGAATCGGAATTCGGCGTGCCGAAGACCTCCTTCATGCTGCTGACGGCGTTTGTCGTTGCATTTGGCGTGGTCAAGGGCGCGATGAACTTTGTGGCCGGCAGGCTCTCCGACCGGATCGGCCGCAAACGGGTACTGCTGCTGGGATGGGCCGTGGCGCTGCCGATCCCGCTGATGGTATGGCACGCGCCGAGCTGGGGCTGGGTGGTTGCCGCGACCGTGCTGCTCGGCGTGAACCAGGGCCTGACCTGGTCAATGACCCAGATCGCCAAGCTTGACCTCACCTGCCCCGAAGAACGCGGCCTGACCATGGGCCTGAATGAATTCTCCGGCTATGTCGGGGTGGCGCTCGGCGGCATCGCGACGGCCTTCCTGGCCACGCTGCTGGGCCCGCGCGAAGGCCTGTTGGTTTTCGGACTGGCCGTGACCGGCGCCGCCATGGCGCTGGCGACAATATGGGTGCAGGATACGCTGCCCTGGGCCAGGGCGGAGAGCTCGCGCAGCACGGCCGCGCTGGGGACGTGGGAAGTGTTCGCCGTCGTCAGCTGGCGCGACCGGCGCCTGTTTGCGCTGAGCCAGGCGGGCCTGGTCGAAAAATTCGTCGATACCCTGGTGTGGGTGTTCTACCCGGTTTTTTTATTACAGAACGGCATGAGCCTGGTCCAGGCCGGCTGGATCATCGGGATCTACGGCCTGGTCTGGGGCGGCTCGCAGCTGTTCACCGGCCGCCTGTCCGACCGCATCGGAAGGCATAAGCCCAACGTGGCAGGCATGTGGCTGTGCGGGGCGGGCGTTGCCATGATGGTCATCGGGCATGGCCTCGCATGGTGGATCGCCTCGGCCACGGTGACCGGTTTCGGCATGGCCCTGCTCTACCCGAACCTGTCGGCAGCCGTGGCCGATATTTCGCCGCCGGCCTGGCGTGGCACGGCCATCGGCATTTATCGTTTCTGGCGCGACTTGGGATACGCGATCGGCGCGCTCGGCCTTGGGCTGGCAGCCCACTTTACCGGGCAGGTCGAAGCGGCATTCGCATTTGTTGCACTGGCCATGTTCGCTTCCGGCGCCTTGCTATGGTGGCTGGGGGAGGAAACCCACCCCCGCCTGAACCAGGGGGCGCCGAAACGGTGACGGTCGCAGTCAAGGGATCAGAACTGCCGCCCCATCGAAACTGCCTGCGCGCAATGCCGCCAGCGCCTGGTTGGCCTGGTCCAGGGGGAACAAGGTCACCTGGGTGATTAACGGGCATTGCTGCGCAAGCCTGAAAAATTCGACGCCATCGGCGCGGGTAAGGTTCGCCACCGAACGCAGGACTCTCTCCCCCCATAGCAGGGAATACGGAAACGACGGGATGTCGCTCATGTGAATTCCCGCGCATACCACGCTGCCCCCCTTGCGCACCGCCGCCAGCGCGCGCGGCACAAGGGCGCCGGCCGGCGCAAAGATAATCGCGGCATCGAGTGCCTCGGGGGCCTGTTGCAGGCTGTCGCCCGCCCATGCCGCCCCGAGCTTGCGGGCAAAGCGCTGCGAACGCAGGTCGCCCGGCCGGGTGAAGGCGTAGACTTCGCGGCCCTGGTGGCGCGCGAGCTGGGTCAGGATATGGGCCGCCGCCCCGAAACCATACAGGCCGATGCGGCGGGCGCCTTGCGTCATGGCGTAGGCCCGATAGCCGATCAGGCCGGCGCACAGCAGCGGCGCGGCATGTGCGTCGTCATACCGTTCCGGGAGCGCAAAGGCATAGGCCGCTTCGGCCAGCATATATTCCGCATAGCCGCCGTCGCGGTCATAACCGGTAAAGCCGGCGGCGTCGCACAGGTTCTCCGCCTGCGCCCGGCAATACGGACAGGCGCCGCAGGTGGCGCCGAGCCAGGGGACGCCGACACGCTGGCCCGGGCGCCATGCGCGCACCCCTGGGCCGCATTGTTCGACTGCGCCGACCACTTCATGGCCGAGGATCAGCGGCAGGCGATGGGGCGCGAGCTCGCCGTCGGCGATGTGCAGATCGGTGCGGCACACGCCACATGCGGTAACGCGCAGCAGGATTTGCCCCGGGCCGGGGTGCGGCACCTGGACCCGCGCGGCGCGCAGCTGAGCATGCGGCTGATCGAGCAGCATCGCCCTCATCGTTCGATGCGTGGGCATGTGAATCTCCTGTGTGGGTTGGAATGCGGGTGCGGCCAGTCCCGCCCACCGCCATTCTGCAGGCAGGGCCGGCATCACGCACCCCGGCAACTTGATCTGCATCACAAGCGAACCAAAAGATTTGTCGAGGGCCATCTGCGTCGGCAGGTTGTCGGCCGGGGTGGCGCCTCAACCGGCGATGCGCCCGTCGATCAGCTCGACGATGCGGTCGCAGCGCTGTGCCAGCGCCATGTTGTGGGTCACGAACAGGAAGGCGGTGCCGCGGGTGGCGCTGACTTTGCGCATCAGCTCGAACACCCCGTTGGCCGAGGCCGTGTCGAGGTTGCCGGTCGGTTCGTCGGCCAGCACCAGCGGCGGGTCCAGCGCCAGGGCGCGGGCGATCGCCACGCGCTGTTGCTGGCCGCCGGACATGTCGCTGGCGCGATGGCCGGCCCACGGCGCCAGCCCCACCTGGTCGAGCAGCTCGAGCGCGCGTTCGCGCATGAGGCGGTCGGGACTGCCGCGCGCCAGCAGCGCCGGCATCATCACGTTCTCCAGCGCGCTGAATGCGGTGATCAGGTAGTGGTACTGGAAGATGAAGCCGATCGCGTGGCCGCGCAGGCGGGTCAGCTCGCGCTCGCCGAGCGCGCCGGTGTCGCGTCCGTCGATGTACAGCTTGCCGCTGCTGGGGCGGTCGAGCAGGCCGACGATATTGAGCAGCGTGCTCTTGCCCGAGCCAGACGGCCCCATCAGCGCGACGAATTCGCCGTGCGCCAGCCGCAGGCACACCTGGTGCAACACTTCAGTTGCCGCCGGCGTTCCGGCCCCGTAGGTCTTGCTGACGCGTTCCATGCGCAGCACGTCCTCAGCCACGGATCGCCTCCACCGGCTGCAGGCGCGCCGCGCGCAGGGCGGGCGTGACGGCGGCCACCAGCCCGGTCATTGTGGCGATCAGCGCGGCCAGCAGGTACAGCCCGGCGCCGATCTCGATCACGAACATCGGGCTGCCGTCCGGATTCCTGGCCATCATGCGCCAGCCGGCCAGCAGCAGGGTCGCCAGCCCCGATCCGACCAGCGAGCCAAGCAGGCCGACGATGGCTCCCTGCAGCAGGAACACGCGCAGGATCTGTCCGCGCGAACCGCCCATGGCGCGCAGGATGCCGATGTCCTTCGAGCGCTGCACCACCGACACCACCAGCACGCTGGCGATGCCGGCGGCGACCGACAGGCCGACGAACAGGCGGATCAACTCGCTGGTAAAGCGCTGCGCGTTCAACCCGAGGAAGAACTGGTTGTTGGTGGCAATCCAGCTCAGCGCTTCCAGGCCGGTCTGGCTCGCCACCGCCTGGGCGATGACGTCAGCCTGGAACGGGTCGCGCACGGTCAGCTGGATGGCCGACACGGCGCCCGGCAGGTGCTGCAGGTGCTGCGCGGTCGACAGCAGCACATACACGGCGCGCTGGTTGGCGCCGCGGCTGCCCAGGTCCACCAGGCCGCTGATGTTGAGGGTAACGCTGGCGCCGCTGGCCGACACCAGGCGCAGGCGGTCGCCCAGGCCGACGCCCAGGTCGGCCGCCAGCTGTTGGCCGACCAGCATGTCCGAATTGGTGATGCGGTAACTGCCTGCGACCAGCTTGTCGGGCAGCGGCACGATGCGCGCGTAGGCGTCCGGTTCGATGCCCGTCAGCGAGACCGACTGGTTGGCGGCGCCGCGCACCACGAACGCCGGACCGGACACGATCGCGGCGACCGCGTCGATGTCGCTGCGCAGCAGCATCTCGTCGCGCACCTTTTGCCACTGGTCGATCGTGTCGGGGCGCTGCTGCGGGGTCTGGATGCGCGCGAGGGTGGTGCCGCGCTGCGGGTAAAGCGGACGGGCGGCATCCTTGGGCCGCTCCAGCACGATGTGCGGCTGCGAGCTGAGCAGGCGGCGGAACAGGTTGGCCTGCATGCCGTCGAGCAGGGCCGACATGAACACGATCACCGCCACCCCGATCGCGGCGCCGACGATGATGAACAGCGACTGCATGCGGCCCTCGCGCAGGAAGCGGGTAGCGACGATCCATTCGAACGGCATGTTCACACTCCCTGCATCAGGCGCGGCCGGGCGCCAGTGGTGGGACGGCGCGCTGGCGGACGCTGGCCGGCCGGCACCGGCCGCACCCGCGCGTCCTCGGCCAAGCCGGCGCCTGCGTCGGCAACGACCACGTCGCCGGGCGCAGTCCGGCAACGATTTCCGTGCTGCCCGAGCCATTCGCGCCCAACGCAACCGTCTGGCGCTGCAGGCGGCGCCCGGCCACCTTCAGCACCCACGGCGCCCGGCTGGCGCTGTCGTGCACCGCTTCGGTCGGCACCACGATCGCCTCGGGGCGGCGCGCCACTTCGATCTCGACCGACACCGTCATGTCCTGGCGCAGGTAGGACGGCGGCCGCGCCACGTCGAGCTTGACTTCGACCGAGCCGCGCTGCGGATCGACCGCGGGGTTGATGTAGGCCAGGCGCGCCACGAACCGATCGTCCGGGAAGGCGTCGGCCGAAGCCAGGGCCGGCTGGCCCACGCGCACCAGGGCGAAATTCTTTTCGTCGATCTGCACGACCAGCTGGGTACGCCCGTGGGGAGAGAGCACCATCAGCACTTTGCCTGGCTGCACGACGTCGCCCCGTTCGGCGCTGCGCGCGATCAGCACGCCGGCCACGGGTGCCCTGATGGTCGTATAGCCCAGCCTGGACTGCGCCACGCGCAGCGCCGCGCGGGCCTGGTCCAGCGTCGCCCGGGCCATCAACAAGTCGCTGCCGTCCTCGGCCATGCTGCGCGCTTGCAGGCTGGCGCTGGCGTACTGGCTGTCGGCAATATCGAGGCTGCGGCGCGCCTCGTCGAGTGCGGCCTGGCCGACGAAGCCGCGGGCGAACAGCTCCTCGCTGCGCTGGTACTGGCGCTTAGCTGTGCCAAGGTTGGCCGCGGCCTGGCGCATCGCCTGTTGCGCTACCGGCAAGCTGAGCTGGCGCAGCTGGCGCAGCCGTGCCTCGGCCTGGGCCACCGCCGCGCGCGCCTGCTCCACCGCGGCAGCGTCCTCGGCATGGTCGAGCTCGATCAGGATTTGTCCCGCCTGCACCGCCTGGCCTTCGGCGACCGGAATGGCTGCGATGGCGCCGGTGACCTGGCTGCCGATGTCGACCCGCAGCGGCGTTTCGACGCGGCCGCTGGCCACCACCGTTTGCACCACCTCGCGCCGCGCCACCGTGGCGACGCTTACCTCAGGGCCGAGCAATAGTGGACGGGCAGCCCAGCCTGTAGCTGCGATTGCGACGAGCGCCGCTGCGGCATAGAGCCACTTGCGTTTGATATGGATGGGCGAGCCGGACTGCTGCATCGAGGTCCCCGTTGTGCGCCATTCATTCGCAGCAGCGAGACCGCGCCGCGCCAGTCGTTCTCGTTAGCAGGCGCTTGTTGGTGACCCCGATCTGGAAACTGCCAAGGAGGTTTGCCGGTCGGCGCCATATTTCCATCGTAGTGACGGCTAAGCGTGGCGTCAACGGCGAACTGGCGTTTTTGGCAGTGGCGATTGCCCACCGGGCGTGCGGCACCGTCAGGGTCCGGGCGCGATTGGTCAAGAATGGAACGCTACGCACCCGCCCCTTTGCGGCATATCAAATTCGCGCAGCCGTGCGTCCGCCGGTGGCGAACGAGACGTAATGCTTGAGCGAGGCATCCGGGTGGAATTCAGGCAATGGGCAAAAAAATAGCCCACTCATCGGTGGGCTATTTCTTTTCTGGAGGCGAGGACGGGAATCGAACCCGTCTAAACGGCTTTGCA
>DASWSX010000251.1:0-6575 GCA_036402435.1 Telluria sp. | reverse complement strand
TTGCACAGCGCCGCAGGCCTGTTTCCAGGCCTGCCATCGGGCCTTCGAAACCTTGCAGGTCATCGGGCCACACGGGCACGCCGAATGCTGCGTACTGCTCCAGGTTCTGGTTTGCGTTAATCGCGACCGCGCCGACCTGGGGTGCAAGCCGCTCGATGACGTGTGCCGTCATCGAGGTGCCGCGGAACGGTTGCAGGCCTTTGTCGACGTGGCCCATCCGGCTGCCGCGCCCACCTGCCAGGATCAAACCAGTGATTTGTTCGCGTAACGGCATGGGGTCAGCCTCCGATGTATGACATCTCGACTTTGGGACCGCTGCGAGCAAGGCCATCGGTGTTGATGGTGCGCGTCTCCGAATAGCGATCCGTACGAGCACGCCAAATGTGTGCGATCGCGGTCGAGATTTCGGCGTCGCTGCGGCCGTCGCGCAGCAGTGCGCGCAGGTCGCTGCCGCGGGTCGCGAACAGGCAGGTGTACAGCTTGCCCTCGGTCGACAGGCGCGCGCGCGAGCAGTCCTTGCAGAACGCCTGCGTCACGCTGGAGATCACGCCGACCTCGCCGCCGCCGTCGATGTAGCGCCAGCGCGCTGCCGTCTCGCCCGTGTAGTTGGCGTCGACCGGCGTCAGCGGCATCTCGGCCGAAATGCGGCGCACGACTTCGGCCGACGGCACCACCTCGCCCATGTTCCAGCCGTTCGACGCGCCGACGTCCATGTATTCGATGAAGCGAAGGATGTACGGGCTGCCCTTGAAGTGGCGCGCCATTGGCACGATTTCCTGGTCGTTCATGCCGGCCTTGACCACCATGTTGACCTTGATCGGACCGAGGCCCGCCTTGTGCGCCGCCTCAAGGCCTTTGAGCACGTCGCCGACCGCGAAGTCGACGTCGTTCATGCGCTTGAACGTCGCGTCGTCGAGCGAGTCGAGCGACACCGTCACGCGGTTAAGGCCAGCGTCCTTGAGCGACTGCGCCTTCCTGGCGAGCAGCGAACCATTGGTTGTCAGGGTCAGGTCGAGCGCCCGGCCGTATGGCGTGCGCAGCTCGGCCAGCATGCCGACCAGGCGTTCGAGGTCCTTGCGCAGCAGGGGTTCGCCACCGGTCAGGCGGATCTTCTCAACGCCGTGCGCGACGAACAGGCCGGCGATGCGCGTGATCTCCTCGAACGACAGCAGCGAGGAGTGCGGCAGATAGGCGTAGTCCTTGTCGAACACTTCCTTCGGCATGCAGTACACGCAGCGGAAATTGCAGCGGTCGGTGACGGAGATACGCAGGTCGTGCAGCGGGCGTGACAGTGCATCGCCCAGCAGGCCGGTGGGCGATTCCAGGACGCTTGGGATCACGGGAGATGTGTTGCGTTCATCCCGGAACATGATTGTTTTTTCAGCCATTCCAATACGATAGCATGAGGCCAGCAAGGGCGCAGGCGGCAATCAGTTTGATGGTGCCAACCGTGAAACGAAATAGCGCAATGCAGGCGGCTGTACTGATGGCAACTGCCGCCCAGTCAATACGGCCACTGGCGACGAATACGTGCTGCCCGAAGAACAATGCCAGGCTGACGATCACGCCGACAACCGCTGCCGAGATCGCCGTCAGCGGCGCCGTCATGCGGACGTTGTCGCGCGTCGATTCGACCAGCGGACCACCAGCCAGGATGAAGATGAACGACGGCAGGAAGGTGAAGAACGCAGCGACGGCGGCCGCGGCCCCGCCGGCCAGCAGCAGGCTGTCGTGGCCGAACAGTGCGTGCGTCCAGCCGCCGACGAAGCCGACGAACGCGACGATCATGATCAACGGGCCAGGGGTGGTTTCGCCGAGCGCGAGGCCGTCGATCATCTGGGTTGCGGTCAGCCACTGGTAGTGCTCGACGCCGCCCTGGTAGACGTAAGGAAGCACCGCGTAGGCGCCGCCGAAGGTCAGCATGGCGGCCTTGGTGAAGAACCAGCCCATTTGCGCCAGGGTGTGGGTCGCGCCGTAGCGGCTCGCCAGCAGCAGCCACACCGCCGCGCCGAGCCCGCCGCCGAGCAGCAGAACTTTTACCAGGCGGGCCGGGGAAAACCTGGCGTGGGCGGGCGTGGGCGTCGTGTCGTCGATGATGGCGCGGCCATAGCTGGCTTTGCTGCCGTGCGGCGCGCCGCCAACCTGGAACAGGCTTGGCCAGGCGCGGCCGCCAACCAGGCCGATGATGGCAGCGCCAAGGATGATGGCAGGGAAGGGCAGGCCAGCAACGGCGATGGCGAGGAAAGCGCCGACGGCGATCGCGATCATGGCCGGATTGCGCAGTGAGCGGGTGCCGATCCGCCAGGCTGCCGCGAGGACGATTGCCACCACGGCAGGCTTGATGCCGTACAGGATGCCCGCGACCAGCGGCAGGCTGCCATAGGCAAGGTAGACCCAGGACAGGGCGATCAGGAGCAGCAGCGAGGGCAGCACGAACAGCACGCCGGCCATGATGCCGCCGCGGGTGCGGTGCATCAGCCAGCCGATGTAGACGGCAAGCTGGGTGGCTTCCGGGCCAGGCAGCAGCATGCAATAGTTGAGGGCGTGCAGGAAACGCTGTTCGGAGATCCAGCGGCGCCGCTCGACCAGTTCGGTGTGCATCATCGCGATCTGGCCGGCCGGGCCGCCAAAGCTGATGAAACCGAGCTTGAGCCAGTACCAGAAGGCCTCGGACAGGGGAACTGGCGGCGGGGCGGTGTCAACAGGCAGCGTCATGTTTTTTTGAATTGGTCATCGCGTATTGTCAAACAAAAAGGGAAGCACGAAGCTTCCCTTTTTTCACATCAACCACCCATACGGCTTACTGACGGGTGTCGACCTGGATCAGTGGCTCGTCGGCTTGCGGCGGCAGCGGCTTGCGCTCGCGTGGCTTGCGTACCGGCTGGGCAACCTGGGCCGCTGCTTCCTGCGCTGCGCGCAGTTTTTCAGGGTCCGTCGATGCCATCACCAAGCCTGCCGAACCGAGCAGCTCATTGATGTCAGCGATTGGTGCCGGGGCAACTTCAGCGGCAGCGACAACTGCAGGAGCTGGCGCTGGAGCAGGGGCCGGTGCGGGCGCTTCCACTTTAGCTGGCTCGGCTGCAACAGGCTCCGCAACCAGTTCCGAAACCGGATCCGGCGTGAAGATGGTTGGCTCGGCGTACGATGGCGCGGGCGTTGCCGCTACCGGTGCTGGCGCTGCTTCAACCTCGACCGGGGCAGGGGCAGGGGCAGGGGCAGGAGCTTCGGCGACCACCGGAGCCGCTTCCACTGGCGCTGCAACTTCAGCAGCAGCCGATGCTTCAGCCATGGCTTCGGAAGCGACGTACTCTGCCGAAGGAACGGGCGCTGCGCCCGATTCGGCGACGTCGTTGGCGACGACGGACGTGGCAGCCATTGGCGATTCAGCCACTGGTGCTTTTTCTTCCGCAGGCGCAGCTTGTGCAACCGGCGCAGCTTCGACGACTGGCGCCGCTTCGACTGGCACCGCCGCTACGGCAGCAGCTTCAGGCGCAACGCTGAACGTTGCTTCCTGCGACTGTTCGCCATCGGCTTCGCCTTCCTGGCCTTCCATGCCTTCACCGAGCTCGCGCTCACGGCGATTGCGGTTGCGGCCGCCACGACGGCGACGGCGGCGCGGCTCATCGCCGCCAGCTTCGACTTCGATCTCTTCACCGTTCGGGCCGATGGTGATGATGGTCTTCGGCGCCAGTGCTTCCTGCTCCGCCGCGACACCGCCAACATTCACCACTGCTGCGGCTGCTGCTACGACTGGCGCGACTGCCAGCTCGTCGGTGCGGCTTTCGATGGCTGGAGTACGTTCGGCACGCTCGCGCGGCTGGCGCGGTGGACGCTCGGCGCGTTCAGGACGCTCGGCGCGCTCAGGACGCTCGCCACGTTCGGCGCGCGGTGCGGCTGCCGCTACCTCGGTCTGCTCGCGTGGCTCACGCGGCGGACGCGGCTGGCGTGGTGGACGTGCTGGCTTGGTGTCGGCGTCTGCTGCCTTGACGGTATCGTCCTGGCCGGCCTTGCCTGGCTCGCGCTCTTCGCGCTCACGGCCGCCTTGCTTGCCGCCACGACCACGGCCACGCGGGCCACGGACATTGCGGTCGCCACGGTCGGCAGCGGCCGGCTTGGCCGGGGTTGCAGGGGCAACCGGGGCTGCGGCAACGGTCTCTTCAGGGCCGAAGAAGAATGCTTTCACCTTGGCGAAGAAGCTTTGCTCGACCGGCGCGGTCAATACAGGAGCGGTGACCTTCGGCACTTCGACGGTCGAGCGATCGACCATTGGTGCCGGCTGGGCCGGGGTGATCGTCTTGACGACGGCTTCCTGGCGCGGCTTGACGTCTTCCTTCTGGCGCTTGCTGTAGGCCATGTCGGTATCGGCCGTTTCAGCCAGCGTGTAGCTGGACTGGGTGTCTTCCAGGCGCGGATCGTCGTGCTTGATGCGCTCGAGCTTGTAATGCGGCGTGTCGAGGTGCTTGTTCGGGATCAGGATCACGCTGATGCGGTGACGGTTCTCGATCTTCAGCACTTCGCCGCGCTTTTCGTTGAGCAGGAAAGCGGCGACGTCCACAGGCACTTGCACGTGGATGGTGGCCGAATTTTCCTTCATCGCCTCTTCCTGGATGATGCGCAGGACTTGCAGGGCCGACGATTCGGTATCGCGGATGTGGCCGGTGCCCGAGCAGCGCGGGCAGGTCACGTGCGAACCTTCGGACAGCGAAGGACGCAGGCGCTGGCGCGACAGTTCCATCAGGCCGAAGCGCGAGATCTTGCCCATCTGGACGCGGGCGCGGTCATGGTGCAGCGCGTCTTTCAGGCGGGTTTCCACCTCGCGCTGGTTCTTCGCCACTTCCATGTCGATGAAGTCGATGACGATCAGGCCGCCAAGGTCGCGCAGGCGCAGCTGGCGGGCAACTTCTTCGGCCGCTTCGCAGTTGGTGTTGAAGGCGGTGGTTTCGATGTCCGATCCGCGGGTCGCGCGCGCCGAGTTGACGTCGACCGAGACCAGCGCTTCGGTGTGGTCGATGACGATCGCTCCGCCCGATGGCAGCGGCACCGTGCGCGAGTACGCGGTTTCAATCTGGTGTTCGATCTGGAAGCGCGAGAACAGCGGAACGTCGTCCGAGTAGCGCTTAACGCGGTGCACCATGTCGGGCATCACGTGGCTCATGAACTGGTGCGCCTGCTCGTAGATGTCGTCGGTGTCGATCAGGATCTCGCCGATGTCCGGCTGGAAGTAGTCGCGGATCGCGCGGATTACGAGCGACGATTCCTGGTAGATCAGGAAAGCGCCGTTGCCTTGCTTGCCGGCGCCTTCGATCGCGCGCCACAGCTGCATCAGGTAGTTCAGGTCCCACTGCAGTTCTTCGACGTTGCGGCCGATGCCTGCCGTGCGGGCAATGACCGACATGCCTTGCGGCAGGTCGAGCTTGTCCATCGTTTCGCGCAGTTCCTGGCGTTCTTCGCCTTCGACACGGCGCGATACGCCGCCGCCGCGCGGGTTGTTCGGCATCAGCACGAGGTAGCGGCCGGCCAGCGAGATGAACGAGGTCAGGGCAGCGCCTTTGTTGCCGCGCTCTTCTTTTTCGACCTGGACCATGATTTCCTGGCCTTCGCGCAGCGCATCCTTGATCGATGCGGTGCGCACGTCGACGCCTTCGCGGAAGTAGGTGCGCGCGACTTCCTTGAATGGCAGGAAGCCGTGGCGGTCTTCGCCGTAGCTGACGAAGCAGGCTTCCAGCGACGGCTCGATACGGGTGATGACGCCCTTGTAGATGTTCGACTTGCGCTGTTCGCGACCGGCCGTTTCGATATCGATGTCGATCAGTTTCTGACCGTCGACAATCGCTACGCGCAGCTCTTCTTGCTGCGTAGCGTTAAACAACATGCGTTTCATTTTTTATTAACTCCGCGGCCCATGGGCCGATCCAGTGCCGCTTCTGAAAGCGGCAAAAAGTACACGGGATGTACGCTAGAGGTGGAGTGCCGGAGGTGGGTATGCCTAAGCGTACGGCGCAGTGACGCTGCGCGTCATGGCCGTAACAGGCGCTGTGGGTCGATCGTCATGCCGAGTGCACGCATCACCTGCAACTTGCCGAATGCAGCCCGGTCAAACTGGGGCACGGCTGAAAGCCAGGCGGTGAGCAAATCAATGGCCAGACCATGTTTGGCGAACATACAAAGGCTTGGATACCCAGGCAGTCAGACTGCCTTTACCTCACAAGCCTTCCGTACGAGGCGAAAACCAGGTCGGGCGAAAACGACAAGCGTTATCGACGCCATCATCCGGCGAGCCCGCCTACAGGCCGAGCTTGCCGGTACTTATCCTTAAAATTCCAAGCAATCCAATTCAGCACTCATGCGCGGTATCCGATTACAACTACGGTGCAACCCTGATTCGCGCAGGAATGTGCGTACACATATTTTCCATCGAATTTGCAATTTGGCGAGGCCGATGGAGACGCCCCTGTGTAAAATATCGTTTTAATTCTTACACCAGCAGAGGTTTGACCGCCGCCTGTCGATTATATATTCAAAATGAAGGACTTAGAGAGAATTTCTGGGAAGACAGAGCAAATGAAGATGCAAAA
>DASWSX010000250.1:0-2837 GCA_036402435.1 Telluria sp. | reverse complement strand
GATCAAACTGGGTGCAAAAAAGAGCGATTCGGATCAAACGCGCAACGCCCGGCTGCCATGCGTTGCCAGATAATTAAGGACCATGCCCGGCAAGGCCGTCAAGGCGCCGACTTCGTGCGTTCCGCCGACCGCAATCGCTTCGCGCGGCATGCCGAACACCACGCACGACGCTTCATCCTGGGCGAAGTTGTACGAACCGGCGTTCTTCATCTCGAGCATGCCGGCCGCGCCGTCCTTGCCCATGCCGGTCAGGATCACGCCGACCGCGTTCTTGCCGGCGAACTGGGCCGCCGAGCGGAACAGCACGTCGACCGACGGGCGGTGCCGGTTGACCGGGTCGGTCTGCTCGACCTTGGTCACGTAGTTGGCGCCCGAGCGGCCCAGCAGCAGGTGCGAGTGGCCCGGCGCGATGTAGGCGTGTCCTGGCAGGATCCGCTCTTCGCCGGCCGCTTCGCGCACGCTGATCTTGCACAGCGAATCGAGACGGCGCGCGAACGACGAGGTGAAGCCTTCCGGCATGTGTTGGGCGATCAGGATGCCCGGGCAGTCGAACGGCATCTGCATCAGGAATTCGCGGATCGCTTCGGTGCCGCCGGTCGAGGCGCCGATGATGATCAGTTTCTCGGACGAGGTCAGTGGATTGCGCAGCGCCGGCAGCGCGCCGGCAACGGGCTGGCCGGTCGGAATTTTGCGCGCCGATACGCGCGCCTTGGCCGCGGCGCGGATCTTGTCGGCGATCAGGTCGGCGTACTCGCGCATGCCGCTCTGGATCGAAATCTTCGGCTTGGTGACGAAGTCCACCGCGCCCAGTTCCAGCGCGCGCATCGTGATTTCGGAGCCGCGTTCGGTCAGCGACGACACCATCACCACCGGCATCGGGCGCAGGCGCATCAGTTTTTCAAGGAAGTCGAGTCCGTCCATCTTCGGCATCTCGACGTCGAGGGTCAGCACGTCCGGGTTGGTCTGCTTGATCAGCTCGCGCGCCACCAGCGGGTCGGGCGCGACGCCGACCACTTCCATGTCGGGCTGGCTGCCGATGATTTCTTTCATGACGCTGCGAATCAGCGCCGAATCGTCCACGATCAGTACCTTGATCTTCATAAGGGCGGCTTTCAGTATTAGAACAGGTCGATCTCGCCACCAACGGGCTGGACCTTGAGCCGGCTGGCGTAGTCGAGTTCGCGGCGGGCCAGCGTGTCGTTATGGGTTTGCATCAGTTTCTTGACCATTACCTTGCCGCTGCGCGGGAAGAAATACACCTTGCGCGGGTAGATGTCGTTGAGGTCTTCGGCCAGCACGCGGATGCCTTCGGTCTTGAGGAACTTGATGACGAAGGCCGAGTTGCGCTCGCCGACGTTGATCGCCGTGAAGCCGCGCAGCACCGCGCCGCCGCCGAACACCTTGGCTTCCAGGTTTTCGCGCCGCGCGCCGGCTTTCAGCAGGTCGTTGATCAGGATTTCCATCGCGTGGGTGCCGTAGCGCATCGAGGCCGACACCGGGCTGTTGGCGTCGTTGCCGCCGTCCGGCAGCATGAAGTGGTTCATGCCGCCCAGGCCCGTCACGCGGTCGCGGATGCAGGCCGATACGCACGAGCCGAGCACCGTCACGATCAGCATGTCCTTGCCGGTGTAGTAGTACTCGCCCGGCAGGATCTTGGCCGCGTCGCAGTCAAACGTCCGGTCGTAATAGACGTTGGTCGCGAATTGTTCTTTGATGTCGATTGCCATGGTTGTTTCTCATTTCACTGCGGCTATCGGGCTGCGGCGCGAGCGTCGAGCTCGTACACCGTTTTACCACGCAATTTCAAGGATTCCGATACGTACAGGAAATTCTCCGAATGGCCGGCGAACAAGAGTGCGTCCGGCTTCATCAGCGGTACAAAGCGCGCCAGGATCTTGCGCTGGGTCGCTTTGTCAAAATAGATCATCACGTTGCGGCAGAAGATGACGTCGAACTGGCCGCTCAAAGGCCAGCCGTCGGCCAGCAGGTTCAGCTGCTTGAAGGTGACCAGGTTGCGCAGCTCGGGGCGCACGCGCACCTGGCCCTCCTGGGCGCCTTTGCCGCGCAAGAAGAACTTCTTCAGGCGCTCCGGCTCCAGCTTGCCGATGCGGTCGAGCGCATACACCCCGTTGGCGCCGACCGACAGCACATTGGTGTCGATGTCGGTGGCGATGATCTGCACCGGCGGCGTAAGGGTGCCAAAGGCTTCGCAGACGGTCATCGCGATCGAATACGGCTCCTCGCCGGTGGAACTGGCCGAACACCAGATCGTGATCGATTTGTCGCGCAGCTTTTTCACGTGCTCGGCAAGCAGCGGGAAATGGTGCGACTCGCGGAAGAACGAGGTCAGGTTGGTAGTCAGCGCGTTGGTAAACGACTGCCATTCCTCGCCCAGGCCGCCCGCTTCGAGGTCGTTCAGGTATTGCGTGAACGAGTCGATGCCGGTAGCGCGCAGGCGCCGCGCCAGGCGGCTGTATACCATTTCCTGCTTGCTGTCGGCCAGCGAGATGCCGGCGCGCTGGTAGATCAGCGCACGGACACGTTCGAAATCACTCTTCGTGAAGGTGAATTCCTTGACCGTTTCCGGTTTTGTTGGCGGCACTTTGCTTACCTCTAATGTTCAATTGCTGGACCGCTGTGGCGCGCCCGTTTTGGGCCGCGCCGCTTGCAACCGGTCCTTACGCTGCCAGCTTTTCGATCAGGCCCATCTCGTTGGACGACATCAGCTTGTCGATGTCGACCAGGATCAGCATGCGCTCGTCGATCGTGCCCAGGCCGATCATGTAGTCCGAGTTGAACGCGCTGCCCATTTCCGGGGCCGGCTTGACCTGGTCCGG
>DASWSX010000249.1:0-2052 GCA_036402435.1 Telluria sp. | reverse complement strand
GCGCAGGCGCCAGCATTGGCGCCGGATTATCCGGTTTGATTAACTATGACTGAGCTGCTGAGGATAATGCGCGATTATTTGTTCTGTTCAAATTCTATCGCAGTAATAATATTGAATCGACATGTATAGGCAATTAAATTGCGCACGGTGCCAGGAACGCAACGGACGCGTTGGTGCCGGGCTTCACCCTATGGCCGCAGGGAATTGGACAGACGGAACCGATGATGAGAACAAGAAATCAATATTAGCCATTAATTAAACGGAATAGGAATCAGGCCTTTGTTTATATTCCTGCAGGCCGCCGAATTAATCGGTTAAATATTATCTGGAACCGTCTGTCAAAAGAATGAGGGCGTAAATATTATTACAGGGCCGTGCGCAGCGCGAATAGCTCCGGGAACAGCACCACGTCGAGCATCTTGCGCAGGTAACTGACGCCTGCCGTGCCGCCGGTGCCGGTTTTGAAACCGATGATGCGTTCGACCGTCGTCACGTGGCGGAAGCGCCAGAACCGGAACGCAGTCTCCAGGTCGACCAGCTTTTCGGCCAGTTCGTACAGTGCCCAGTACTTGTCCGGGTCCTGGTAGACGCCCAGCCAGGCGGCCTTGACCGACTCGTTGGCTTCGGTCGGCAGGGTCCAGTCGCGGTCGAGGCGTCCAGCGTCGATGGGAAAGCCGCTGCGCGACAGCAGCATGACCGATTCGTCGTAGACCGATGGCGCGTGCAGTTCGCGCTCCAGCACCTCGTAGGCTTGCGTGGCCTTGGTGTGCACCGCCAGCAGCGACGCGTTCTTGTTCCCGAGGATGAACTCGAGTTCGCGGTACTGGTGCGACTGGAAGCCGGACGAGGCGCCCAGGTAGGGGCGGATCGCGGTGTATTCTGGCGGGGTGAGGGTGGCCAGCACGTCCCATGCATGGACCAGCTGGTCCATGATGCGGGCCACGCGCGCCAGCATCTTGAAGGCCGGCGGCAGCTCGTTGGCGCGCAGGCTGGCGCGCACGGCCTGCATCTCGTGCAGCATCAGCTTGAGCCACAGCTCGCTGGTCTGGTGCTGGACGATGAACAGCATCTCGTTGTGGTTGGGCGAGCGCGGGTGCTGGGCCGACAGGATCTGGTCAAGCCCGAGGTAGTCGCCGTAGCTCATCGTCTCCGTGAAATCCATCTTGGCACCGTGCCACGATACCGGGCACTTTTTCTCTTCATTGGACATGGCAGGCTCTTTCTCTATTAAGTAACGGCGCCGCGGCGGGCGTTGACGTCGTAATCTTCGCGGTCGAGGATGTCGCGCAAAATCTCCACCGCATCCCAGACGTCGGCAAAGCTGGTGTACAGCGGCGTGAAGCCGAAGCGCATGATGGCCGGCTCGCGGTAGTCGCCGATGACGCCGCGTTCGATCAGCGCGGTCATCACCGCGTAACCGTGCGGATGCGTGAAGCTGACCTGGCTGCCGCGCCGTGCATGCTCGCGCGGGGTGACCAGGCCAAGCGGATGGGCGCCGCAGCGTTCTTCGACCAGTGCGATGAACAGGTCGGTCAGCGCCAGCGATTTGGCGCGGATGGCCTCCATGCTGGTCTGCTCGAACACCTCCAGCCCGCATTCGACCATCGCCAGCGACACCACCGGCTGGGTGCCGCACAGCGCGCGGCCGATGCCTTCGCTGGGCGCGAAATCGGGCGCCATCGCGAACGGGGCGGCGTGGCCCCACCAGCCCGACAGCGGCTGGGTGAAGCGGGCCTGGTGGCGCTCGGGCACCCAGATGAAGGCCGGGGAGCCCGGGCCGCCGTTCAGGTACTTGTAAGTGCAGCCGACCGCGAAATCGGCGCCCGCGTCATTCAGGCCGACCGGGACCGCGCCGGCCGAATGCGCCAGGTCCCATACCGTCACCGCGCCCATCACGTGCGCGTGGGCGGTGAGAGCGGCCATGTCGTGCTGGTAGCCGGTGCGGTAGTTGACGTGGGTGAGCATCAGCACGGCGCAGTCGGCGTCGACCGCGGCGGGCAGCTCCTCGACCGAGTCGACCAGGCGCACGGTGTAGCCGCGGGCAAGCCAGCT
>DASWSX010000248.1:0-2024 GCA_036402435.1 Telluria sp. | reverse complement strand
ATCGACCGCAGCGACCAGTTCCCGATGGACCTGTGGCGCAAGATGGGCGACCTGGGCGTGCTCGGCATCACGGTCGGCGAAGAATACGGCGGCGCCGGCATGGGCTACCTGGCCCACATCATCGCGATGGAAGAAATCTCGCGCGCCTCGGCGTCGGTCGGCCTGTCGTACGGCGCCCATTCGAACCTGTGCGTCAACCAGATCAAGCGCAACGGCACCGAAGAACAGAAGCAGAAATACCTGCCGAAGCTGATCTCGGGCGAGCACGTCGGCGCGCTGGCGATGTCCGAGCCGAACGCGGGCTCCGACGTGGTCAGCATGAAGCTGCGCGCCGAGTTCAAGGGCGACCGCTGGGTGCTCAACGGCACCAAGATGTGGATCACCAACGGCCCGGACGCCGACACCCTGGTTGTGTACGCCAAAAACGACCTCGAAGCAGGGCCGCGCGGCATGACCGCATTCCTGATCGAAAAAGGCTTCAAAGGCTTCTCGATCGCGCAAAAGCTCGACAAGCTCGGCATGCGCGGCTCGCACACGGGCGAACTGGTATTTGAAGACTGCGAAGTCCCGGCCGAAAACGTGCTGGGCGGGCTGGGCAAAGGCGTCAACGTGCTGATGTCCGGTCTCGACTTCGAGCGCACCGTGCTGTCGGGCGGCCCGCTCGGCATCATGGCGGCCTGCATGGACGCGGTTGTGCCGTACGTCCACGACCGCAAGCAATTCGGCCAGCCGATCGGCGAATTCCAGCTCATGCAAGGCAAGCTCGCCGACATGTACTCGACGATGATGGCTTGCAAGGCCTACGTCTACGCCGTGGGCCAGGCCTGCGACCGCGCGACCTCGCCGGAGCAGATCCGCAACCTGCGCAAGGACGCCGCTGGCGCGATCCTGTACAGCGCGGAAAAGGCGACGTGGATGGCGGGTGAAGCGATCCAGACGCTGGGCGGCAACGGCTACATCAACGAATACCCGGTCGGGCGCCTGTGGCGCGACGCCAAGCTGTACGAGATTGGCGCCGGCACCAGCGAGATCCGCCGCATGCTGATCGGCCGCGAACTCTTCGCCGAAACCAAGTAATTCTCATGCCTGAAAATCGGGGTCAGACCGGGTCACGCTGACCACCATATTCCGGAATATTTCCGAAAACGGTGGTCTGACCCCGATTTTATGGAAGTTTTTTAAACGATGAAACAGGCTGCGTTTCCTAAGCTGCTGTCGTCGCAGATCGCGTTCGATATCGCGCGCACGATCCTCGATGGCTTCGATAAGCACTATCGCTTGTTTCGCCAGGCTAGCAAGGTCGCGCGCCAGCACTTTGAAAACGCCAACTGGGCCGTCGCGCAGCAGGCCGCGCGCGAGCGCATCGACTTTTACGACAAGCGCGTCATCGAATGCGTCCAGGTGCTCGAGGATGAGTACGATGACAGCGAGCTGACCGACAGCGTCTGGCGCGAAACCAAGCTGCATTACATCGGCATGCTGTCGGGCCATAAGCAGCCGGAGCTGGCAGAGACCTTCTTCAATTCCGTGTGCTGCAACATCTTGCACCGGACGTATTTTCACAACGATTTCATCTTCGTGCGCCCGGTCATTTCAACCGAGTACATCGAGACCGACGAGCTGCTGCCGACCTACCGCGTCTACTATCCGGCTACCGATGGCCTGCGCTTCGCGCTCAAGCGCATCGTCACCAACTTCCAGCTGAACTGCAAGTACGCCAACCTCGACCGTGACATCGCCCAGCTCGAAGCCTGCCTGATGCAGAAGCTCGGCGGCGATGCGCCCGAGCCAAACTACCAGATCCAGGTGCTGTCGAACCTGTTCTTCCGGAACAAGGGCGCCTACGTCGTCGGCAAGGTCATCAACGGTACCCAGGAGTTTCCGTTCGTGGTGCCGATCCTGCACAACCGCGCCTGCGAGCTGGTGCTCGACGCGGTACTGCTCGACCATGCGCAGATCGCGGTCCTGTTCTCGTTCACACGCGCCTATTTCATGGTCGACATGGAGGTGCCGTCGGCCTACGT
>DASWSX010000247.1:0-9532 GCA_036402435.1 Telluria sp. | reverse complement strand
TCGGTGTTGACCATGGCCTGGCGCGCCTGCTTTTGTACCAGCTGGCCGTTGACGGTCTGCAGTTCCTTTTCCAGCGCGCTGACGTGCTGCTTGCCATAGGCCACCATCGCCAGCGCGCCGACCAGCAAAACACCCAGCGCCCGCGCCATGGCAACGCTGCTGAAGACTTTCCTCTGCTTCAGGAAAACCGGGTTGAACAGGTTAATCTGCTGGCTCAAAGAAGCCTCTCCTCGTGGCGCAAGACGGCGCCGATGGCAAAGAAGAAGCGCTGCTGCTGCGCCTTGCCCATCAGTTCAGGCACGCCGCTGATGTCGAGCACGTCGCTCAGGTCCATGGTCTGGACCGGCGTGTACAGGTTGCTCGACAGGTATTCCTCGAGTCCGCTGGCCCCGGTTGGCGCCAGTACCAGCTTCGAGACGCTGATGAAGTGAAATTGCCGGTCGAAGTGGTCGAGCGAGCGTTGCAGCTCCAGCGTGATCTTGTCGAAGCAGGCATGCTTGCGGTCATGGTCGGAATCGAGCAGCTGTTCGAGCGTCACGTCGATGCGGCGCGACAGGTACAGTTCGCCGTTGAACGTTACCGTCAGCAAGCCGCCGTCGGCGCCGAACGACAACATCGCGAGGCCGCGCCCTTCCGGCTCGATGAGCGCAGAGATATTCCGCTGCGCCATCTCCGGGATGTCGATCACCGACAGGCCGACCTTGGCCGCAGCAAACAGGCTCTGGCGCTTTTCGATCACGCTGTTGCGCGCGGCGATAGCGAACATGCCGTGACTGGTGCGTACCGTCGCGTTTTTGTCGACCGGAATGTCGAGCACGTCGATGGTGGCGTCGTCGACGTGGAAGTCGAGCATATCTTTGAGTCGCCAGCGCACTGCGGTCTTGAGTTCGTCAGCGGGAACGTTAGGCGCCTCCACGGCGAGCATCTGGTACTCGCCGCCGGCCAGGATGGTCGTGCAATGGAAGGTCGCGGCACGCAGTTCCCGTCCTGCCTTCTCCAGCAGTTCGGCGCCCGGATTGCCCGGATAGAAAACGCAGGTCTCGACCGCCCGCTTGCCGTCAGCCACGTGCGCGATGCGCGCAGCGGCGATCCCATCGCCATGGAGCGCAAACGACAGCCAGGATTCGGTCTTCTTCGCTTTGTTAAAAAAACGCATGCAGGCAAAAGGTAAGTTAGGCGACTTTGTGAAGACCGCGCGGTAGACACTTGATTATATTCAGTTTCCGCCGAGTATCGATACTAAATTTACAACGGGGAAATAAATATTCCGCACTTTCAGGCTTTTGGGTGCAAATACGCCACGCCGGAGGCGTTTAATGGACTTCGCGCATGTAGATATGGGGGCTTTTGTACGTGCCGAACTTGAGGCGCCCCTTGGTGCTCGGCAGCCATTTGGCGCCGTCGATGGTGAGGTCGACGCTGCCGGCCGCAGCCGGAACGACCTTGACGGCAAGCCCGGCAACGCCGGCCGCCATCGTCGTGACGGTTTGCGGGACAAGAGTCACCACACCGGTTGCCAGGGCGCCGGTGGCCTTTTCAAACTTCGCCGCGGCGAGATCGACCTCGCTGATGCTGTCGTTCTTGCTCAGCTCCCAATTGAATCCGGTCCAATACTGCGCTTGTACCTTCAGCGGCAGGTTAAGGCGCTCGGAGCCGTGTGCGTTCGGCACCAACAGGCGGCCGCTGATGATCTGAATACCAACATCGTGCGGACTGTCTTTGTTGAACGACGTGACGCCGTCGCCACCAGCCTCGGAAGCGCGCAGGAAAATCCTTGTTGGGGCCGACCAGGGTCCCTGAAGTGCGGTACGGTCGAATCCTTTCGGCAGCGCAAACTCCGGCCGGGGTTCGGCCACCCCTTTATTGAAAGCCGTGGACGGCACTGCGGCGACCTCAAGACCGCTGAGGTTTCCGCCTTCAAGACGCGGGTCGGCGTGTGCCGACAGGGTTACCGGGCGGGCGAACACACCCTGGTAATTCTCCGCTGGCTTGTTTTCAGCCGTGTACGCTGTCACCGTCGCAATGAGCGGCTGCTTCGAATAGGCGGCGGTACTGACGTCGGCACTGCACAGCATTCTCGGCAAGCAATCCATCTGCTTGGCCGACGCCAGGAAATAGGCGGGATAGAAACGCCCGACGTATGCCGGAGTCGCCTTGACCGGCAGGCCCAGGTACAGCGCGGGGGCCAGTGCCGGCGTCAGTTTGACTACCCCGACCTCATCGATTTTGAACTTGCCGGCTGCGGCGCCGCCATTGATCCCTTCCAGCGTGCCCCCGAGTTCCGGTAATTTCGTCATGGCCTGCTCGGCGGGAGAACCAGGCGGAGCCCCCCGCTCCACGCTCGGCAACGCGAATGCGGCGGTACCCTCGGCGCCAAAGTTAGGGGTCAGCTTGCCATGAAAATTGTATGCTCCGACCGTCACATCGAATGGTGCTCCGGACGGCACAAACGGCGCCGCGGACTGGTCGAGCGGCGCGTCCTCGAAGGCTGCATTTGTCAGGCGTATCTCATATGGCACCGACACGAATGGCAGGGCTGTACCCAGTTCAGTGGCGCCTTCAGCTCGCATGAACAGCTGGATGCGCCCGACGTCGTCATAGACAAACGTCGCCGCAACCGAAGGCGACCCGGCAGGCATGTTGATATCCTGCACGGGCGACCACTCGGCCGGATCATTGCCGTCGGCGGCGCAGGCCTTCAGCACGGTCCCCGCGTACTTCGCTGGCACGCCCGCCCCCTTCGACGGCTTATGGCAGCTGAGTGCAAAACTCATCTTGACCGGGGTCGCCTTGTCCGCGCTGAGCATGGTTGGGACACCGTCCGCCATGGCCGTGATGTGGATGGTCGATGAAACACCTGCCGTCACTGTTGGCAGCACGTCCGTGCAGGTCTGGTCGAGGTGCCCGAGCGCGATACCGCTCTTGCATTCTCCCTGTGTGAACTTGTAGCTCGACCCGGCGGCGACGGTGCCCTTCGCAGTGGCAGTGTTATTTGCCAGTTCCGGGTCGAATTCCTTGCCCGACGCCACCGCGCTGTTGACGATCGTGCCTTTTGCAACCACCGTCGCAGTGATCGTTAACGTCGGCAACGCCGCACCGGACGCAAGGGATGCCGAATGCGAGCATGTCACGACCTGGCCTGCCACAGTACAGGTCCATCCGTTCCCCGCGGCGGACAAGTACTTCAGCTCGGCCGGCAAGGTATTGGTCACCACTGTCGGGTTGGTCGCGACGCTCGGGCCGTTGTTCGTCACGGTGATCGAATAGCCGACCTCCTGCCCCAATGCCATCTCATTGTTGCGCGTCATTTCGATGCTGAGGTCGGCCATCGGAACGTTGGGCAGCGCAACGATTTCGGCATTCAGCAGCACCAGGTCCTGGCCTGACTCGTAACGCGTGGAGGCGGTGGTGTCGCCCGGCTTGATCACCGGGCTGCCGACCGTGTACGCATCGAAATCGATGCCGAAGGATTTCTCGTCGCTGTTGATGTTGCTTTGCGAGTTGAACTGGTTTCCAGCGGGATTGGTCGCGCCGGTCATCTGGACATTGTTGAAGGTCAGGTTTTCGCCGGAGCCGTCGAGGCTTGCATCGCCTTCCCAAGTAATGTGGCCGATACGTCCGGTGGCAGTGCCGAGCGGATTCGGCACCCGGAAGCCGCTGAGATTGAGCGTGATGCCGTTGTAGCGCGTGAAGCGGAAACCTTCGTACAAGTTCAGCAGGCGGAACGTTTCCTTTTCTTCCGAGTAAATGACGAGCAGCGAGAAGCCGCCCAGCACCCCCTCGACGGCGCAATACGGTTTGCCGTTATCGACCGTCAGGCCGCTGAACGTATACTCGGCGTTGCGTTTTATCTTCACCTGCTCGGTAACATCGGCCGCGCCCGCAAAGTAGTCGAAATTGTTGCCGATGGTGCCAGACGAATATTGGCGATCGGCCGGCGCGATGACCTGTTTGCCATCGAGTGACACTGTATTGTCCGCTTTTGATCCAGACCCGGCCCAGTACAGGTGTGCGCTCAGGATAACGGCGTCGGCGGGAATCCCCGACAGCATGGCTGTACGGTCGGCCGAGGGGCCGAATACTTCGCATGGCTTGTTATTGCCCTTGTTGCGAATCGTTTTTTGCGTGCCGACGAAGTTCACTTTGCCGGCAAAACTCTTCAACAGCCTGATTTCGGTGTCCGCGCGGGCGCCTTGCCACACGCTTGCGAGCATTAGCATCAGCACAAACCGGATCAGCGGCAACTTCATTAGAACGTTACCTCCATCACGCGCTGTACATAGTCGGCGGCATTGGAGGGATTCGGGCAGGCGCCTGCTGCAGGAAGGTTGCACGCTGTCGCCGTGACCTTCCAGCGGTCCAGGGCGTCTTCATCGCCGCTGTCATTGACGGGCCCTTCCAGCTTCTGGCAGTTGACGGTTACCACGAAACCGCGCAGCGACGTAGCGTCGTCGAGCGCAAACGAGGACGATGCCGCGCAGCTTTTATCCCTGAATTGGCGGTAAATGCCCCATTCAAGCCCTGCACGGGCCGCCTGGTAGGCGCGCGCACCCTGCACATCGAGTGTCGAACTGGCCTGCTGGGTGGTGTAGACAGTGACCATTGCCACGGCCAGGCCGGCAATGACGACCAGCAGGAAGATCGCGGTGATCAGGCCCACGCCACGGCTGCGGACGATGGTTGGCAGTCTCATCATGGCGTGTTGTCCACATGAACCTGGTGCACCAGCTTGATCCGGCCCGCCTGGCCAGGTACTTCCAGCTCGATCGCCAGGACGGCCAGCGCGCTGCGGCTGCTGCTGTCGTAGGAGAATTTGCAGGCTGCGACGCGCTTGGTCAGCAAGCTGGTTTTCCCAGCGGCGGCGTCAGGCTTTCCTTCGCTGATGCCGTAATCCCACTGGCGGCTGATGCTTCCTGTCCCGCCAGCGCCCGGCGTGCAGTGGTAAGTCACCGGCTGGCCGACGACCTGGAATCGCGCGCTGGGCGACGGCATCGGCGGATCCTGTTCGGCGAATGGGTTGGACTCCATCACTACCTGGTACACGCCCTTGGCCGCATCGACCGCGGTAAAAGAGGTGACCCGGGCAATGTTCTGGCCGGTGTAGGCGCTTGCGGGCGCCACGCCAAGGTTGTTGACGACGATGTAATCGCCGGCCTTGATGGCAAGTTTTCCCGTCGGCTCGTGGCCGATCATCGTGAAGCTTGTCCTGGTCTTGTCGATGAAATCGAGAACGGGGTATCCGGCCAGGTCATCGTCCGGAGTGAGGTAGCGCCCGCCCGACTTGGTCATGAAGAACGAAATCGCAGCGCCGTTATCGCTGATCACGATGCTGTTCGGAAGCGCGAGGCGAAGGTCGCGCGCCATGCGGCGCAGCGACAGGTCGGCCAGGTCGGTCAGCTCGGCGCGCGCGACGCTGTCATGGTAGCCCTGCACCGGCATGCGGATGAACACCGCGATTACGGCGCCGAGCACGCCGATGATGACGATGACCATCACCGCCTCGATCAGCGTGAAGCCTGCCTGCCTTGCTTTCGAGTAGGCGTGTCGGGTCATGGGAAGTTGGGCGCGTAGCGCGTGCGGTAGCCGTCCAGCGCCAGCGTCTGGCCGTCGTAGCTGACTTCGACGGTGATGCGCAGCACGTCGGTGTCGGCGGAGCTGCCCACGGCGCCGATACCGTTCAGCAGCGCGGGACGGATCGTTACCTGGGCGGTGTATCCGTCAACGTCGATCTTGTTGCCATGCGCATCGACGAGCTTGCCGTCCGCATCGTTGAATGCGGCCTTGGCCGTGGCGGCCGCGTCGACGTAATCGTTGATGTTGCCGTAGGGACGGGCAGCATTCGCACCGGCCGCCAGGCCAAACGATTCCTTGACTGTGCATTCGGCAGCGCTCGCCGCGGTAGCGACTTTGGCGTCGGTTGGCTCGCAGTAGGTGAATGCGGACAGCCGGACTTCTTCCAGCAGGCCTTCGGCGATCATCAGCGCCTGCTTTTGACGCAAGGGATCGGCGCTGGTTTTGGTCGTGAAATTAAGTACCTGCAGCAGGCCGGCGAGCGCCACCCCGATGATCACGATGAACATGACCAGCTCGATCATCGTCACGCCGCGCTGGCGCCGGCTACTAGTGAACATAACCTGTTTCGGGTTCGATCGTGATCGTTCGCGTGGCGCCGTCGCCGCTGATCGACAGGTTTGTGCGTTGGAATGTGGAAAGCCCGGTGGCGTCGCTGTCGGTGTCACGGAAAGGCTTTCCGAGCCCATCGAACCTGAACAAAGCGAGGCTGCCAGTCACGCCGTAGGTGATTCCTTGCGGGACTGCCTCACAAAACCACGTGGCATTGCCGCATTGAGCCAGGGTTGCTGCCGAGCCGCTGTTGGTCCCGGACGGCGCGGGCAGATGCCCGCCGGCAGTGCAGGCGCTGTCGAAGCACGCCGCAACGCTTTTGCCGTCCAGACGGACAAAGACATTGCGGTTTTGCGCAACCGCGATTTTCTGCGCGTAACGCAGCATGGAGCGGGCCTGGTCAGTGAAGCTGTCGGCTTCAAAACTGTTGCGGTCGAAAAAGCGAGTGGCCGCCACAGCCCCGAGCACGCCGATGATGATCAGGACGGCAATCAACTCCACCATCGTAACGCCGCTATGCCGACGCCGGACGCAACTGTGGCTGGACACGATGTTCGGGACCCGAATATCGTAGCCAGCCACAATCAGGTCTTGCCCGCGACGCTTATTCGCAGTTGGCGGCGGTTGCAGTCAGGGTATAGGTCGGCACACCGGTGACCGTCGTTGGATGCTTGTAGGTCAGGAAGCAGCCCAGGCCCCGCGGCGAGCCGCTCAGGCTCTTCGGCACGATGGCGATCTCGTCGGCCGCCGTCCCCGGATTGTTGGCGGTGGCGTCGACGCCCGGTCCAATGATGGTGTAATCCCCTTCAAGGCCGGCAGCCTTGGCCAGGCCCGCATCTGCCTGCGGATACCCGCTGCCGGTCGTGACGAAGGTAATCGTCGCGCCTTCAATGCTCATGCTCGTCAGCGGGGCATTCGTGTTGTTCACGAGGAATTTTCCCTTCGCCATCGCAGCAGTGGAGGTCAGCGCGCCCTTCGCAGCGGTCAGGCTGGCCAGGCGAGCGTCGCCGCCCAGGCTCGAGAACTTCGGTAGCGCGGTCGCGGCCAGGATACCGAGGATAACGATAACAACGATCAGTTCGATCAGCGTGAAACCGGCTTGGGCATTGTTCTTGATGCTCTTGTTCATGTAGTTCTCCAAAAACTGTGTATGTAAGGCTCGCTCAGCGGCCATTTCTTATTTGTTTACGACGGTTTGTTCCGAAACTTGATCCAGGACGGGGGCTTGCTGCAGACGCGGCAGCCCTGGAGTCTTTCCCTGCGTGACGGGTAAGTACGGAAATTTTACATTGAATCTGAGCAATGTTTGTTTTTCGGACCCAAAACTTTTTCTCTCGCTTGGCTTATAAACAAGTTCTTTCGCACCGCGGTCGAAGTACCAGGCATCATGCGGGAGCGCGTCTTGCTCTGGAGAATAGTATTCGCCGAGGTAATTTTTCGGTGGCGCGACCAGCCAGGTGATTGGATTCTCATCAATAATCGCTTGCAACTCGTGTTCCCTTTTTGCAACAGAAAGTTGTGCGATTCTTATGCTGAGGGCTGTGCGCAGGGTCCCAACAAGGCGATCGGCTGCCACGCGCTCGGCTTCAAGCTGGTAGGTTTGTAACCGGCTAAGAAGCCAAACGGTTAGCAGTCCGACAATAATTGCTGCAACGGCAAGCTCGAACAGCGAAAACCCGCGCGCCGGGCGACGGGCGATCATTTCCTTATTGCGGCGCTGCCCAGGTCCCAGATCGGCAGGAAAATGCCGAGCGCGAGCACCAGTACCATCACCCCAAGGAAGGTGATCAGGATCGGCTCGATCTGCGCCGACAGCGTCTTGAGTTCGTAGTCGACTTCGCGTTCGTACAGCTCCGCGATTTCGTCCATCAGGTCGTCCAGCGACCCGGACTCCTCGCCCACCGCGATCATCTGCAGCACGATCGGGGTGAACACGCCCGCCGTCACCGACGTGCGCAAGATCGACTCGCCGCGTTCGACGCCGTCGCGCATCTGCTCGATGCGGGCGCACAGGTAGGCGTTATCGACCGTCTGCGACACCACGGTCAGCGCGTGCACGATTGGCACGCCGCTCTTGGACGACAGCGCGAAGCTGCGCGCAAAACGCGCCATCGTGCCTTTCATGATGATCTTGCCGGCAATCGGGATCTGCAGCTTGCGCTTGTCCCAGCTATAGCGCCCTGCCGGCGTCGCGATCCAGACGCGCACCCCGGCAAACACGCCGCCGGCCGCGATCAGCATCAGCACCCAGTAATCGAGCATAAACTTCGAGGTACCCATCAGGATGCGGGTCATCAGCGGCAGCTCGGTGTGCATGGTCGCGAACACCTTCGCGAACTGCGGTATCACGAACACGTTCACGACGACCATCGCAATCGCCATCGCGATCAGCACGAAGGTCGGATAACGCGTGGCGGCCTTCACCCGGTTGCGCATGTCGCGGTCGAATTCGAGGTGGTCGAACAGGCGCAGGAACACGTCCTCCAGGCGGCCGGTCATCTCCCCTACCTTGACCATCGACAGGTAGAAGTTATTGAAGACGTCCGGATGGCGCCGCATCGCGGCCGACAATTCGCGGCCCGAGTCGAGCGACTCGCGGATGTCCTTGATCACCCGTGCGAACGACTTGCTGACGGCCGACTCCTGCAGCCCGGCCAGGCCGCGCATAATCGGCACGCCCGCCTTGAGCAGCGTGTAGAGCTGGCGGCTGAACAGCTGCACGTCCATCGAGGAGACCTTTTTCTCGGTCAGCTTGTCCCACAAGGTCTGGTCGCCGCTGCTCGCTGCGGTCTTGTTGGTCAGCGTGATCTCGATCGGGGTCACGCCGGTGCCGAACAGCTGGTCGGCCACGGCGCCGCTGTCGACGCCCTCGAGCACACCCTGCATCAACTCGCCGCGCGCGTTGCGGCCCTTGTAGGCGAAAAATGGCACCTCAATCCTCCAGCTGGTTACTGATGCGCATAGCCTCGGACACCGTGGTGCGGCCCTGCACCGCCAGCTGCACCGCGTGGCGGCGCAAGGTCGCGCCACCCATTTCAGCCTGCGCCGCTTTCAGGAAGTGCGCGGGATCGGGATGGTTGGACGCGTCGACCACCGCCTGCGTCATCTCCAGCAGTTCGTACACGCCGGTGCGGCCGCGGTAGCCCATGCCGTTACAGTGCGAGCAGCCCTTGCCATGGAAGAAGCGCGCCTTGTCGACGTGCTCGCGCAGTTCGTAGCGCAGCCACTCGTGTTCGGTGGGCGTCGGCTGGTGAGGCCCGGTGCAGCTTTCGCAGATCACGCGCACCAGGCGCTGCGCCAGCACCGCTTGCAGCGAGCTGCCCACCATGTAGCGCGGCACGCCCATGTCCATCAGGCGCAGCGGCGTGCTGGCCGCATCGTTGGTGTGCAGCGTCGACAGCACCAGGTG
>DASWSX010000246.1:0-35494 GCA_036402435.1 Telluria sp. | reverse complement strand
AAAACGGTTCGATCATGCCGGTGGATTCGGCCATGCGGCGGATCCATTTGTCGCTCTTGATTGTCATCGCTGGATTCTTGAAGTGGAAGGAATCCAGCGATTTTACGCGAAAAAAATTCAGGCAGGTTGATTGGCCTGGCCGAGTAACCGGTTGATCATTTCACGCGTCAACCTGGCGGTAAGCTCCGGCGACTCCATCGGAAACAGGTGGCCGCCTTCGATCTCGACGAAATTGTCGCCGACCAGGCGCAGCGTAGCGGCGCGTCCGGCCTGGCGCAGCTCTACCGACCTGGTGCCTGCTACAAACCCGATCGGCACCGGAAACCGTTTGCCGATCACGCTGCCCATGTGGTGCGGGAGCGAATTGTAGATTTCGGTCTCCACCTCGCGCGAAAAACGCAGCTCGACGCCTTCGGGATGCGGCTTGAGGCCATGCTCAAGGTAAGCATCGAGCACGCCGGGCGCCCATGCGGCGAACATATCCTTCGAATTGAAGTGCTGATAGGCCGCGGCGCGGTCGGGCCAGACGTTGCGGCGCCGCCGCGAAAACTGTGCCGGAGAAAAGCGGTCGGCATGCCCCAACTTCTTCACGAGCCGCCACATCCACGCGCGCCAGCCTGCGACCACGGGCGAATCGAGCATGACGACGCAGCGCACCAGTTCCGGGCGCTGCTTCGCCGCCATCATGCTGAGCATCCCGCCCAGCGAATGCCCTAACAGTATCGCAGGCTGTCCATAGCTTTCGAGCTGCTCGATCAGTTCCGCGACCAGTTCGGGCCAGCCATCGGTGACCGGGTAACGCGGGTCATGGCCATGCATGTCGACGCAGCGGATGTCGTAGTCATCGCGCAGGTAATCGAAGAAGCGGCCGTAGGCGCCAGCAGGATAGCTGTTGCCATGGCTGAAGTGAAGCAGGGGTTTGGTCATTGTGTAGGTGGCCCCGGCATGATCTGCGCGGGCCGTTTTAAGGTTGCGTGAATTGTAATGCGATTGCCTGCTCCGGGTTAGAGGGAACCATCTACTGGTGCCAGTAGCGCGCGTGATCGCGGCGGTACTCGCGGACCTCGACTTGGGTGCCAAAACGGAACGTCACAGCGCCGGATTCGTCGGTTCGCAGCCGCGCGGCGCCCATGCCGGCATAGCGTTCGACGACGTCGGCCTTTGGGTGGCGGTAGCGGTTGCGGTATCCGACCTGGAACAAGGCCAGGTCGGGTCTCACGGCCGCAAGGAATGCCGGCGTGGATGAGGTGCCGCTACCGTGGTGAGGCACCAGCAGCACCCCTGAACGCAAGGCCGCTGCGTTTCGTGACACCAGTTGCGCTTCCTGGGCTGCTTCGATATCGCCGGCCAGGAGAATCGAATGCCCGCCCGCCGTGATGCGAAGCGTGCAGCTGCGCGCGTTAGCCTTCAGGGCCGGGTCGGCGTAGCTTTCCGGCGCCGGATGCAGCATTTCGAACCGTACCCGGTCCCATGTCCAGTTCTGTCCCGCCACGCAGCGCCGGTGCATTGGCGCCTTGACGGCAACCGGATGGTCGTACCATAGCGATGAAGCGACCCAGCCTGTCCGCACCGCCTCCAGCACGCTGAGGGCACCGCCCGCATGGTCGGCATCGCTGTGCGAAACGATAACGCCATCGAGCTTTTCTATCCCGCGGGCGCGCAGGTAGGGCAGGATGACCCTGTTGCCGCCATCGGATTCCGCCGAGTAGAGCGGCCCAGTGTCGTACAGCAGCCGGTGGCCGCTGGTCTCGACCAGCAAGGCCGTGCCCTGCCCCACATCGAACGCGGTGACATGCATCTCGCCCTCGGATGGATAAGCAGGCAGGTTGGCGATCAGCGGCAGCCAGCCTGCAAGCCCTATCCAGCGCACCGGCCATCCGCGCGGCGCGAGTATCCACAAGGTGCCGGCGAGCGCGAATACAAACATCCAGGGGTCTGGCGTGGGCGCTGTCCACACCGCCAGGCGCAAGTCGCCCAGCCACCCAAGAAACAGCGCAAGTCCTTCCACGGCAAGGTGCGCGGTTCCGAGCAGCAGATTGGACAGCGGCGACGGAAGCATGCTCCCCGCCAGCGCAAGCGGTGTGACGATGAAGCTGACCAGCGGGATCGCGACTGCATTGGCCAATGGGCTGACCAGCGATACCTGGGAGAAGAGCAGCATCGTCAGCGGCACCAGGCCCACCGTGACGACGTATTGGGTGTGCGCGCCGGCCCGTAGCGCGGCCGCCATCCTCGACTCACGAGCGTGAATGCGCCCCGTGGTGGCATACAAGATGAACGCGACCGCGCCAAAGGACAGCCAGAAGCCCGGCGCCAGCACCGCCCATGGATCGAGCAGCACGACCACCCCAAGCGCTGTGCACAGGACATCCGACACATTCGTCAGCCGGCCAAACCAAAGCGCCGCGGCCACCACCGTCAGCATATAAAGGGTTCGCTGGGCCGGTATTCCGAAGCCGGCCAGCAGGACGTACAGCAGCCCCGTTCCCGCCCCGGCCAGCGCGGCTACCTTCTGCGCCGGAAGTATCAGGGGAAGCTGCGCGCCGGTGAAGAAGGAACGCCGCCACAGGCTCGACGCAGCCAGCGCAAACAGCCCGGCAACCATCGTGATGTGCAGCCCTGAGATCGACACCAGGTGGCTGATGCCGGTGCGGTTGAACACCTTCCAGTCCGACTGGTCAATGGCGCGCTGGTCGCCCACTACCAGGGCGACAATCACGCCTGCGTACTCTTTGCCTTGCAGCGCGGCGCGGATGCGGGCGCGCAGCTTCGCGCGTGAACGCTCCACAATGCTGGAAAAGCCCGGGACGAAGCTGTCGAGACGCCGGTTGCGGGCATCGAACCGCACGTAGCCCGTGGCGCGGATGCCCTGCTCGAGCAGCCACGCTTCATAATCGAAGCCATGCGGATTAGCGTTACCGTGCGGACGCTGCAGGCGCACGGTCAGTTGCCAGCGTTCGCCCGGCTGGACGTCGCCAATCGGCTGAACAGAGCCGCGGTAGCCGGTGTACCAGGCCAGCGCTATGCGGGGCGGCACAGCGGAACGCGCTCCTTCGGCCTTCTCAACCCTGAAGTGAAATCTCACGCCCTGGTCGAAGCTGTATGGCAGGCTGTCGACAACACCGGTGACGGTCAGGTCGCGCCCTTCATCTTGTTTGGACAATGTGGGCGCAAGCGCGATATGCGCGATGTAAGCGGCCCAGCAAAAGCCGAGCAGGCCACCCGCCAGCAGTGATACGGCCAGTCGCCGCAATAGCAGCATGAGGACCGCCGCAGCGCCCAGTGCGGCCATGACAGCTTCGTCGGGCAGCACCGCGCGCGTCTGCAGGACCGCAGTGCCGGCGACGAAACCCAGTATCAGGCAGCGCATCGATAACATCCAGGGAGGTCAAACCCCCAGTGTCGCGCTACTTGGCGGACAATGCCTTGGTAATGCTCAAGCCGGCGCCAGGATCGCGGAGAGGCGCGGCATGGCGGCGATCGCGCTTGCCATCGTGGCCGACCGGATGTCGTCAATCTGCATGCCACGCAGTTCGGCCAGCGCCGCGCCAATCGACGGAAGGTACTCTGGACTGTTCCTGGCCGGGTGGATCCATGCCGGAGAGATATCCGGCGCATCCGTTTCGAGGACGATGGATTCCAATGGAAGCGTCGCCGCAAGCCTGCGGATCTGGAGTGCGCGCGTGAACGTCATAGCGCCACCGAAACCGAGCTTGAAGCCAAGGTCGATGAAGGTCTGGGCCTGCTGGAAGCTGCCGTTGAATGCATGGGCGATACCGCCAACCTGGCGAATCTGCCGCACATGCTTGAGCACCTGGTCCTGTGACCGGCGCACATGCATCAACACCGGCAGTTCGAAGTCGCGCGCGATGCGCAGCTGCTCGCGGAAGAAGAACTCCTGCTTCTCTCGCATGGCGGGTTCGCACAGCATCGGGATGAAGTAGTCGAGGCCGATCTCGCCGATAGCGACGAAACGGCTGTCGTTCAGCGCCGCCTCAACCGCCTTGCGCAATGCGGCCAGGTCGTCTTCGCCGGCATTCGGCACGTAGATCGGATGGATGCCGAGCGCAAAGCTGGCGTTGTCCGCCTCGCTGGCCAGCCTGGCCACCACCGGGAAATTCTGGCGCTCGACCGCAGGGATGACGATCATCGACACCCCCGCGTCCCCAGCCCGCCCGGCCACCGCCAGCGACTCGCCACCGAATTCGTGCGCGTCGAGGTGGCAGTGGGTATCGATCCACATGTCAGGCTTCCTGCAACCCGTTCTCGGTCAGCCGCAGCACGCGGTCGCAGCGGCGCGCCAGTTCGATATCGTGGGTGACGATCACGAACGCAGTGCCCAGGGACTTCGACAGCTCCAGCATCAGGTCGAAGACGCTTTCCGCGGTGGCGTGATCGAGGTTACCGGTCGGCTCGTCGGCCAGCACGCAACCAGGTTGCGTCACCAGCGCGCGAGCGAGCGCCACACGCTGGCGTTCGCCGCCCGACAGCTCGCCCGGCACGTGGATCACGCGCTTGGACAAGCCGACACGGGCCAGGATCGCCTCGGCCTTTTCAACCGCAACCGCGCGCTTCTCGCGCCGGATCATCAGCGGCATCGCCACGTTGTCGAGCGCCGAGAATTCCGGCAGCAGGTGGTGGAACTGGTAGACGAAGCCGAGCGTGTTGTTCCGCAGCTCGCCGCGCCGGGTTTCGGACAGGTTGGCGAAGTCTTCGCCCATCAGCGTCACCGACCCCGTGGTCGGCGTATCGAGCCCGCCCAGCAGGTGCAGCAGCGTCGATTTGCCGGAGCCGGATGCGCCGACGATGGCCACCCTTTCGCCACGGTAGATCGAGAAGTCGACGTTGTTCAGCACCGGGACCGAGTAGGAGCCCTGGGTGAAAGTCTTGCCCAGGCCGCGCGATTCGAGCACTGGCATATTATTCATATTATTCATAGCGCAGGGCCTCCGCAGGTTTTACGCGTGCCGCCGAGTAGCTTGGATACAGCGTGGCGACAAAGGCTAGTACCACGGACATGCCGCCGATCTTGGCGACGTCCAGCCAGCGCAGGTCCGAAGGCAAGGCGCTGATCAGGTAAATGTCTTTCGACAGGAATTCGACGCCGAGCAGGCGTTCGATGAACGGCACGATAACGTCGATATTGAGCGCCACCAGCACGCCGAAGCCGACGCCGAGCGCCGTGCCCATGATGCCGACTAGCGCGCCCTGGATCATGAAGATCTTCATGATCGACTTCGGCGACGAGCCGAGCGTGCGCAGGATGGCGATGTCGGCCTGCTTGTCGGTCACGGTCATCACCAGCGTCGAGACGAGGTTGAACGCGGCGACGGCGATGATCAAGGTCAGGATAATGAACATCATCTTCTTCTCGGTCTGCACGGCCGCGAACCAGTTCGCGTTCTGCTTGGACCAGTCGCGGATCAGCAGCTCTCCATTCATCGACTGCTTGAGTTCCTCGGCCACAAACGGCGCGCGGTGCATGTCCTCGATGCGAAGGCGAATGCCGGAAGGCGCTTCCAGGCGCTCCATCTTCTGCGCGTCATCGATGTTGATGAAAGCGAGCCCCGAATCGAACTCGAAGTGTCCTGCCTCGAAGATGCCCGAGACGGTGAACGAACGCGTGCGCGGCAGCACGCCGGCCGGCGTGGTCTGGGCCTGCGCCAGCATCATGGTGACCTTGTCGCCCATGTCGACGTTGAGCGAACGCGCCAGCGCGTAGCCCATGACGATGTTGAAGGAGCCCGGCTGAAGCGAATCCAGGCTGCCGCGCTTGACGTTCTTGGCCACGTCCGACACCTTGTGCTCTTCCGATGGCAGGATGCCGCGGATGACCGATGGGCGCATCACGCCGTCCTGCAGCAGCATGCCCTGGGTTTCGACGAACGGCGCCGTGCCTTTGACGGACGGATTGGCCGACGCTTCTTTCGACGCCTGCTGCCAGTTCGGCATGGCGCCGCGCGCGTCGAACACTTCGATATGCGCCAGCACCGACAGCATGCGATCGGTGACTTCCTTCTGGAAGCCGTTCATGACCGACAAGACAACGATCAGCGCGGCCACGCCAAGCGCGATGCCGGCCACGGAAATAAGCGAAATAAACGAGATAAAGCTGTTGCGGCCGCTGCGGCGGCCGGCGCGCGTGTAGCGCAGTCCGACCAGCCATTCATACGGCAATTTATGGATGAGACTCATGGAATCCGAATGTTTATATAAGAGCACGAAGTGTGCCACACAAAGCTCATCCGTGAATAGGACTTGCACAATTGAATCGCCCTCGTATCCTTAAAATATTCATTGAACTTGGTGCTGCGCCCGGAAATCGAATGGTAACGGCATCTGTCAGCGAAGGAGCAGGCCATGGCTTTCAGTTTATTCGACTCCAAGGGAATCCACGTCGACAACCAGCATTTCACCTGGCGCGACATGGTCCGGAAACCGATCAGCAAACTCGACGACGATGCCTTCACCCGGGTCCGGATCATCCTCATGAACGGGCTCGAGACCGAAGCGCTGCGCTTCGGCCACATGGCCGCCCGCTTCAACCTCGCGCTGCGCCTGCCGCTGGCCAAGGTGCGCCGCATCGAGCAGCACCAGGCCACGCTGATCAATTGGCTGATCGCGGCCGACCACTCGCCGCTCGAAACGACCATCGCCTACGAACAGACCGCCATCGAGGTCACCGCCGCGATCGCCCAGCGCGAGCCGGACAAGTACCTGGCGCAGGTCTACCGTTTCGGCCTGCTCGAGGATTTCGACCACCTGTACCGCTACGCCGCCCTGCTCGACCGGCTTGAGGGCAAGGACGCCAACAACATCCTGCAGAGCTATACCGACGTGATGCACGGACGCCCGACCAGCGAGCACCACCGCGCACCCGAGGACGACCTGCGTCGTCCCTACAACGCCAAGACCGCCGACCTGATCTCGAAGCTGCATGCTTTAACCATCGTGGCCGGCGAATCCCAGACCCACGACTATTACATGAACATCGGGCCACTGTTCTCCGACCCGCTGGCGCGCCAGCTGTACGCCGAGATCGCGTCGGTCGAAGAGCAGCACGTCACGCACTACTCGTCGATGCTGGATCCGTCCGAGAGCTGGATCGAGCAGTGGGTGCTGCACGAGGCGAACGAGTGCTACATGTATTACAGCTGCGTCGAACAGGAATCCAACCACCACGTCAGGGAGATCTGGGAGCGCTTCCTCGATTACGAGCTCGGCCACTTCCACATGGCGTGCGACGCGCTGCAGCAGTTCGACAACCGCGATCCGGCCGAAATAGTCACAAGTGACTTCGACAGCCCGCTCGAGTTCCGCAGCCAGCGTGAATTTGTGCGCAAGGTGCTCGCCAGCGAGATCGACGTCCGCACCAACGGCACGCAGTTTGTCGACAAGGCCCACGAGGGCGCGCTGTCGGAGCGTTACCGCTCGATGGTGAATGCCGACGGATCGCCGAGCGACACCGTGGCTTCCGGCTACGTCTGGACCCCCGGCACTGAACTCAACCGCAAAAAATGGACGACGCCGGGCGTGCGCAGCCACTGAGACCGGCCAGGAGGAATGATGAGCACACATACCGAACACATCGGAATGAACCGCACCGGCATCCAGATGTCGCCGATCGACAGCAAGGCGATGACCGACATCGACCCTGACCTGATGCTGGGCGACGAAGGCGACGATTCCCCGATGGCCGACCTGCGCGCGCCCTACATCATCGAGGCCGACACGCTGGGGTCCGTGCCGCTGCCGGGCACGGCCACAGGCATGGTGAGCATCGGGCTGGACATGCTGAAGGGGCAGAGTCCGCAGATTTTGCTCGACAAACTGGGCGAACGGCTGGCGTTCGAGCGCACCGGAACCCGGCTGTACGACGCCCTGATCACCAAGTGCGAGCTGATGCTGGACGATATCGAAATCAGCATGACCATCGACGACCTCGAGGACATTCGCACCGACGAGGCACGCCATTTCCGGCTGGTTGCGGACGCCATTGATGCATTGGGCGGCGATCCGACCGCGCAGACGCCCAGTGCCGACCTGTGCGGGGTGGAGTCGATGGGACTTGTGCAGGTGCTTAACGACCCGCGCACCACGATCGCCCAGTCCCTGCACGCCATTGTCACGGCGGAACTGAGCGACAAGGCCGGGTGGGAGACGCTGATCGCCCTTGTCGATGAACATGGACTGACCGACATGGTGAACAGCTTCACCGTTGCACTCAACGACGAGAGGGAGCATCTGGCACTGGTGCAGACGTGGTACGAAGAAGCGATCGGGCTCACCTATGGCGACGTGGAGCTCGACAGCGGCGACAACATCTGACACTGGACATTGGGCAGCTTGCGGGCCTGTGTTCCACGGCGTGTAGCTAGCCGTGGCCAAACAATCACGTCTGGCCGGGCGTAATTTCTCGCCGACACGCCAATTGAAATACAATGCGGCATGACCCAGATTTCGCTTGTCTTGCCGTTTGCTTTGCCCCCTCCCGAATTGGCTCCTGACCTGGTGCGTGCACTGGAGACGCCTGCCCTTGCCAGCCTGATAACCCGGACGTCATCTTTCGAATCCATGGCGTTCGATGGCCCGCTGCGGATGCTGCCGCATGAACTGTGGCTGGCGCGCGCCCTCAGTCTCGACGCGGGCGACCGTCCGGCGCTTGCTGCGCAGGCGATGCGCGGATACGGGCTCGATCCGGCCGAGGGCAGCTGGTTCATCGTACATCCGGCCCATATCGAGATCGCGCGCAGCCACATGCTGATGTCCGATGTGCGCGCGCTCGGACTCGACGAGCGCCATTCGCGCATGCTGTTCGACGCCGCCAAGCCCTACTTCGACGAAGCCGGCAAGACGCTGCTGTATGGCGATGCGCAGACCTGGTTCATGCGGGCCGACGGCTGGGCCGGGCTCGACACCTCGACGCCGGATGCGGCGGCGGGCATGAACCTGTCCGACTGGCTTCCGCGGGGCGAGCGCTCGATCGAATACCGCAAGCTGCAAAACGAAGTACAGATGCTGTGGTACCAGCATCCTGCCAACACCGAGCGGGAAGCAGCTGGCCTGGGCGCCATCAACGCGTTCTGGCCGTGGGGCTGCGCCAGCGCGCTTGAGACGATTCCCGGCAGCGCGCCGACCCTGGCGACCAGCGATGCGCCCGGCTGGCTGTCGGCCCTCGCGCAACTGCGTAGCCCGGCGATGGCCGAACTTCTTGAGCAACGTGAGGGCGGCGCCATCTATGTCTGCGACACTGCAACCCAGGCGGCCATCGGCGCTGACTGGGCGGCCTGGCTGGCGTTCATGAAACGCCTCGACGAGAAGCTGTTCGCGCCGTTACTGTCCGCAGTGCGCGACGGCCGCGTCAAGCAGCTGCGCCTGGTGCTAAGCCATCGCGACCGTCACATTGAACTCACCACCACCAAAATGGCCCAGCACATGTTCTGGCGCCGTCCAACGCTTGACCGATTGCTGCCATGACCCGTATCGCCACACGTCCCTGCTCGTTCCGAGCCTCTGAAATGCTGCGCCAGGGAGGCGTGCACCCGGTGCTCGCGCGCCTGTACGCGTCGCGCGGACTGACCGACGCGCGCGAGCTGTCGAGCGAACTGGCGGCGCTGTCGCCGCCGGGCGGCCTGCTGCACATCGACGCCGCCGCCGTGTTCCTGGCCGATGCGATCGCCGCGCAAAAGCGCATGGTGATCGTGGCCGACTATGACTGCGATGGCGCGACCGCATGCGCCACCGCGCTGCGTGGTTTGCGCGCGATGGGCGCGCACGTCGACTACATCGTGCCGAACCGCTTCGAATACGGCTACGGCCTGACGCCCGAGATCGTCGCCCTGACCGCGCGCGAGAAGACGCCCGACATCATCATCACCGTTGACAACGGCATCGCCAGCATTGACGGCGTGCTGGCGGCGAAGCGCCTCGGCATCGACGTCGTCGTCACCGACCACCACCTGCCGGGCGATACGCTGCCGGAAGCGCGCGTGATCGTCAATCCCAACCAGCCGGAGTGCGGCTTCCCGAGCAAGAACCTGGCCGGCGTGGGCGTCGTGTTCTATGTGCTGCTGGCCCTGCGCGCGGAACTGCGCCGGCGCGGCGTATTCGACGCCCAGACCCAGCCCAAGCTCGACAACCTGCTCGACCTCGTCGCGCTTGGCACCGTGGCCGACGTCGTGAAGCTCGACGCCAACAACCGCATCCTGGTCGCACAAGGGATCAAGCGCATGCGCGCCGGCCGCATGCACGCGGGCGTCGCCGCGCTGTTCCGCGTCGCCGGGCGCGAGGCGCGCAGTGCATCGCCGTTCGACCTCGGGTTCGCCGTCGGACCGCGCCTGAACGCCGCCGGCCGCCTCGACGACATGTCGCTCGGGATCGAATGCCTGATCACCGACGATGAAGGCCGCGCGTGGGCGATCGCCCAGCAGCTCAATGAGATCAACCTGAAACGGCGCGAGATCGAAGCGGACATGCAGGACACCGCCCTGCTGCACCTGGACGCCTTCGAGCCCTCCGCCAGCAGCACCATTTGCGTGTTCGACCAGACATGGCACCAGGGCGTGATCGGTATCGTCGCCTCCCGCCTGAAGGAGAAGTTCTTCCGCCCGACGATCACGTTCGCGCCTGGGAATGACGGATGGCTGAAGGGATCGGGACGCTCAATTCCCGGCTTCCATTTGCGCGACGCGCTCGATCTCGTGTCAAAAAGGGCGCCCTCGCTGATCGACAAATTCGGAGGCCATGCGATGGCAGCTGGCCTGACGATCCGCGCTGAGGCGCTCGAGGCCTTCTCGGAAGCGTTCGAAGCGGTCGGACGCGCGCTGCTGACGCAGGCGCAGCTTGAACGGGTGATCGAAACGGACGGCCCGCTCGAAGACGGCTACTACACCACGCAGTTCATCGAACTGATGGACGGCCAGGTATGGGGGCAAGGATTCGCGCCGCCCGTCTTCTGCGACGAATTCCGTGTCATCAGCCAGCGCATCCTCAAGGAGCGCCACCTCAAGCTGCTGCTGGAGCGCAACGGCCAGCGCTACGACGCGATCTGGTTTGGCCACACGGCCTCGGTCGGCGACCGCGCGCGCGTCGCGTTCAGGCTCGACGCCAACGAATACAACGGCGTCACCCGCGTCCAGCTAATGGTAGAGCACGCCGAACCCGCCTGACCACGCCCCCTCCCCACTCAATTATTCTAAAATCGGGGTCTGTCCCCGATTTTAGAATATTTCCGTCCTGTTACGACGCTGGGGGGTTGGCCCGGGATGAGCCATCTCCGGCGAAACGCCTGGTCACTGCCGGTTATAAATGAAAAGGATCAGCATACCGGCCACGACAGCAGTTGCGGCCCAGACGAGAACCCGCTTTACCAGCGCGAAATACCTCGCGCGTTCGGCCGGGTCGTTGATCCAGTCGCGGCCAAACCGGCGAGCATCCGATCCGACGACGAAATAGATCGCGGGCAAAAAGATAAAAACGGCGGTGACCACGAGCCAGGTCATCAGGCCCGCCGGCTCACTCCCGGCCAGCACGAAGAGCGGGAAAACGGCCAGCGAAGTCCAAAGCCCCGCCAGGGCGGCAGTTCGTGTGTTCGGCTTGCTTATCATCTGTTCCTTTGGACGATTGAGAGGTGGACATGACAGCACATTCTGCCACGATATTGCTATAAAACAAATCAGGGCAATCGCGTGGATCTTGCACTAAGTCCGAAATCGGAGTATAAATACTTCATAACCGGAGCTATCCATGAACAATCTAGCCTACGCCTACCCAAAAAGCCGCTTTGAACCGGCCGTGCTGGTTGACCTCAACGCCCGGCCGGAACGCGAACGCCTGTCGAAGTCGGCCCTGAAAGGCTTCTTCAAGCTGACGGCCGCCTGGAACCTGCGCGATGAGGATGCGCGCGAGCTGCTCGGAGGCTTGTCGTCGTCCACATTCTACGAGTGGAAGAAAAATCCCGACCGCGTGCTTGAAGTCGACCGCATCACGCGCATTTCCTACCTGCTCGGCATCTACAAGGCGCTGCACATCCTGTACGGCGACAAGCTGGCCGACGAATGGGTGTCGCTGCCGAACACGAACCCGATCTTCGGCGGGCGCACTCCGCTGTCGCAGATGCTGGCCGGCGGCCTGCTGGCCATGCAAATGGTGCGCAAGCTGCTTGACGCGCGGCGCGGAGGCCTTTGATCTTGCCGCCCGCACCAAAGCTGTCGCAGCTGCGCCAGTTCGATACCTGCCGCCTGATTCCCTCGCGCTTCGCCGACGTCGAGGATTCAGTCCTCAGCCCGCTCGCCGACACCACCGGCGAGCTGCGCGACCTGTTCGACCTCGATAACGCCACCAACGAGCGCCTGCGCGGTGAATACGGCGGCCTGCCCGGCATCGGCGTTGACGAGCTGGTGTTCGGCGTGCCGAACTTCCGCATCATCAATGCGGCCTACACCTATCCGCGCCCGGAGGGAAGCCGCTTCAACGATGGCGAACGGGGCGCCTGGTACTGCGCGTTCGACGCCCAGACCGCGCTGGCCGAGATCACCTTCCACAAGACGGTCGAGTACCAGGAAATCAACCGCTTCGACGACAGTGTCACCTACCAGGCCATGCTGGCGGACTTCACCAGCACCTTCCATGACATCCGTGGACTGGAAGGCTTCGACAGCTGTCTTGATCCGTCGAGCTACATCGAATCCCAGCAGCTCGCGGCCCAACTGCTCGAGGCCGGATCGATGGGCGTCATCTATCCCAGCGTGCGCCGCGAAGGCGGCACCAACCTCGCCTGCTTCCGCCCCGCACTGGTGGGCAATGTGCGCAAGGGACAGGCGTATCGGTTAACATGGGCGGGTTCGCCGGTTCCGGTGATCGAACCTCTCTGACTTTAATTCCGACTCAAGCATGAAAACCAAGCCCGAAAACGATACCGACCTGCGCATCAAAATCAACCGCGAGACCGCGCGCCTGCCGTGGTCCGAGCTGGAGAAGCATTTCGCGCAAGGGAACGTGGTGTTCGTCAGCGCCGAACTGGACCTCGTCGACGTCGCCGTCCGCGTCTCGCACGACGACAAGGACAGCATCAGCCGCTGGATGGCCGAGGGCAAAGTAGCCAGGGTCACCGACGTCCAGGCGGCGACGTGGGCCGCCTCCGATGCGCAGGTGTGGGCTTCCGTCGTCAGTCCGTTCGTGCTGGTCCAACCCGAGAAAGCGAAACTACATTGAAGCCACTCAGCGACGAGAAAGTCATCGATTCCTGGACGAAGAATACCGCGCCATGGACCAACGCGGTACGCGGCGGCGAGATCGAAAGCCGCAAGCTGGTGACTGACCAGGCGATCGTCGCGGCGGTGCGCAGCCGCAGCCCGCGCAGCGGCATCGACATCGGCTGCGGCGAAGGCTGGCTCGTGCGCGCGCTCGATGGCGTCGACATGATCGGCGTCGATGTCGTACCCGGCCTGGTCGAGACGGCCAACGACGCAGGCGGCGGCGACTTCCGCGTGATGTCGTACGAAGAAATCGCCGCCGGGGCGCTGGATGCAAGCGTCGATGTCGCCATCTGTAATTTCTCGATGATTGGCAAGGAATCGGTCGAGGGCCTGCTGCGCGCGGCGCCCTCGCTGCTCACTTCAAACGGCGCGCTGATCGTGCAGACCCTGCACCCGCACCTTGCGTGCGGCGACGCTCCTTACAAGGACGGCTGGCGCGAAGGATCGTGGTCGGGCTTCAGCGCCGACTTCACCGACGCCCCGCCATGGTACTTCCGAACCCTCGAAACCTGGGTGCGGCTTTTCAGCGAGAGCGGCTTGCGCCTCGTCGAAATGCGCGAACCCGTTCACCCGGTCACCGGCAAGCCGGTTTCCGTCATCCTTATCGGCGAACGCGCCGGCTCTTAGTGTCAACTACAATGAAGACTATATTTACTGCCCCGGTATTCGATGCCACCGTCATCGTCGACGGTAACGAACTATTCAAGGGCCAGGGCTCGGCCAGCATGTGGGCCGAAAAGCTCGCGGCCGAAATCGGCAGCCCCGTCACGGTCGAGAAGATCGGTACTGGCTGGGTCCTGCGTGGACAAGTCGACGGCGTCGACTGCACCTGGGGCATCCACGGCCAGCGCCTGATGCAGATCGACCGCGGCTGACTCAGGGCTTCATGACCCGGGCGCCCGGTGCTTCATCGCGTGCGCCATTTCCTTCATGAGCAAAGCAGCGCGCTGCTCGTCCCGCTCAAATCCCATCGATCCATCGCGTAACGCCATCGCGAGCTGCTGCATCGCCTCCGGATAATCGCGTTCGGCTGCCCGCTCCAGCCACTGGCGCGCGGCGCGACCGTCCTTTGCAGCGCCTTCGCCTGCATGCAGCATGTACGACAGCCTGAACATCGCGGCAGGTGCGCCCGCTGCGGCGGCATCCCTGATCGCCTTCGCATCCTGCGCACTGCCGCGCTGACCGCTGGTGGCTGGTCCAGCGCCATCAGTCCCGCCGGTAGCGTCCCCCGCGGACAGGTCAAGGCCATACAGCGCAAAGCCCTTCCCCAGCCCGTCGTCGGCGCGCAGCTGCGACACATTGTGCAGCCCCGCCTCATGCGCGATGGCGAGCATGCCCGGGGCGGAGTGGAATACGACCGGACCTGCTGTCTTCACGGTGGAAAACGTCCAGCTGCGGCCGGCGCCATGCTCCGCGCGCGTCAGGCTCCGGGTCGCCTTGATGTAGGCGATCAGGACTTCACGGTTGTTGTCGGGCGAGGCAATCAATGTCTTGCTGCCGTCGAGGCCCGGGAAGCCGCCACCGCCACTGGCGCGGTAGTTATTGGTCGCGACAATGAACTGGTCGGCCCCGGACACGGCTTTGCCCCGGTAGCTCAGGTTCCGGATACGGCTTCCCGCCGCGCGCGTCACATCGATCTCGTAGCGCACGTCGGCCGATGTCAGCGTATCGAAGTTATATGAGGGGAAAGCGGGATTGACCAGCTCCTGCGCCTCCTTGCGTGCCGGGTCGATCGTGTTGAAACGCCCGGCTGCATGCTCCAGCCAGGCCTTCAGCTCGTCGCCGTTGACCTTCACCGCATACAACGCGTTCGGATACAGGTAGAGGTCCGCAGCGTTGTTCAGCGCAAGGCTTCCGGCCGCAACGTCGGTAAAGTCAGTGACGCCGGCACTGCCGCTCTTGAACGGCGCCGACATCGACAGCACAGGCAGGCCTGCGTACTGCGGCATCGATGCCTTCACATACTTCGCGACATAATCGGCCTGCGCCTTGTTCACGACCGCCATTGCGGACACGTCGCCAACATCCGCGAAATAGGTCGACATGCGGAATGACGTTGTGCCGACGGGTGTGCGGACGTAGCGGATCGTTGCCTCGTGTTCCTGCGCGACGAGCGCGGCAACCGCGGCGTCGGGCGCGACGTAAGACTTGTCGGCGCGCTGCGCACTGCGCGCCTGGACCGTCGTTTTGGCCTTGTCGACGACCCAGCGCTGACCATCGTGCGCCATGTGCAGCCCGATCACGCCGAGATGCTTCCCCCACAGGTTGGCCATCACGGTCGGCACGCCATGCACCAGCCCCTTCGCCTTGTCGACGCCCGGCAGATTGAATTGCGCGGCTGTGCTCTTCGGGTTCGGGAACACCTGGTGCGAATGCCCGATCAGCATGGCGTCGACGCCGGGGACCTGCGCCAGGTAATAGTTCGCGTTCTCCATCGCCGGCGAATAAGGCGCCGCATCGAGCCCACCGTGCGAAATGGCGACAACCAGGTCGGCGCCCTTCGCCCGCATCTCGGGGATGTACTTCTGCGCCGACTCGCGCACGCCCTCTGTGTAGACCTTCCCCTCAAGCCAGCGCTTGTCCCAGGACATAATCGTCGGTGGCGCGAAGCTGATGATGCCCACCTTGACCGTGGCGGTGTAAGGCCTCCCGCTCGCATCGACAGCCCTGATCTTCTTGTCGATGATGTGGTACGGCGCAAACAGGGGCTGGCGCTTCTTCAGGCCGTAGACATTGGCCAGCACAAGCGGAAAGGCGGGGCCGGCGCAGCGCGGCTTCGACGGGTCGACGCCCTCCACGTTGAAGCGGTTGCCGGTCACCTGCGACAGGTGCGCCAGCCCGTAGTTGAACTCGTGGTTGCCAATGCCGCCGCCATCGAACTTCAGCTGGTTCATCGCCTTGTACATCGCGAGCACCTGGCCGCAGGGCAGCGGGGCAACCAGGGCCTGGTAGTCCGACAGCGCCGTGCCCTGGATTGTGTCGCCGTTATCGAGCAGCAGCGTGTTCGGATACTCGTTGCGGGCCTCGGCGATCAGCGTCGCGGTGCGGTCGAACCCGAACGATGGGTCGGGCGCCAGCTTGTAGTAGTCGTATCCGACGACGTTCGAGTGCAGGTCAGTCGTCTCTAGCAACGCGATCGTGGCGCGGCTGCCCGCCGGAGCCGCTACCGGCGCACTGGCGCAACCGGTCAGCAAGGCGGGGACAAGAAGAATGCTAAATTGATAACGCATGGGCTGGCCCGGTAGGAAGTGTTAGCCGGATGATACGGGACGGCCCGCAGCCCGGGCAAGGGCGCCGCCTTCCCGCTTCCCGCATCGGGTATAATCTAGGGTTCGATTCACCCAATTATTTAGACCGGAACGCTATGGAAGCCGAACGCATCAACGCCCTCTCCGCCCTGCTGAACGATCTCACCGATCGTGAAGCCGAACTTCGGAGGTATCTTTGACTTCGATAAAAAGTCAGAGAAGCTCGAACAGGTAAACGAAGAACTCGAAGATCCAACCGTCTGGAACGATCCAAAACGCGCACAGGATCTCGGTAAAGAGAAGAAGGCGCTGGAGGCGATCGTCGAGACGCTGACCAAGGCCAAGGCCGACCTTGGCGACGCAAACGACCTGTTTGCGATGGCGCGCGAAGAAGGCGACGACGACACCCTCGAAGCGATCATCGGCGACGCCGAAGAGATCCGCAAGGTGATCGAGTCGATGGAGTTCCGGCGGATGTTCAACAATCCGATGGACCCGAACAACTGCTTCATCGATATCCAGGCTGGCGCCGGCGGCACCGAAGCGCAGGACTGGGCGTCGATGCTGCTGCGCCAATACCTGCGCTACTGCGAACGCAAGGGCTTCAAGGTCGAGATCATGGAGCAGTCCGACGGCGAAGTCGCCGGCATCAAGACCGCGACGCTGAAGGTCGAGGGCGACTACGCCTACGGCCACCTGCGCACTGAAACCGGCGTGCACCGCTTGGTGCGCAAGTCGCCGTTCGACTCGGCCAATGGCCGCCACACCTCGTTCACCAGCCTGTTCGTGTATCCGGAAGTCGACGACTCGATCGAGATCGACGTCAACCCGGCCGACATCCGCATCGACACCTATCGCGCGTCGGGCGCCGGTGGCCAGCACATTAACAAGACCGACTCCGCGGTGCGCATGACGCACATGCCGTCCGGGATCGTGGTCCAGTGCCAGAACGACCGAAGCCAGCACCGCAACCGCGCCGAGGCGATGGACATGCTGAAGGCGAAGCTGTACGAAATGGAGCTGCGCAAGCGCATGAGCGAGCAGCAGAAGCTGGAAGACTCCAAGACCGACGTGGGCTGGGGCCACCAGATCCGCTCGTACGTGCTGGACCAGTCGCGCATCAAGGATTTGCGCACCAACTTCGAGACCGGCAACACCAAGGGCGTGCTGGACGGCGACCTGGACGACTTCATCTCGGCGTCGCTGAAGCAAGGCGTATGACGATGACCCAGGCGAAGCGCGCATTCATCTTCGACATGGACGGCACCATCGTCGACAACATGTCCTTCCATACCGACTCGTGGATCACGTTCTTCAAACGGCGCGGCAAGGACATCGACGCGGAGGAGTTCTTCCGCACGACGGCGGGCCGCCAGGGCAAGGAGATCATCCGCGCCCACATGGGCGAGCACCTGCTCGACCATGAAGTGCTGGAGCTCAATCTCGAGAAGGAATCGGTCTACCGCGAGCTGTACGAGCCGCACCGCAGGACCGTGTCCGGCTTCGACGACCTGATCGAGCAGGCCAAGCTGCGCGGCGTCGCGCTGGCCGTGGCCACCGCCGCGCCGAACGCCAACATCGAGTTCACGCTCGATGGCCTCGACCTGCGCCGCCATTTCGACACCGTCGCCGGAGCTGCCGATGTCGCGCGCGGCAAGCCGCATCCGGACGTGTTCCTGCTCGCGGCCGAGCGCTGCGGCGTGGCGCCGGAAAACTGCATCGTGTTCGAAGACGCGCCGCTTGGCGTTGAAGCGGCGCGCCGCGCAGGCATGCGATGCGTGGTGCTCACAACCACCCTGCCCGCCGAAGCCTTCGCCGAATTCGACAACGTGATCCACATTGCGAGCGACTTCTCAGAGCTGACGATCGACGAGCTGTTTCCCGAATAATCAAACACAATAACGATACTTACCATGACTACGGATATCCAAGAAAACGCCGCCGCACCGGCAGACGATAACAAGATCATCGCCGAGCGCCGCGTCAAGCTGGCCGCACTGCGCGAAAAAGGCGTGGCCTTCCCTAACGATTTCCGTCCGCAGCACAAGGCGGCCGACCTGCACGAGCAGTTCGGCGCCAAGTCGCGCGAAGAACTCGAAGCAGCGCCGGTCCCTGTCGTGCTGGCGGGCCGCATGATGCTCAAGCGCGAAGCGGGAAAAAAGGCCGCCTTCGCGACGCTGCAGGATTCGTCGGGCGCGCGCGCCGATGGCCGCATCCAGATCTACGCAACACTGGATCACACCGGCGAAGCGGCGATGGAAGCGCTGCACCACTACGACCTGGGCGACATCCTCGGCGTCGAGGGCACGCTGTTCAAGACCAAGACCGACGAGCTGACCATCAAGGTCACCTCGCTGCGCCTGATCACCAAGTCGCTGCGCCCGCTGCCGGACAAGTTCCACGGCCTGGCCGACCAGGAGACCAAGTACCGCCAGCGTTACGTCGACCTGATCATGAACGAAGACACGCGCCGCACCTTCAAGGCGCGCACCGCCGCGATGTCGTCGATGCGCCGCTTCATGGAGAAGCACGAGTTCATGGAAGTCGAAACGCCGATGCTGCACGCGATCCCTGGCGGCGCGGCGGCCAAGCCCTTCGTCACCCACCACAACGCGCTCGACATGGAGATGTTCCTGCGGATCGCGCCGGAGCTGTACCTGAAGCGCCTCGTGGTCGGCGGTTTCGACCGCGTGTTCGAAGTGAACCGCAACTTCCGCAATGAAGGCGTATCGCCGCGCCACAATCCCGAATTCACGATGATGGAGTTCTACGCGGCCTACGTCGATTACCAGTGGCTGATGGACTTCACCGAAGCGATCATCCGCCAGGCCGCGATCGACGCCCATGGCACCGCGCAGCTGACCTACGGCGGCCGCGAGCTCGACCTGTCCAAGCCGTTCCAGCGCCTGACCATCGTCGGCGCGATCAACAAGTACGCCCCGGGCTACACTGAAGAACAACTGAACGACGGTGCATTCATCCGCACTGAACTGAAGAAGTTCGGCGTCAATCCGATGGCGGGCTGGGGCCTGGGCGCGCTGCAACTGGCGCTGTTTGAAGAGACGGCCGAATCGCAGCTCTGGGAGCCGACCTACATCATCGACTACCCGGTCGAAGTGTCGCCGCTGGCGCGCGCATCGGATACGCGGGAAGGTATCACCGAGCGTTTCGAGCTGTTTATCGTCGGGCGCGAAATTGCCAACGGCTTCTCGGAGCTGAACGACGCCGAAGACCAGGCCGCGCGCTTCCACGCGCAGGTAGCGGCCAAGGATGCGGGCGACGAGGAAGCGATGTTCTTCGACGCGGACTACATCCGCGCGCTGGAATACGGCATGCCGCCAGCCGGCGGTTGCGGTATCGGTATCGACCGCCTGATGATGCTGATTACCGACTCGCCGAATATCCGCGACGTTATCCTCTTCCCGCACCTGCGCCGCGAAGACTAAGCAAAGTAAAAATGGGGCCCTACCGGGGCCCCATTTTTTTGCCTGACTTCCGACTAACAACATGTGCGCCGGATGACCAGCCTCAACTACTGAACAATCCGATAGCAGGGAATATACGCCTTGCCCGGTAGCTTCATCCGGCTCTGCTCGACGAACGACGCGAGCAGCGCATCCATTGGCCCCATGATTGCCGGGTCGCCGTGGATTTCGAAGTGTCCGAACTTTTCGATCGCGCGGATTCCCTCATCCTTGACGTTACCCGCAACCACGCCTGAAAACGCGCGCCGCAGGTTTGCCGCCAGCTGGTGCTTTTCCTGGTTCTTATGCAGGCTCAGGTTGCGCATGTTTTCGTGCGTCGGTTTGAAGGGACGCTGGAATTCGGCATCGATGCGCAGCAGCCAATTGAAATAATACGCGTCGCTGCGCGACTTGCGGTACTCGCGCACTTCCTTGATCCCGGTCTGCATTTCACGCGCCACCATTTCCGGATCGTCGACAATGATCTTGTAGCGCTTTTGCGCTTCCTCGCCGAGCGTATGTCCAATGAAATCGTTAATCTGGACGAAATAGTCACGCGAGGACTCCGGCCCGGTAAAAATCAGCGGGAACGGCATGTCGGCATTATCCGGATGGAGCAGGATCCCAAGGATGTACAGGATTTCCTCCGCCGTCCCGGCGCCGCCCGGGAACACAATAATCCCGTGGCCGGTACGAACAAAGGCCTCCAGCCGCTTTTCGATATCCGGCATGATGACCAGGTCATTCACGATTGGGTTCGGCGATTCGGCGGCAATAATGCCTGGTTCCGAAATGCCCAGATAACGCCCGGTACTGCGGCGCTGCTTAGCGTGGCCGATCGTGGCGCCTTTCATCGGCCCCTTCATCGCACCCGGGCCGCAGCCGGTGCAGATATCGAGGTCGCGCAGGCCAAGCTGGTAACCCACTTCTTTTGAATAGTTGTACTCGATGCGGTTGATCGAATGGCCACCCCAGCAAACCACCAGGTTCGGATTGCGCTGCGGCTGCAGCACATTCGCGTTGCGCATGATGTGGAATACCGCATCGGTAATGCCTTCGGTGCGGCTCAGGTCAAAATTCGGGTTCTCGGTAATCTCGTTACTGATAAAAATGATATCGCGCAGGACCGCGAACAGGTGTTCATGAATACCCTTGATCATCTTGCCGTCGACGAAAGCGATCGCCGGGGCGCCTTTGATTTCCAGCTTGATGCCGCGTTCGCGCTGCACGATGCTGATGTCAAAAGATTTATAACGCTCCAGCAGTTCCTTGCCGTCGTCGATCGAGCTGCCGCAATTGAGCACCGCCAGCGCGCAACTCCGGAATACCTGGTACAGGCCGCCCTGGCTGGTATCGAGAAGCTTGACGACTTCGGATTTCGACAGCACTTCGAGCCGGCCTTCCGGCGAAATGAGGGTATCGACAACGTCGTGCTCCATAGTACAGATTCCTTTTTCAAATTCGGTGAAACGATCAATGTGTGCACTGCCAATATACGACAACTCGCGCCAATCCGGTGCGGGGGTTTCGCAAGGCGTGTGGCGGGTAAGTACGCACTGGATACCACATCGGGCAAAAATTCGCTTGATGTGAAGGATTTACATTAAAATGCAGCCCAGTTGGAATTTTCGGCCCTTTCTTAAGGCTGTTTTCCACCGATGATCGTATCAACCATAACCAGTCAGGAGACCCCCGCATGAGCGGAGCCGCTACCACACCAAATCAGGAAGTTGTTATTCCCGAGTTCAAGCAGATGATGGGACACCCAGGTCCGCTTTGGATGTTATTCATGACCGAATTCTGGGAGCGCTTCGCTTTCTACGGCATCCGTTGGGCACTCGTTCTTTACATTGTCGCGCAGTTCCATGACGGCGCAGGCACCGGCCAGGCAGCCGCCAACCTGACCTACGGTTCCTACCTTGCGCTGGTTTATGCCGGCGCAGTATTCGGCGGCTATGTCGCCGACCGCGTCATCGGTTACCAGCGTTCGATCCTGATCGGCGCGCTGTTCATGGCAGCAGGCCTGTTTGCCATTACGATTCCAGACCCGAAGATCTTCAACCTGGGCCTGGCCACCATCATCGTCGGTAACGGCATGTTCAAACCGAACATCTCGACCATGGTCGGCAAGCTGTACGCGCTGAACGACACCCGCCGCGACTCCGGCTTCACCATCTTCTACATGGGCATCAATGCCGGCGCGTTCGTCGCACCGATCCTGACCCAGGTCCTGGCCCAGAAGATCTTCGGCACCGACGGCGCCCCGGCATACAAGGTCGTGTTCTTCGCGTCCGGCATCGGCATGCTGATCAGCCTCGTATGGTTCTACATCGGCCGCGCTTCGCTCAAGGGCATCGGCGCACCGGATGAGAGCGGCCAAAGCCGCACCCGCGCAGCCATGGTCGCCGTCGGCGCACTGTTCGTGATCCCGCTGGTGTACTTCCTGCTCGAACTGGGCGCAGCCACGCTGCAGATCATCCTGACCATCATGTTCGTGGTCCTGGCCATCATGCTGATGATCGAAGGTATCCGGGACGGAAAGGTCGCACGCGACAAGACCATCGCGATGATGATCATCTTCGCGTTCAACATCCTGTTCTGGATGTTCTTCGAACAGGCAGGCAGCTCGTTCACCTTCCTGGCCGAGAACATCGTCGACCGCGTCGGCGCGCTCGGCATGGACGTGTTCCCAACCGCCTGGTTCCAGAGCGTGAACTCGGTCGCCATCATTGTCTGCGCACCGCTGATCGCATGGGTGTGGGTCGCAATGGGCCGCAAGAACGTCAATCCTTCGATCCCGCGTAAATTCGGCCTCGGCATCCTGTTCAACGGCCTGGCTTTCGGCCTGCTGATGTATGCGCTGTCGTTCCTGGTCGATCCAACCTACGGCAAGATCCCATTCTGGACCCTGTTCGCTGTGTACTGGATCCAGTCGATCGGTGAGCTGTGCCTGTCGCCTATCGGCCTGTCGATGGTCACCAAGCTGGCGCCTGTCCGCCTGGTTGGCCTGGGCATGGGCGGCTGGTTCCTGTCGACCGGTATCGGCAACAACCTGTCGGGCATTTTCGCGAGCCACGTCAGCGGCACCGAAGGCATGTCGATCGCATCGGCGCTGTCGGGCTACACGTTCGGTTTCTGGTCGCTGATGATCGGTGGCCTGATCCTGTTCCTGCTCGCACCGCAGATCCAGAAGCTGATGCACGGCGTGAAGTAAGCCTAACATCCGCATCATCAAAAACGGCGGCCTGCGGGCCGCCGTTTTTTTTACGCGTTCTGTTCGAGCTGGCGCCGCATTTCATCCATCTCGGCCACCAGCCAGGCGCGGAAGCGCTGCACCTTGGGCATGGTTTCCTTGCGCGGATTGACCAGGAAGCGGTAGCCGTTCGCAAACGGCGCGCTGCGGCAGTTGATCTGCCTGAGCGAGCCTTTCAGGATATCCTGGCACGCGATCCCGTACGCCACCAGCGCGATTCCCTGCCCCGCCACCGCGGCCTGGGCCAGCACCCCCCAATGGCTGTAGCCTCGCGAAAAATCGTACTTGCCCTTCAGCGCCCGGTTCTCATTGAGCAGCTGGAGCCACGACTCGGGCGACTTCTCGTACAGCAGCGGGAAGTTGGGCAGGTCGGCCAGCGTCAATTCCGTTTGGCCGGGCGCCAGCAGGTCCGGACTGTAGACCGCAATGAGGCGCTCGCGGAACAGCAGCGCCGGGTCGCCGTCGGTGACCGGGCCGTAGCGGACCGCGACGTCGGTGCCATCGTCATCGAGGTCGACCGGGGCGTCATTCGAATCGAGCCGGATGTCGAGCTCGGGATACAGCTTGGTGAAGCGGTGCATGCGCGGCACCAGCCATTTGATCGCGAACGAGTGGGTGGTCGAGATGCGCAGCACCGACTCCTCGCTGCCAGCCTGCAGCGCGCCGATCTTGGCACGCAGCTCGCCCAGCATCCGGCCCACCGCAATCGCCAGCTCCTGACCCTTTTCGGTGAGCGTGACATGGCGCGGGTGGCGGACAAACAACGCAAACCCAAGGGTCTCCTCCAGCTGGCGCACCTGCTGGCTGATCGCCGCGGGCGTCTTGTGCAGCTCCTGCGCCGCCAGCTTGAAGCTGCCCCAGCGCGCCGCACAGTCGAAGTCGACCAGCCCGGAGAGACTGCGCAGCGGCTTCATACAGATACCATGGTTAAGTTTTTCTTAGTCATTGCGTCAATTTTTCTCGGTTGATCAAATGCCATCGTGAGCAGAAAATATACGCGAACCAACCAGGAAATGCCATGCACAAGAATATATTGGTTATCGGCGGAACCCGGCACATCGGCAAGCTGCTCGTCCAGAGGCTGCTCAGCGCTGGCCACCATGTCACCATCGCCACCCGCGGGCGCACTCCGGATCCGTTCGGCGCGCGCATCAAGCGTATCCGCGTCGACCGCCGCGACGAGGCGGCAATGCGCCGCGCGTTCGCCGGCATCGAAGGCTACGACGTCGTATTCGACCAGATGTGCTACAGCCCTATCGACGCGGCAATCGCCGTACGGGTCTTTGCAGGGCGGGTCAAACGCTACATCATGGCGTCGACGGTTGACGTGTATCGCGGGATGATGGGGAGCCAGGACGAGCCCTTTGCCGAGACGGACCTGAATGTGCTGGGGCAGCCGATCGACACGCGCTACCCGTGGCATGACCCGGCGCGCGCCGTCGAAAGCTATGTGGCTGGCAAAGTGCAGGCGGAAGCCTACCTGTACCGCGATGGGTCGCTGCCGCTGGTCACCGCCCGCATCGGCCATGTGCTGGCGGGTCCGGAGGACTTTACCGGGAGGCTCGCCCATTACGTCGACCTGGTCCGCATGCGCTCCCCGCTGCGCTACTCCAACGCGGCGGCCGCCAGCTCGTTCATCGACGCGCACGCGGCCAGCGGCTTCCTGGCGTGGGCGGGGACGCAGGAGTTTACAGGTCCGGTCAATGCCGCCTGCGGCGGCGGCATGTCGGCGTTCGACCTGCTGCACCGCACCGGCCATGCGCTCGACGAGCAGGTCAGCGCCGTGCCGGCGCCGAAGCCCGCGCGTCCTGGCGAATTGAGTCCGTTCGACTATCCGCACCCGCTGATGATGGACACCGGCCGCGCCGCGCGCCTTGGCTACCGCTTCGATCACATCGACGAGTGGGTGGACGACGTGATCCGCCAGCACGACCTCGCCTTCGTCTGAACGGCGGCGCAAATAGAATACGGGGGCTTGCGCCCCCTTTTTGCGTTTCTGGCCGGGCGCTTCGGAAAGCGGCAGCAAACCGATGGACTATAATTCGCCCGTTCCAACCGGAGCTTCGGCGGTCTGCCCCGTTTTCAGGAAACTTCTACTGAGGATGTAGTTTGAGAATCTTGTCCAGTTCGTTCCAACCTCGTTTTTCCCGCGCCAACCGCGGCTTCATCTTCCTGTTGCTTTTGCTGCTGCTCGCAGGAGCCGGTTTCGTCGGGTATTTCCTTTGGTCGATCGCCAGGAACCTGCCGGAGATCGACGCGGTCACCGACTACAAACCGAAAATCCCGCTGCGTATTTATACCGCCGACCAGGTCCTGATCGGCGAGTTCGGCGTCGAGCGGCGCGACTTCGTCCCCATCGCGCAGATGCCCGACCTGATGAAGAAGGCCGTGCTGGCCATCGAGGACACGCGCTTCTACGAACACGGCGGCATCGACTGGATCCGGGCGATGGGCGCGGCCAGGGCAAACCTTAAGGGCGGCTTCCGCGAAGGCGCCTCGACGATCACGATGCAGGTGGCGCGCACGTTCTTCCTGACGCGTGAAAAAATCGTGTCGCGCAAGCTGACCGAAATCGCGCTGGCACTGAAGATCGAGAAGGCGCTGTCGAAAGACCAGATTCTCGAACTGTACATGAACCAGATCTACCTCGGCCAGCGCGCCTACGGCTTCTCCAGCGCCGCCCGCGCCTACTTCGGCAAGCGCCTTAACCAGCTGTCGGTCGGCGAGATCGCGATGCTGGCCGGCCTGCCGCAGAACCCTTCGCGCCACAACCCGGCGGCCAACCTGAAACGGGCGACGCAGCGCCAGCATGCGGTCCTCAAACGGATGGCCGAACTGGATTACATCACCGCCGGGCAGTACAAGCAGGCGATCGACCAGCCAGTGCGCGTCAAGCCCGGCGGCCAGCAATTCGAGACCCACGCGGAGTACGTGGCGGAACTGGCGCGCCAGGCGGTAGTCGAGCAGTTCAAGGACGACGCTTACACATCCGGCATCCGCGTCACCACCACGATCATCTCGCGCGACCAGGACGCTGCATACGAATCGGTGCGCCGCAATGTCATCGCATACGACCAGCGCCACGGCTATCGCGGGCCAGAAGGCTTCATCGACCTGCCGGACGATCCCGCCGAACGCGACATCGCCATCGACGAGGCGCTGCAAAAGCGCCCTGCTTCCGACGGCCTGGTGCCCGCCGTTGTGACGGCCGTGTCGGCGCGCGGCGTGAGCGTCGAGACCCAGGGCGGCGCCTCGCTCGATATCAGCGGCGCCGGCCTGCGGTTCGTCGAGCGGGCATTGTCGGACAAGGCAAAGGCCTCCATCAAGCTGCGGCCGGGCGCGCTGGTCCGCGTCATGCAGGACAGCCGCAAGGCATGGTCGATCGTGCAGGTGCCCGAAGTGGCGGCCGCATTCGTCGCGCTCGACGCGAACACCGGGGCATACCGCGCGCTGGTCGGCGGCTTCGACTTCAACCTGCAGAAGTACAACCACGTGACGCAGGCCTGGCGCCAGCCGGGATCCGCCATCAAGCCGTTTGTGTATTCGGCGGCGCTGGAAAAGGGCTACTCGCCTGGCACGATGATACTTGACGAGGCGCTTGACCTGCCGGGGGAAAATGCGGGCGCGACCTGGTCGCCGCAAAATGACGACGGCAAGTTCGATGGCATGGTCACGATGCGCGACTCGCTCGCCCATTCGAAAAATGTGCCGACCGTGCGCCTGCTGCGCGCAGTGACCGTCCCGTATGCGCACGAATATCTCGGCAGGTTCGGCTTCGACCACAGGCGCCATCCGAGGAACCTGACGCTGGCCCTCGGCACCGGCGCGGTCACCCCGCTGCAGGTGGCCGGCGCCTATGCGGTGTTCGCCAACGGCGGCTACTCGGTCCAGCCCTACCTGATCGCAAAGATCCAGGACGCCTCCGGCGCTGTAATCTCGGAGACGGCGCGCCCCGCGACGCCGCCCGAAAACCTGCGCGTGATCGACGAACGCAATGCATTCGTGGTCGATTCCATGCTGCGGGCCGTGACCGCCTATGGCACCGGCGCCGCTGCCGGCAACCGCCTCGGCCGGACCGACATCGCAGGTAAAACCGGCACCACCAGCGACGCCATCGACGGCTGGTTTGCCGGCTACGGCGCCGGCGTGGTTGCGGTCGCGTGGCTCGGCTACGACGAGCCAAAATCGCTGGGCGGCCGCGAATTTGGCGCAACCTTATCGCTGCCGATCTGGATCGACTACATGAAAGTGGCGCTCGCGAAGCGCCCTGTCACCGAGCGCGCCGCGCCGGAGGGCGTCATGCAGGACGGCGGCCACTGGATTTATTCTGAATACGCGGGTGTCGTCGACGTCAAGGCCATCGACGTCACCCCGCTTCCGGAGGGCGACCAGGCTGACCCGGCCGAGCCGCCGGACCTGGCGCCGCCGCCCACGGAGGAAGAGGTGCTGCCGGAAGGCGAACGGTAGCGGCCGGGCACGAGCGGCCCGCATGTTCGATGACCGTTCGGAAAAAGTCCAGCAAATCCGGCGCATGGTGCTCGAAGGTGAACAGGCCGCGTGCCTGCCAGACCCGCTCGCGGACGGAGTCGAGCGTATCGTTATCGCGTAGCAGCGCGCCCAGCTGCCCGATCGAGTCGAAGAACACGCCGGCTCCGAGCCGCTTCGTCAGCGACTGGGTCGCCACCACCGAATCCGGATTGGCGCGCTGGATCATTGGCAGGCCGGCGCAGGCCAGCGTCGCCATGCGCGCCGGGTAGTTCAGGTCGTCCCAGTCGGCGCGCCGGATCTCGCCGCCGTTCCGGCTTTCGAAGGCGTGCAGCCAGCCGGCGTCGTAGCGCGAGAATTCGCGCACCCAGTTGACCTGGTCGACATTGGCGTGCAGGTGAAGGTGGCCGGGCGCGAGCCGCTGGCACGTCTCGATCCATTCGCGCCACTGGCCATGCGTAAAATCTCCGTAAAAATGCAGGTGAATGCCCTGCGCCGCCAGTGCGGCCACTGATGGAGGATGCAGTCCTATCGGTCGCCCAGGGACGACTGTGTGCACCTTTCCGTCCGATGCCGACATCAGTTCGGCACGTGGCTGGCCGAACCACTCGCTTCTTGGCAGGTCTCCGTCCATGACATGGCACGGGCCTGCAGCCGACAGCCCCGGGATCACGGTGTCGAACCAGTCGCGCATCTCCGGACTGGTAAAGATGCGGCCATCCGCATGCCGGTACAGGTCGGCCAGCTGCGGCCACGTGCCTTTCTCAAGGCAGATGAACGGCCCCTCCTTGAAATGCCAGACAAACGGAATTCCCCGCGTCGCCATCAGCACCTCGTGGCAGAAAGGGACCGCCTGCCAGTTCAGCTGCGCATAAATCACGTCGGGCGCGAGCGCGCGCACCGCGTTGCGCCAGTCCTTGTGCGGCAGGTCCTGCACATGCCCGAACGGCAGCGGCCCGACGGTGTTGAACCAATGCGGCTGCGGCATCCACAGGCCGTACAAGGTATGCCCGAGGTCTTCCAGCGCCAGCACCCGGTCCGCGTTATACGCCAGCTCGCCCACCAGCAAAATCCGCAGTCCGCACGAATCGGGCGCCGGCCGCGGGCGCTCGCGCAAATGGCGGTACTGCCCAAGCTCGTCGGTGGCATTGCCAACCGACGTATGGAAGCGCAACGGCTGCTGCACCCCGTAATGGGCCCGGAACGGGTTGATGCCGCCCAGCGGCTCTTGCATGATCTGGTGCCGCTGGGCGGGATGCCTGACCCACTCGCAGGTGACGGTCCCGGTCTCGATGAACGCGCCGCGCGCGCGCAGGCGCGACCAGAAGAGACGATCGAGGTCATCGGATTCGAGCTCATCGCGCGCGGTCCAGCGCAGCGGCGTGCCGCGATGCATACACTGCACAAGCTGCAAGCAGCGGCCGGGGATGCAGCCGCTGGCATAACGGTTGTAGTTGTATCGAACCCCGGACAACGCAAGCACCGCTTCGGGCGCGCCGGAGAGCAGGTCATGGAGCGATTGCAAATGGTCGCGGTAGTACACGTCGTCGCTTGGCAGGTAGGCAAGCAGCGGCGCGCGCGCCTGCGCCATGCCCTCGTTGAGTGCATTGCCAAGCCCGGTATTGTGCTCCAGCCGCCAATAGCGGATACGCCGATCGGCCAGGTAGGGGCGCACAAACTCGCCCGTCTGGTCATCCGAGCCGTCGTCGACGACCAGCGCCTCCCAGTCGACCAGGCTCTGGGCCAGCAGGCTGTCGAGCGCGCGCCCGATGAAGTGCACTTGCCGAAAGGTCGGCATGAGCACGCTCACCCTTGGCGCCACAGACGCGCAAGAACCGGGATCCACCACGCGGCCCTTCCATTCTTATTGTTGTTGGAGAAAAAACTCGCGCGGCAATCCCGCGCGCCGCTAGCGTCAGCATGAAAGTTGCTTAGCGCGGGGCTCCCGCCCCTCCGCCCTGCCGGTTCGCGCTGGCCGCGAGGTGAGGGTCAGGCAACATCAGCGGGTCGCGCAGCTTGATGATCTGCTCCACGCCGTCCTCATCTACCACCCTGATGCTGTTCAGGCTGAGTCCGTCATGGTCGACCCATATTTCTTTCACGTGAGATATGTTGTGCTCCCATCGCTCAAGCATGATCTCAAGCATTTCGCTTTTGTGGTCGTACACGATGCCATTGAGCGGCGCGTAACGCGACTCGACCTGTGCGCCAAGCGCCAGCGATTCCACGTCGATCTCCGCCTGTTTGCCCGTCAGTACTTTGGAGACCGAGTCGAAGTAGCTGCGCCAGGACTCCTTGTCCAGTTTTTCCGTGCTCATGTTGCCCTCCTTTGTGCGAACTTCCAGTTTAGGCTTCGACACGCGGCTTTGCCGAAAATTCCACCCCTTTGGAGTAAAATTGCCTAGTAACACCCGTACGGGTGCGCAGCAAAACTCGGGGACCACGAATGGCGTTTCAGATAGAACACAAACTTGTGATTGGCGTGGCTTCCAGCGCGCTGTTCGACCTCACCGGGTCGCACCAGGTGTACCTCGACAGCGGGCCCGAGGAATACCGCAAGCACCAGGAAGAAAACCTCGACGTCATCCTCGGCAAGGGCGTGGCCTTCCCCTTCATCCGCCGCTTCCTCAACATTAACAAGTGCTTCCCGCGCCAGACGCCGGTCGAAGTGGTCCTGTTCTCGCGCAATTCGCCCGAAACCGGTCTGCGCGTGATGCGTTCGATCGCCCACTATGGCCTCGATATCTCGCGCGCCGCCTTCATGACCGGCCAGTCGCCCTACACCTACCTGCCCGCGTTTAACGCCTCGCTGTTCCTGTCGGCGAACGAGGACGACGTGCGCAAGGCGATCGACGCCGGCTATCCGGCCGGCCTGGTGCTGCCCTCGAAGATCAGCGACGACGACGCCGATATCGAGCTGCGCGTCGCCTTCGACTTCGACGGCGTGCTGGCCGACGACGAATCGGAGACGGTCTTCAAGTACGACGGCCTTGACCGGTTCCATGCGCACGAGACAGAGCACATGACGGTGCCGCACCAGCCAGGGCCGCTGGCCGACATGTTCCAGAAGCTGGCGCTGATGCAGCGGCTTGAGGAACGCATGCAAAAGCGCGACCCCGAATACAAGAAGATCCTGCGCATCGCCATCATCACGGCCCGCAGCGCGCCGTCGCACGAACGGGTCGTCACCACGCTCAAAAGCTGGGGCGTATCGGCCAACGAGACGTTTTTCCTGGGCGGGATGAACAAAACGCGCGTGCTGTCGGTATTCAAGCCGCATATCTTCTTCGACGACCAGATGACGCACCTGGCATCGTCCCCAGGCGGCACGATCCCGATGGTGCACGTGCCGTTCGGCGTGGCAAACCGCGGACAGATATAATTACCAACCCGTTCCCGCACCCTTGAAGCCGCCGCCTGCATGCCTTTCGATTTAAAGAAGTCCCTTCCCAAAACCGGCACCCGGTTCGCGCTGCCCACCCTGTACGGGTCGTCGGACGCCTACGCACTGGCCGTCGCCGCGCTTGAACTCAAGGCTGCAAAGCAGATGCTGGCGGTCGTGGTGGCCAACGCCAGCGATGCCCAGCGCCTGCTCGACGAAATTCCGTGGTTCGCCGAAGGGAAGCTGGCCTGCCACCTGTTGCCGGACTGGGAAACGCTGCCGTACGACGCCTTCTCGCCGCACCAGGACCTGGTGTCCGAGCGCCTGGCGACCTTGCACGAAATCCGCAACGGACAGTGCGATGTGCTGATCGTCCCGGCTACCACGGCGCTGGTGCGCCTGGCGCCGCCGTCGTTCCTGGCCGCCTACACCTTCTTCTTCAAGCAGGGCGAAAAGCTCGACGAAGCGCGCCTGAAGTCTCAGCTGACGCTGGCCGGCTACACCCACGTGTCGCAGGTGATGTCGCCCGGCGAATACTCCGTCCGCGGCGGCCTGATCGACCTGTTTCCGATGGGCTCCGCGCTGCCGTACCGGCTCGACCTGTTCGGCGATGAAATCGAAACCATCCGCACCTTCGACGCCGACACCCAGCGCTCGCTGTACCCGGTGCGCGAAGTGCGCCTGCTGCCGGGCCGCGAGTTCCCGATGGACGAACCTGCGCGCACTTCTTTCCGCAGCCGCTGGCGCGAGCGTTTCGAGGGCGACCCGTCACGTTCCGTCGTCTACAAGGACATCAGCAGCGGCATCGCCTCGGCCGGCATCGAATACTACCTGCCGCTGTTCTTCGAACAGACCTCGACATTGTTCGACTACCTGCCCGACGGCGCGAGCCTGGCACTGGTCGGCGACATCGACGCGGCCATCAAGCGCTTCACGCTCGATACCGAGTCGCGCTACCGTTTCCTGAAAGCCGACCGCGACCGCCCGATCCTGCGCCCGGATGAACTGTTCCTCAGCGACGAGGCCTTCTTCACGCTGGCCAAGCCTTATGGCCGGCTGGCGATCGCCAAGGACAACGACGGCCAGGCGTCGGAGCTGTCGGCGCCGATACCGAACATCGCCGTCAACCGCCGCATGGACGACCCGCTGGCCAACCTGCGCTCCTACCTGATGCAAGGCGGCGCGCGCCGCGTGATGATCTGCGCGGAGTCGAACGGCCGCCGCGAAACGCTGCAGCAGTACTTCGCCGAATACCAGCTCCAGCTGGCGCCAGTGGAAGGCTTCGAAGGCTTCCTGCAGTCCGATGCGAAGCTGGCCCTCGGCGTCGCGCCGCTGCAGGCCGGCTTCGAACTGGTCGAAACCCGCGCCGGCGACCTGGTGTTCATCACCGAGACCGAGCTGTATGCGGGCTCTGGCCGCCGCGTCGGCAAGAAAAAACAGGAAGCCACGACCCAGGTCGAGGCGATGGTGCGCGACCTGTCGGAGCTGAAGATCGGCGACCCGGTGGTCCACATCAACCACGGCATCGGGCGCTACATGGGCCTGACCAGCATGGACCTGGGCGAAGGCGAGACCGAATTCCTGCACCTGGAGTACGCGAAAGACACCAAGCTGTACGTGCCCGTGTCGCAGCTGCACGTGATCTCGCGCTATTCGGGCGGCTCGGCCGAGGACGCACCGCTGCATGCGCTCGGCTCTGGCCATTGGGAGAAAGCCAAGCGCAAGGCCGCCGAACAGGTGCGCGACACTGCCGCCGAGCTGCTCAACATCTATGCCCGCCGCGCCGCGCGCCAGGGCCACGCGTTCGAATATTCGGCGCACGACTACCAGAACTTCGCCGACAGCTTCGGCTTCGACGAAACGCCCGACCAGCAGGAGGCGATCAACAACGTCATCAAGGACATGACCTCGGGTAAGCCGATGGACCGCCTGGTGTGCGGCGATGTCGGCTTCGGCAAGACCGAGGTCGCCCTGCGCGCGGCGTTCATCGCCGTCATGGGCGGCAAGCAGGTCGCGATCCTCGCCCCGACCACGCTGCTGGCGGAACAGCACGCACAGACGTTCGCCGACCGCTTCGCAGACTGGCCGGTGCGCATCGCCGAGCTGTCGCGCTTCCGTACCGGGAAAGAGATCACCGCCGCGATCAAAGGCATGGCCGACGGCACGCTCGACATCGTCATCGGCACCCACAAGCTGCTGTCGGCGGACGTCAAGTTCGACCGCCTCGGCCTGGTCATCATCGACGAGGAGCACCGCTTCGGCGTGCGCCAGAAGGAAGCCCTGAAGGCGCTGCGCGCCGAGGTCGACGTGCTGACCCTGACCGCGACGCCGATCCCGCGCACCCTCGGCATGGCGCTGGAAGGCCTGCGCGACTTCTCGATCATCGCGACCGCGCCGCAGAAGCGCCTGGCGATCAAGACGTTCGTGCGCAGCGAAGACGGCTCGATCATCCGCGAAGCCTGCCTGCGCGAACTCAAACGCGGCGGCCAGATCTACTTCCTGCACAACGAGGTCGAGACGATCCAGAACCGGCTCGCCATGCTGCAGGAGCTGCTGCCGGAAGCGCGCATCGGCGTGGCCCACGGCCAGATGCACGAGCGCGACCTGGAAAAGGTGATGCGCGACTTCGTGGCGCAGCGCTTCAATATCCTCCTGTGCACGACGATTATCGAAACCGGCATCGACGTGCCGACCGCGAACACCATCATCATGCACCGCGCCGACAAGTTCGGCCTGGCGCAGCTGCACCAGCTGCGCGGGCGCGTCGGCCGCTCGCACCACCAGGCCTACGCCTACCTGCTGGTGAGCGACGTCAGCAGCCTGACCAAGCAGGCGCAGCGCCGCCTCGATGCGATCCAGCAGATGGAAGAACTGGGCAGCGGCTTCTTCCTGGCGATGCACGACCTTGAAATCCGCGGCGCCGGCGAAGTGCTGGGCGAGAACCAGTCGGGCGAGATGCTGGAGATCGGCTTCCAGCTGTACTCCGACATGCTGAACGAGGCGGTGCGTTCGCTCAAGGCAGGCAAGGAGCCCGACCTGGCAGCGCCGCTGGCGACCACCACCGAAATCAACCTGCACGTGCCTGCCCTGCTGCCCGCCGACTTCTGCGGCGACGTGCATGAGCGCCTGTCGATCTACAAGCGCTTGGCCAACTGCGAGACACAGGAACGCATCGACGACATGCAGGAAGAGCTGATCGACCGCTTCGGCAAGCTGCCCGACCCGGTCAAGGCGCTGATCGAAACGCACCGGCTGCGCATCTCGGCGAAGTCGGTCGGCATCGTCAAGATCGACGTGCACGCGGAAGCTGCCAGCCTGCAGTTCATGGCGAACCCGCCCATCGAATCGATCCGCATCATCACGCTGATCCAGAAGAACCGCCACATCAAGCTCGCGGGACAGGACAAGCTGCGGATCACGGCCAGCATGCCCGACCTTGCGGCCCGCGTGAACCAGGTCAAGCAGACCATCAAACAACTCCTGACATGAACATGAACCTGGTACTACAGGGGCCGGCTGCGCAACGCGAAGCGCTCGACCGCATCGCAGCACTGGCCTCCCCTGCGCGCATTGTCGCTTTGGGCGAGCACGCCGTGCGCTGCGAGCAGTTTGCATATTCGCTGGAACTGAAGCAGACGATCGAGCTGGCCGCGCACGCGGCCCGGCTCGACGCGACCTTCATCGAAGCTGGCCGCACGCTGTCCGACTTCCGGCTGGTGGCGATGGACATGGACTCGACCCTGATCACCATCGAGTGCATCGACGAGATCGCCGACATGCAGGGCTTGAAGCCGCAGGTGGCCGAGATCACCGAAGCGGCGATGCGCGGCGAGCTCGATTTCAGCGACAGCCTGACGCGCCGGGTCGCGCTGCTCGAAGGCCTGGACGCATCGGCACTTGAACGGGTGTACCACGAGCGTCTCGCCATTTCGATGGGCGGCGAGGCGATGCTGGCGGCGGTGAAAGCCGCCGGCCTCAAGACCTTGCTGGTGTCGGGCGGCTTCACCTTCTTTACCGAGCGCCTGCAGCGCCGCCTCGGCCTCGATTACGTGCACGCCAACGTGCTCGAGATCGTCGATGGCAAGCTGACTGGCCGCGTCGTCGACGGCATCGTCGACGCCGAGGAAAAGAAGCGCACGGTGGAACGCGTCTGCGCAGAACTGGGCGCGACGCCGCGGCAGGCAATCGTCATGGGCGACGGCGCCAACGACCTGAAGATGATGAAGATTTCCGGGCTGTCGGTAGCCTTCCGCGCCAAGCCCGTGGTGTACCAGCAGGCCGACGTCGCGCTGAACTTCAGCGGGCTGGACGGATTGCTGAACATCCTGGCCGGAGAGCCGTAGCAACTGGGCAAGTTTCAGTGTTGTTTCGCCTTGTAACAGAAGGTAATCCTCAAGCGAAGCGCG
>DASWSX010000245.1:0-3069 GCA_036402435.1 Telluria sp. | reverse complement strand
CGCGGGCCGCCTGCGTGGCACCGACCGCGAACCGCTTCGTATCGATGGGCTGTGGGGACTCGCCTTCGGCAATGGCGTCAACAACCAGCCGCTTAACACCCTGTTCTTCACCGCGGGCCCGGGCAACGAAGAGCACGGGCTATACGGCCGCATCGACGTGGCCCGCGATGACACGCAGGCCGACGTCCCCGACAGCGAGTGATCAGTCGAGCGCCATCAGAAAGCGCGACCCGCGCGGCATCCAGTTGCCCTTGATGTCGGCCGAAACCAGTACCCGCTCGGCCCTTCCAATCAACAGCTCGCGCGGGACAAAGCCGATAAAGCGCGAGTCGGCGCTGTTGTCGCGGTTATCGCCCAACATCATGAACTGGTCCGCGGGAACGGTCACGGGGCCGAAGTTGCGCATCGCCGCAACCTGCGGCATGACCAGGATAGGACGCTGCTTGCCGCTGATCGTCTCGCTCAGGCGCAGTGCGTTCGTATAGGTAGCAGAGCCCCCGACCTGCTCGGGCATCCTGCCGGTCAGCGCCAGGTCGGCCAGTTCGCCGTTAATGATCAGGCGCTCGTTACGCATCTCCACCACGTCGCCCGGCAGCGCGATCACGCGCTTGATCAGGCGCGTCGCGTCCTTCGGCGACGAGAACGTGACAATGTCGCCGCGCTCAGGCTCACCCAGGCGCGCCAGTACAACGTCGGTAAGCGGAACCTTGAGGTTGTAGGCCAGCCGGTTGACGAACACCACGTCGCCTTCCAGCAGGTTCGGCCGCATCGACCCGGTAGGCACCGGGTTCCAGTCGGCGACGGCCGTGCGGAACACGCCGAACAGCAACAGGAAGGCGAGGAATCCCTTGTTCTCGTGTATCAGCTTTTTCATCACAGGTCCCATGCGTGGTTGGTATGCCCGTATTTATACTCAGTCAGTCTTTAGCCAAGCTTAAGACGTTACTGCGGCTTCGAGTCGTCCTTGACAGCTGCAAGCGCCATGTCCTCGACCACGCCCGGCGCTACAAGCTTCAGGAAGCGCCCGACCCTGGACTTGAACGTCATCACGACTTCCCGCTCGCGCCGGTTCATGCCTTCGATGATCAGGCGCGCGCACTCCTCCACGCTCATCGCATTGTCTTCTTTGAGCTTGCTCACGCCCGCCGGCTTGCCTTCGGCGTTAAATCCGCGCACGCGGATCTTCGTCGCCACCACGCCTGGATAAGCAGTCGTCACGCTGACACCGGCCCGCTTGAGTTCCATGCGCAGCGTTTCGAAGAAGCCGGTCATCGCGAACTTGGTCGCCGCATACGCCGTCCTGCCAGGCACGCCCACCAGCCCGACAATCGACGACACGGCCACGATCGATCCTTTCGATGCCTTCAGGTGCGGCAGCGCTGCGTGCGTGCACCACACGCTGCCCCAAAGGTTGATGCGCATGAGTTCTTCATACCAGCCCAGGTCCGCGACTTCCTCGAACAGCGCATGCGCCGAACGGCCGGCGTTATTGATCAGCGCATCGATCCGTCCGAATCTCTCGACCGCCTTTGCCACAAGGCCGATGCACTGGTCCTGCACCGTCACGTCGGTCGGCACCACCAGCGCCTGGGCGCCGAGCGCCACGCACTGGCCCGCCACTTCCTCCAGCATCTGCTGGTTGCGGGCCGCCAGCACCAGCCCCACGCTGCTGCCATGCGCATGCGCCAGCTGGCGCGCTATTTCAGCCCCGATTCCGTCGGAAGCCCCGGTGATGACGATAACTTTCATGACTTTTTCTCCGCAAGGTCAGGTGATGATGCGGCCGGCGATCGTGCCAAGCGCCGATGCGCCCGCGAGCAGGCAGAGAAAGCCGAGGAAGCGAAGGACCGATCGACCCTTCGCGCCCTTCGCGCGGCTCCTCACGAAGTAATGCAGAAACCCGAACGGGCCAAACAGGATGATGGCGATATTGAGCAGGAGCGAGCGCCGGTACCCGATTGCGTCGCTGTCCCATCGATACCAGATAAAGGATGCAAAGTTGAACAGCACTGCGAGCAAGGGCATGACGACAACGTGCGGCTGGTCGCGGGTAAAACCCATCGCAAAGCTTTCAACGCCTGTGATCAACACGAGCGCGTAAAGCACACGCTTCGTATCTCGGCGATCCGGTACCGTCACGTTGTGTGGAATGCCCGTCATACGCGGGGGTGTGCCTACTTCTGCGCCTTCGCGATTTGCATCGCGCTTGCAATCAGGCCGCTCATATCGGACAGGTTGGCCGGCACGATGATCGAGTTGTTGGTCTTGGCGAGGTTCTCGAATGCGTGGACGTACTGCTCCGCCACCTTCAGGTTGACCGCCTCGGTGCCGCCCGGCTCGCGGATCGCCGCCCCGATCTGGCGCAGCGCATCGGCGTTCGCCTCGGCCAGCGCCACGATCGCCTTGGCCTGGCCTTCAGCGCGGTTGATCGACGCCTGCTTTTCGCCTTCGGAGCGCGCGATGGCAGCTTCGCGTTCGCCGCTTGCGATGTTGACCTGTTCCTGCTGCCGGCCTTCCGACGCCGCGATCAGCGCGCGTTTGCCGCGTTCCGCCGTAATCTGCGCCTGCATCGCGTGCAGGATCTCCTGCGGCGGCGTCAGGTCCTTGATCTCGTAGCGCAGCACCTTCACGCCCCAGTTGGCGGCCGATTCGTCAATCGCGTTGACGATGGTGGTGTTGATGTGGTCGCGCTCTTCGAACGTCTTGTCGAGTTCCATCTTGCCGATCACCGAACGCAGGGTGGTCTGCGCCAGCTGGGTGATAGCGGCGAGGTAGTTCGACGAGCCGTACGACGCCCGCATTGCATCGGTGATCTGGAAGTACAAGATACCGTCGACCTGCAGCTGCGTGTTATCGCGCGTGATGCAGACCTGCGGCGGCACGTCGAGCGGGATCTCCTTGAGCGAATGCTTGTAGGCGATGCGGTCGATGAACGGAATGACGATGTTCAGGCCGGGCGCCAGCGTCGCATGGTACTTGCCGAGCCGTTCAACCACCCATGCGTGCTGTTGCGGCACCACGTTGATCGTCTTGAATACGAATACCAGTGCGACGATGAACAGTACTGTC
>DASWSX010000244.1:0-21400 GCA_036402435.1 Telluria sp. | reverse complement strand
TGCTCAAGACGATCGCCGCGGCGCGCCTGATGGGCGCCGACTGCATCATCAGCGGTATCCGCCCGCAGATCGCACAGACCATCGTGCACCTCGGCGTGAACCTGGAAGACGTGCTGACCAAGGCCACGCTGGCCGACGCGTTCGTGATCGCGCTCAAGCGCACCGGCGCGACCATCAGCAACGGCATGTCCGGACAATAAGACATGGACCGCATCCCTATTTTGAGGATGGGCCGGCTGCTGCTGGTGACCATCCAGGTGGATATGCACGACCGGCTGGCGATGACCCTGCAGGACGACCTGACAACCCGCATCGTCAAGGACCGCGCCACCGGCGTGTTGATCGACATCTCGGCGCTGGACATCGTGGACTCGTTCATCGGCCGCATGATCAGCAACACCGCCGCGATGGCCAAGATCCTCGACGCGCGCACCGTGCTGGTCGGGATGCAGCCAGCCGTGGCGATCACGCTGGTTGAACTGGGGCTGACGCTGGAAGGCGTCAGCACCGCGCTCAACGTCGAACGCGGCGTCAAGTTGCTGCAGCAGGAAAGCGAATGGGACTGAACCGCCTCGGCACGGGCTATTGCGGGCGCACGGGAGCATTCCTGTGAACGCCGCGGTCACCGACCTGGTGGTCAGCCCCCTTATCACGGACGAAGACGTGGTTCGCGTGCGCAAGCTTGTGCGCGACCAGCTGGTGGCGCTCGGGTTTTCTTTGATCGACCAGACCAAGATGGTGACGGCGGCCAGCGAACTGGCACGCAACACGCTGCGCTATGGCGGCGGCGGGCGTGCCGAGCTGGTGCTGGTCCAGAATAACGGGCGGCGCGGCCTGTCGATCAGCTTTATCGACGAAGGTCCCGGCATCGTCGACATCGCCAAGGCACTGACAGACGGCTACACCACTGGCGGCGGGATGGGCCTCGGCTTGTCCGGTGCACGGCGCCTGGCCGACGAATTCAATATCGAGTCATCCCCGGGGAACGGTACCCGCGTAACAATCACGAAATGGAAACCGTTTTGACCCAATCCGCAATACACTCAACTTTCCACGTCGGGGAGTTGAGCGAGATCGCGGCCGCCCGCCGCGGCGCAGCCGAACTGGCGCGCCGCCTCAAGTTTGACGAGACCCGCGCCGGCCGCCTGGCCATCGTGGTCACCGAAGCTGCCACCAATATCGTCAAGCATGCCCGCGAGGGCGAGATCCTGCTGCGCCCGATCGACGCCCACGGCCAGTGCGGCGTCGAAGTGATCGCCGTCGACTCCGGTCCGGGCATGGCCAATATCGACGCGCTGATGGCCGACGGCACCTCCACGGCAGGCACGTACGGGGTCGGCCTCGGCGCCCTCCGGCGCCAGGCCGACGTCTTCGACATCTATTCCGCGCCCGGCAAGGGCACGGTGGTGGCAATGGTCGTCTGGTGTTCGGACGGCGCGGCACCGAATACAGGCTGGGAGGTGGGCGCGGTCTGCCTGCCGATCCCCGGCGAGGAAGAATGCGGCGACAACTGGGGCGTGTCGTTCCGTTCCAGCGGCATCAGCGTGGTCGTCGCCGACGGCCTCGGGCACGGCCCGGAAGCGGCCAAGGCCTCCACCGCGGCAATCGACGTGTCGCTCGACTTCGACAAGGGGTCGCCCGGCGCGCGGCTGGAAGACGCCCACGGCGCGCTGCGCTCGACGCGCGGCGCGGCAGCGGCGATCGCCGACATCGACGCCTACGAAGGCAAGCTGCGCTTCGCGGGCGTGGGCAATATCGCCGCCAGCATCATCAGCAACGGGCCGCGACGCCATCTGCTGTCGCATAACGGCATCGTCGGCAGCAACCTGCGCAAGGTGCAGGAATTCGAACAGCCGTGGGACAGTTCGTCGCTGCTGATCCTGCATTCGGACGGCATCAACACGCGCTGGGACCTGTCCGCCTACCCGGGCCTTGCATACCATCACGTCGCGATCATCGCGGCGGTGCTGTACCGCGACTTCTGCCGCGGACGCGACGATGCCACCGTGGTGGTCATCCGGGAACGGGCCGCGGCGTGAGCCTGCGCATCGTCACCGTCAACATCGCGGCTGAAGTCGACGTCGTGAACGCGCGCCAGCGCGCGCGCGACGTGGCGCGCATGTGCGGTTTCGGTGTGCAGGACCAGGTGCGCATCGCGACCTCGGTATCCGAGCTTGCGCGTAACGTATTCAACTACGCCGGCGGCGGGCGCGTCGAATTTTCGGTCGAGCAGGCCGGCGCGGCCCAGCTGCTGCAGGTGCGCATCGAAGACCGCGGGCCCGGCATTCCGCACCTCGACGTGGTGCTGTCGGGCCGCTATCAATCGCAAACCGGCATGGGCCTGGGCATCCTGGGCGCGCGACGCCTGATGGACCGCTTCGACATCGACACGGCGCCGGGGCAGGGGACCAGCATCGTGATCCAGAAGCTGCTGCCACCGGAAGCGCGCCGCATCACCTCTGCCACGCTGGGCGAACTGGCGACAACGCGCGCGCTATCGGCGCCGCCCGACATGCTGGACGAGCTGCGCCAGCAGAACCAGGAACTGCTCGGCGCGCTCGACGAGCTGAAGGTGCGCCAGGAGGAACTGATCCAGCTCACGCGCGAGCTGGAAGACACCAACCGCGGCGTGGTCGCGCTGTATGCGGAGCTGGACGAGAAGGCCGAACACCTGCGCCGCGCCGATGAAATGAAGTCGCGCTTCCTGTCGAACATGAGCCACGAGTTCCGCACGCCACTGAGCTCGATCCGCGCGCTGGCGACGCTGCTCCTCAACCGCGTCGACGGCGAGCTGACGGGGGAGCAGGAAAAGCAGGTCAACTTCATCTTGCAAGGGTCGCTGTCGCTGAACGAGATGGTCAACGACCTGCTCGACATCGCCAAGATCGAAGCCGGCAAGGTCGATGTGCGGGCCGACGAGTTCGACGTGGCCGAAATGTTCCGCGCCCTGCGCGGCATGCTGCGCCCGCTGCTTGACGAAGGCGCGCCGGTGGCGCTGGTGTTCGACGAGCCGGCCGGCATGACGATGCACACCGACGAAGGCAAGCTGTCGCAGATCCTGCGCAACTTCGTCTCGAACGCGCTGAAGTTCACCGAGGCCGGCGAGATCGTGGTCCGCGCCGAAGCACTGCCCGGGGAGCAGAGCATACGATTCTCGGTGAGTGACACCGGCGTGGGCATCTCCAGCGAGCACCTGCAGATCATCTTCGAGGAATTCGGCCAGGTGGCGAACCACCTGCAGGCAAAGGCCAAGGGCACCGGGCTTGGCTTGTCGCTGTGCCGAAACCTGGCCACCTTGCTCAATGGGCGGGTCGACGTGGAGAGCACGCCCGGGAAAGGCTCGGTTTTCTACGCAATCGTCCCCGTTGTATATACTGCAAGGCAAGGCGATCAATTTGCGCCTGATTCAAACTAACTCGCCATGAGCCAGTCCATGCTATCGAACCTACTGAACTCCGTGATTCTCATTGTCGATGACAGCGATGCGGCGCGCTATGCGCGCTCGCGCATCCTGATCCGCGCCGGGTTCAAGGTGATTGAAGCGGCGACCGGGAACGAGGCGTTGACGATGGCCCGCGAGCACATGCCGGACCTGGTGCTGCTCGATACCAAGCTCCCCGACATCAACGGCATGGACGTTTGCCGCAAGCTGAAGTCCGACCTTGAGACCAAGGCGATGCTGGTGCTGCAGACGTCCGCGTCGTACATCGGCGTGGCCGACAAGATCCGCGCGCTCGAGGGCGGGGCGGACAACTACCTGTTCGAGCCGATCGAGCCGGAGGAACTGGTCGCCAACGTCAAGGCGCTGCTGCGCCTGGCGATCGTCGAACGCGAGCTGCGCGACGTCGACCGCCGCAAGGATGAATTTCTGGCCACGCTGGCCCACGAGCTGCGCAATCCGCTCGGGCCGATCCGCAGTTCGGTTGAGCTGCTATGCAAGCTCGAGCCGGTCGTGCCGGAAGCCCAGGACCGCGCGCGCAAGGCGATCGCGCGCCACACCGATCACCTGGTCCGGCTGGTCGACGACCTGCTCGACGTGGCCCGCATCTCGCAGGGGAAGATCACGCTGCACCAGGAACGGGTTGAGCTCAAGAGCGCCATTGCCAATGCGCGCGAGTCGGTGGCCAGCATCATCGAGAGCCGCCACCACACGCTCAGCGTGTCGGTGCCGGAGCATGAAGTGTGGATCAAGGGCGACCACGTGCGCATGTGCCAGATCATCGGCAACCTGCTGCACAACGCGGCCAAATTCACGCCGCCGGGCGGCGCCGTCAAGCTCGAGCTGCTGGTCGAAGGCGACGAAGCGGTGGTGCGCGTGAGCGACAACGGCATCGGCCTCGAATCGGCCAACATCGATTTCATTTTCGGCCTGTTCGCGCAGGACGGGCACGCGGAGGACCGCGTGCAGGACGGCCTGGGCATCGGACTGTCGCTGGTGCGTTCGCTGGTGGCGCTGCACGACGGCACCGTTACTGCGACCAGCCCGGGCCTGGGCAAAGGAAGCGTATTCGAAGTGCGCCTGCCGGCCTTCCCGTATGACCGCAGCAACGACGAAAAGGCCCTCGATCCGCAGCAGGGGACCGCGGCGACGAGGATCCTGGTCGTAGACGACAACGCCGACGCTGCCAACACGCTGGCCGAGCTGCTCGGCATCGACGGGCATGATGTGGTGACGGCGTATTCGGGCACCGAAGCGCTCGAGCGTGCGGCGCAGTTCCTTCCGCGCTTTGTGTTCCTCGATATCGGCCTGCCGGACATGACGGGCTACGAGGTGGCGTCGCGCATGCGCAAGCTGCAGGGCATGGACACCGCGGTGCTGATCGCCCTGACCGGTTACGGCCAGGCGCGCGACCGTGAGCTGGCGATGGATGCCGGTTTTGACGAGCACGTGGTCAAGCCAATCGACTTCGCAAAAGTCACCTCGCTGAACCTCCACACCCGCTGACCCCGGTTCTTTTAGAAATGTTCCAAAATCGGGGTCTGTCCCCGATTTTGGAATGTTGCTAGTTCGCCTTGGTTATCCGCACGCCGTAGATGTCGAACCTGTTTGACGGTCCGTCGATGCCGCCCGCCGCGCTGAACGTGCTGTTACTTTCCAGATAGCTCATGTTGTAGAAGTCGCTGAGCTCGAGCCGGTACGTTCCTGCCGCAAGGTGCGCTGCCAGCGGCGTCGAATACACCGGCTGCCGTTTTCCACCGTCCACGCGGGCATGCGGCAGCTGCACCACTCCCTGTGCGACGACACGGCCTGACGCATCCATTACCGCCATCCACTTCACCCCGCCGCTGATTCCCAGGTTGATCTGGTTCGCGCCGTTGTGATACTTCAGCTGGACCTGGTAGCGCCCCGCCGATGCGATATTCATCCCCTCGACCGTCAGGCGCTCGCCCGGCTTGCCCCAGTCCTTTGCGTCCGTTACCGCAATGTGAACGCCGCCATCAACGCAGGCAGGCGCGCTGTGATGGCTGCGGTTTGCCGACTTCTCAAACTGCGCCTCGATCGCGTAGCAGCTGCCGGCGGCTGCGCCGCGGTGGTGCCACGTGCCGGCCGGTACTCCTGCTGCCGCCAGCTTGCCGTCACGGTAGACGTTGTAGACGACGCCTGCTGCGTCGCCGCCGGGCTTGATGTCCAGCGCCACTGCGTTGCCTTCGCGCGCGAGGCGGGCAATCGCCGGCTCGCGCGGGCCGAAGACTTCGGGCGACTCGGCATACGGGTCTGCGCTCACGCGGCGGATCGCCTGCTCGCCAGCGCTCAGTTTCCCCAGCGTGACGACGACGGTATTCTGTGCCTTGAGCTGGTCGAGCCGGATCTTTTGCGATGCGGGCGCACCGTTCAGCGTAATCCTTGCCACTTCGTAGAACCCGTTCGCGCCGGACGATGGCGGCAGTTCGATCCTGACATCGACCTGCTTGCCGTGCACGCGCAGCTGCTGCAGCGAGATCGTATCGGCCTTGCCGAAGGTCTCGCGCCGGAGCTTTGAGGTGATGAACGGACGAATGCTAACCCCGGCGCCGTCAAGCGCCACGCCGAACACGTTCTCGACCACCATCCCGAGGTAGGCGCCGACGGACCACAGCTGGCGCTTCGAATTGATTACGGGTCCGATCAGGGAAGGATTTGCCTCGTCGAGCAGCAGCGGCTGGCCGGACAGCCATTCCAGGTTTTCCATGTTCGACAGGTTGACCGCCGCGCCGCGCATCAGCGTGTCGTACGCCGCATCAGCGACGCTGACGTTGCCGCCGACCGCTGCCGCCTTCAGTCCGTAGGCCGTCACGAAAGGCCACATCGCGCGGTTGTGGTACACCGGCATGCCCTGCTGCTGCGGGTAGATGACAGGCGCCCCCATCGGACCGTGCGGATAGCGCGCCAGGATGCTGCGCGCCTTGGCTTCGTCCGCGATGCCGGTGACGATCGCCAGGGACTGGCCGAGCCAGTCGAACTTGTGCATCGGCGCGCCGTCGAAATGGCCTGCCGTCAGGCTGCTGTACATGCCGGCGCCCGGAAGCCAGAGGCGCGTGTTGATCGCCTTTTTCAGCTCCCGTGCCCAGCCGTTGTACTTGCGCGCGCGCGCGTGCTCGCCGTGCTCCGTTGCGAGCGACGCCGCCAGGGTGAGCGCCTTGTAGTGGCCGACGTTGGTGGACAGCGATTTCGAGCTGGCCATTGATGCCAGGTCGTTGACGATCCATGCGGCGTAGCTCTGGTCGCGCCAGTCGAGGAAGGACTGCTCGCCCGTGTACAGGCCGGCCGACCTGTCGAACGCGGCAATGCGGTCGTTTTCGATCGTGTTCGACAAGGCCTTGAGGGCCCGCGCCGCGAACGGCTGGCGCTCCGCCGCAGGCAGCGACTTGAGCGCTTCCTCCGCGCCGAACGCCCAGGTGATGCGGTCGGTGCTCACCGGCCAGCTGCCGCCGCTGCCGGTGTCCTGGATGATCTGCAGGCCGTCGGCGCTGCCGGCGACCTGGGGCGCCTTGACGACGCCTTTGCGGAACGCTGACAGTTTAAAGTCGAGCGAATTGCGGGTGCGCGCCGGGTCCAGCATCGCCAACCCCAGGTCGGCGGCGTACGACAGGTCGCGCGTCCAGACGTAATGCCATTTCTCGCCAGTCTCGAAGCACTCGCATGGAATCGCCGCGCCGCCGTTGTAGTTGCCGTCCTTGATTTCGCTGACCGAGTCCTGCCGCATCTCCGTCGCGGCCAGCGCGAACAGCGCGTCGAATGCCAGGTTGCCTGTGCGTGCCACCGGCAGTCCCTCAACCTCGCCGTAGGTGGCGTGCTGCGGGCCCGGATCGCGCAACTGCATCGTGGTCGATTGGGCATAGGTGCGCAGCGGCGCGGCGCCGTCCTGCACCGAAAAGCGCACGGTTTCCCGCTTGCCGTCGAAGGTCGGGTAGGCCACCGACACCTGCTGCTGGTGGCCCTTGTGCGGATCGATGGCGGCGACAACCGGGTTAGCCAGACGCGTGACGCGCAGCTTCGGTGCCTTCGGGTCGGATACGTCGACGCTGAACTTGTAGGGCGCGGTCGACCTGACAAACAGGTAGTCCTCCGGGCCGGGACTGGTGCCCATGCGGTAGTCGGTATCGGTGGCGACCCTGACGCTGGCGTTCGGGTCGATCACCCATTCCGCGCTCCAGTCCTTGCTGCCGACCTTGAACGCGTGGTTGCCGGGGCTGATCAGGATATCGGCTTCATATACCCCCTTGCCCTTGTAGACCATCGCGTTGTCGGTGCCCCAGCCGTTGAAGGCGCCGCGGATGAACAGGTCTTTTCCGGCAGGCCCTTCGGCGCCGGCAGCGGTGCCGCAGGCAAGGAGGGCGGCGAGAATCCAGCGCGATTGCTTGGTCATGGTGGCGTTCTCAGATTTCGAGGATGACTGCGGTTTTGGCGGGAAGGGTAAGGGCGCTGTCGAGCGCGTAGGTTTTACCGCTGATGACGTCCACGCCCGACTTTACGCCCTTGAGCATTTCGTGGAAGCGCGCCGTCGGCAGCACCGCGTCCTTGGCGCCTTTGTTCAGCGCGACCATGACCTTCTTCTGGCCGTCGTAGCGGAAGTAGACATAGGTGCCATCCTCCGCGCCGAAGTGCATCGTCTTCCCGTGATGGATGACCGGCTGCGACTTGCGCCAGTTGACCAGCTTCCGGACGAACGCCTGCGCCTCGCGCTGCTGGCCGCTCAGGCCCGTACCGGTAAAGGCGCTGACCTTGTCCCCGGCCCAGCCGCCCGGGAAGTCCTCGCGGTAGCTGGCGTCGTTGCGCGCGCCGGTCGCGCTGGTCATCAGCACCTCGGTGCCGTAATAGAACTGCGGGATGCGCGGCATCGTCATCACGAACGCCAGGTTGATCTTGTACAGGCCCAGGTCTTCGCCGACCACGCTGAACAGCCGCGAGATGTCGTGGTTACCCTCGAACAGAACCAGGTTGCCCGCGTTCGGATACAGGTAATCCTGCGACAGGGTTTCATACACGTCGGTGAAGCCGGTGTCCTTGCTGGCGAGCGCAGTGCGCATCGCTTCGGCCATCGGGAAGTCCATCAGGCTTGGCAGCGAACTGGTATAGCCGTCGAAGTTGACCTTGCCCTTCTGCCAGCGCGACACCACCGCCGGCGACTTGTGCCACTCCTCGCCGACCATATTCAGGTTCGGGTACTCGGCCATCAGGCGGCGCGTGTATTCGGTCAGGAAGGTGCTGTCCGAATAGCCGTAGGTGTCGATGCGCAGTCCCGACAGGCCGGCATATTCGATCCACCAGATGTTGTTCTGAATGAGATAGTTGGCCACCAGCGGATTGGTCTGGTTCATGTCCGGCATGCCGTTCGAGAACCATCCGGTGGTGAAGTTGGCGCTGTCCGCTTTCGATGCGTACGGGTCCTGCACGGCGACGCGGTGGTGCATGGTCGGGACGAATTTGCCGCCGTGGTTGGTCCAGTCCGGCGTCGGCATGTCCTTCATCCACCAGTGGCCGCTGCCGATATGCGACAGCACCACGTCCTGGATCATGCCGATGCCTTTCTTGCGCGCTTCCTGCGTCAGCTTGCGGTAGTCCTCGTTGCTGCCGTAGCGCGGGTCGACCTTGTAATGGTCGGTCGCGGCGTAGCCATGATAGGAGTAAGCGGGCATGTCGTTCTCGACCACCGGCGTCGGCCACAGCTGCGTGAAGCCCATGCCGGCGATGTAATCGAGGCTGTTCATGATCCCCTTCAGGTCGCCGCCGTGGCGTCCGCCGCCGTTGCCGCGATTGAGCTTGTCGGCCATCGGCTTGAGGCTGTCGTTGGACGGGTCGCCGTTGGCGAAGCGGTCGGGCATGATCTGGTAGATCGCGTCGGTGCTGTTGAAGCCTACGCGCGTAGCTGAACCCTTTTCGCGCTCCAGCAGCTGGTAGGTGTACTTGACGCTGTCCGCGCCGTCTTTGAACACGATGTCGAATTTACCCGGCGCCGCGCCCGGCTCGACGATCAGGTCGACAAACAGATAATTTTTGTTGGGGACGCGGACGACCGACGCGATGCGCACGCCCGGGTAGCTCAGGGACGGCTCGAGGTCCGCGATCTGCTTGCCGTGCACCATCAGCTGCACCTTCTTCTCCTGCATCCCGGCCCACCAGAACGGCGGCTCCATGTGCTCGATGCGATAGTCCTTCGCGGCCGCGATTCCCGGGGCCGAAACGGCACAGGCGGCCAGCAGGATCAGGGTGAGCTTCTTCATCGTTGTCTCCGTCAGTTTTTGGGTTTGTGTTTCACGCCCGGCCATCGCCGGGCTGCGTTGCGTGTGTAGCTGCATGAAAGTTGCGGCGGTTTTCGTCGCGTCTCGCTCTTATTTCGCCGTAGTTCGGTTACAGCATTTCTTTTCCATTCGAGAATACTACAGAATGAAAACACCATCAATCCGCGCAGGTTCAGCCCGCTGTAACGCAGGGTAAATACGCTAGTTTAGGTACACCTGCTTCATCTCCTGGGTTCGACTCAGTTCCCCGGACCAGATCGCGTGCTTGTAAATATTGTCTAGCCGGAAAAGTTTCGCCCTCATTTGGTGCAATTGTGCGCATCGATAGTGCGAAAAGGCAAAAATGTAGTCGTACTACATCATGCATATCTCGCCTTTGTACCCGAAATACAACGTGTTAGCCCTTGTGCTGGCCGCGTTTTAGTAGAATTGTCGCATTTTGGTAGTGCGATACAACTGTCGTTGACAGTGCATCTAGTTTTAGTACAAAATTATTATCGAGCATGTTGTAACGCTAGGTAAATGGATCCCGTAAATAAGCTGCCAAGAAACGGGTTATGTGTAGTACTGATGAACGAGGGGACAAATGAATAAGTTAACGAACAAGGCTGGCCAGGTAGCATTCAGGCTGAGCCCAGTGGCAGCTGGTTGCGCCATTTTTGTATCCGCAATGGCTGGTTCGGCCTTTGCTCAAGAAGCAGCGCCGGTTGACCCGGCTGCCGCGGCGCCGGTCCAGTCGGTTGTCGTGACCGGTATCCGTCGCGGTATCGAGGCGGCAATCTCCGTCAAGAAAAACCAGGATTCGATCGTTGAGGCGATTTCGGCTGAAGACATCGGCAAGCTGCCAGACCAGAGCATCGCCGAGTCGATCGCCCGCCTGCCAGGCGTGACCGCACAGCGCTCCGGCGGCCGTGCTTCGGCCGTGTCGATCCGCGGCATGTCCCCAGATTTCTCCACCGCACTGCTGAACGGCCGCGAACAAGTGTCGACCGGCGACAGCCGTGGCGTGGAATTCGACCAGTATCCGGCAGAACTGCTGTCGGGCGTGGTCATCTACAAGACGCCTGACGGCGCACTCGTCGGCCAGGGCCTGTCGGGCACCGTCGACCTGCAAACCGTTCGTCCGCTGGACTTCGGCAAGCGCACCGTCGCTGTTAACTACCGCCGCGAAAAGAACGGTGTTGGTTTGGACAGCGAAGGCAAGGGCAACCGCTTCAGCGTTTCCTACATCGACCAGTTCGCTAACCGCACCATCGGCCTGGCACTGGGCTTTGCCCGCCTCGACAGCACCAGCGGCGCGACGACCAAGTTTGAATCGTGGGGCAGCGGCGACGCTACCTTCAACGGCCAGACCGTCAAGGTTCCGTACAACGGCTTCGGCGCGTTCACCAATATCGAAGAGCAGACCCGCGACGGCGCGATGGCAGTTGTCCAGTTCCGCCCGAACCGCGACCTGAATTCGACCCTCGACGTGTTCTACTCGAAGTACGACCGCAACAAGGTCACCTACGGCTTCCAGGCGCCGCTGAACGACGGTTACGTTGACGCTACCAGCCCGACCGATCGTCCAGGCCAGCTGGTTAACGCCGTCATCGCCGGCGGCGCAGCCACCAGCGGTGCGTTCAACAACGTGCGTCCGATCATCCGTAACGATGCTGAGAAGAGCGTCGACGACATGATCTCGCTGGGCTGGAACACCAAGTTCCGCGTCAACCCGGTCTGGACCGCCCAAGCCGACCTGAGCTTCAATGAGGCCAAGCGCGACGGCCGCAACACCGAGACCTACGCCGGAACCGCCAGCGTCAACCAGCTCGACACCGTCTCGTTCACCGCGGGCAGCCACGTATTTGGCACCGGCCTGAACTACTCGGACCGCAACATCACCAAACTGACCGACGTACAGGGTTGGGGCGGCGGCGACATCCAGGCTGGCTACACCAAAGCACCAATGGTGGAAGACAAGATCAAGGCGATCCGTTTCTCGGGCAAGCGTGACCTGCCTGAAGGCATGTTCTTCAGCAACATCGACATCGGCGTCAACTACTCCGACCGTTCGAAGCAGCGTGAATTCACCGAAGCACTGCTGGCAGTCAAGGGCGGCGGCCGTTTCGCTACCGCTGCAATTCCAGGCACGGGCACCGGCGTTGCCGGCGACACCGGCATCGTCGTGCCAGTGTTCGACGCAGTTGCAAGCATGAACGACATCTACGACCTGAAGCAGAAGCTGCATCCGGACATCTACAACAAGGACTGGATCGTCAACGAGAAGATCACCACGGTCTTCACCAAGATGAACATCGACTCGACGCTCGGCGGCTTCCCGCTGCGCGGCGCGGTTGGCCTGCAGGTTTTGAACACCAAGCAGGATTCGACTGCGTACTCGGTGGACAAGGCCTCGGGTACCAGCGATGCGACCCGTCCAGCGACTACGTACACCGCTGGTAAGAGCTACACTGACATCCTGCCTAGCGCAAATTTCATCCTGGACATCGCTGACCAGCAGTCCCTGCGCCTGTCGCTGTCGAAAATCATGGCTCGCCCAACGATGAACGCTATGCGCGCAAGCAATGGCTTCGGCGTCGATACCACCAAGGGCATCTACAGCGGCAGCGGCGGCAATCCAGAACTCGATCCGTTCCGCGCCAAGGGCCTGGACGTTTCGTACGAGCGCTATTGGGACAACAAGGCGTACATGAGCGTAGCCGGCTTCTACAAGAAGCTCGACACCTACATCATCGAGACCCAGCGCGCGTACGATTTCAGCCCGTTCCTCACCCCTGGTACCCCAGTGTTGGCATCGACCATCGGCGAATTCACCGCACCGGTCAACGGTTCGGGCGGCAACATCAAGGGTATCGAAGCGACCGCATCGCTGCCGTTCAGCATGGTCACCCGTTACCTGGACGGCTTCGGCGCGGTTGCCAACGCGGCCTACACCACCAGCTCGGTCAGCCTGCCTGACACGGCTGAAGGCGGTTCGGGCAAAATGCCACTGCCTGGCCTGTCGGAAAAAGTCGCCAGCCTGACGCTGTACTACGAGAAGCATGGTTTCTCGGCACGCGTAGCTAACCGCTACCGTTCCGACTTCGTCGGCGAAGTATCGACCTTCACTGGTGACCGTACCCCAACGTACATCGCCGCTGAGCGTATCGTCGACCTGCAACTCGGTTACGAGTTCCAGGAAGGCCCGCTGAAGAACCTGTCGTTCAACCTGTCGATGAACAACCTGACCGATGCCACCTTCAAGCGCTATCGCAAGACGAAGGACAACATCATCGAAGAAGTTCAGTACGGCAAGACCATCCTGTTCGGCGTGAACTACAAGATGTAATCTGTAGGCTGACGGATAGAAACCCCTTTCCAGGCTATCCTGGGGAGGGGTTTTTTTTATTTATTTCGGATATCAGGCACGAAACATGATGAAAAATATTGTGATCGTCGGCGGCGGCACCGCGGGCTGGATGGCGGCTGCGGCACTGTCGAAGATCCTCGGAAGCAAGTGCGCGGTCCGCGTGGTCGAATCGGACGAGATCGGCACTGTCGGCGTGGGCGAGTCGACTATTCCGATGATCCGGCGCTTCAACGAAGTGCTGGGCATTAACGAAGACGAGTTTGTGCGCGAAACCCGCGCCACCTTCAAGCTCGGCATCGAATTCGTCGACTGGGGAAAAATCGGCGACAACTACATGCACGGCTTCGGCAACTTCGGGCGCAACCTTGAAACGCTCGACTTCTACCAGTACTGGCTGAAGATGCATGCGGAAGGCAAGGCGCCCGACATCGAGGCGTATTCGATCAACCGGATGGCCGCGCGCAGCAGCAAGTTCATGCGTCCGGCGCTGGACATGGCCAACTCCCCCCTGTCCGAGATTACCTACGCGTTCCACATCGACGCCGGCCTGTACGCGCGCTACCTGCGCAAGTTCAGTGAAGCGCACGGCGCGGTGCGCACCGAAGGCAAGGTGGTCGACACGACTCTGCGCGCCGACGGCGGAATTGGCGCCATCGTCATGGAAAATGGCGAGCACATCACCGGCGACCTGTTTATCGACTGTACTGGTTTCCGCGGGCTGCTGATCGAGCAGGCGCTGAACACCGGCTTCGAGGATTGGACCCACTGGCTGCCGTGCGACCGCGCCTATGCGGTGCCCTGCGAACTTGGCCCGGATTTACTGCCTTACACGCGCGCCACCGCGCGCCCGGCCGGATGGCAGTGGCGCATCGGCCTGCAGCACCGCACCGGCAATGGCCATGTCTTCTCCAGCAAGTTCATGAGCGACGACGAGGCGGCATCGATACTGATGTCCAGCCTGGACGGTAAGCCGCTGGCCGAGCCGAAGCTGTTGCGCTTTGCCGCCGGCAAGCGCAAGAAGACCTGGAACAAGAACGTGGTCGCGGTCGGGCTCTCGTCCGGTTTCATGGAGCCGCTCGAGTCGACCAGCATTCACCTGATCCAGACCGCCGTGGCGCGCCTGATCACCTTCTTCCCTGATGATGGGTTGGACCAGGCCGATATTGACGAGTTCAATCGCCAGTCGGACTTTGAAGTCGAGCGCATCCGCGACTTCCTGATCCTGCACTACCACGCGACGACGCGCAACGACACGCCGTTCTGGGACTACTGCCGCACGATGGAGATCCCGGAAACGCTGCGCCGCAAGATGGACCTGTACCAGGCGCACGGCCGCATCATCCGCGACAACAATGAGCTGTTTGCGGAAGTGGGCTGGCTGCAGGTGATGCACGGGCAGGGACTGAAGCCGCGCCGGCATCATCCGCTGGTGGACCTTATCGACGAGAAGGAAGTCGCGGCATATCTCGAGGAGACGTCTTCTGTCATCAGGAAGTGCGTGGATGTCATGCCGAGCCACGCCGAGTTTATCGATTTGGTCAAGGCCGCAGGCAAGCGTTAGTGAAGCGGCGGATGCGGCTGCGCCTTATCCGCCCTGCGAACAGACGTGTGGGTAGGGCGGATAAGCGCTGGCGCGCATCCGCCTGCCCTGTACCAGCGTTGGAAATGCCTTTCCCCAAGGCATCCCTCTTTCGAGTTTGCGCCCCGCCAATCCCTACAACAGAGTAAACTGGAGGTTTAGCACCATTTAGCGAGTACCTCCAATGTCCGACACCCCCCTTCCGCTGTTTTCCGACCTGAACCTTTCAGCCGCTGTCCTCAAGGTAATGAAAGAGGTTGGCTACGAAACGCCATCGCCGATCCAGGCCGCCACCATCCCGCTGCTGCTGGCCAATCGCGACGTGCTCGGACAGGCCCAGACCGGTACCGGTAAAACCGCGGCGTTCGCGCTGCCGATCCTGTCGAATATCGACATCAAGCAGCAGTCGCCGCAGGCACTGGTGCTGGCGCCGACGCGCGAACTGGCGATCCAGGTGGCCGAGGCGTTCCAGAAGTACGCCACCCACATCAAGGACTTCCACGTGCTGCCGATCTACGGCGGCCAGAGCTACGGCCCGCAGCTGTCGGCCCTGCGCCGCGGCGTGCACGTCGTCGTCGGCACGCCAGGCCGCGTCATCGACCACCTTGAAAAAGGCTCGCTCGACCTGTCGAAGCTGAAGACGCTGGTGTTGGACGAGGCCGACGAAATGCTGCGCATGGGCTTCATCGACGACGTCGAGCAGATCCTGCAGAAGACCCCGGCGACGCGCCAGACCGCGCTGTTCTCGGCCACGATGCCGGCGCCGATCAAGCGCATCGCCAAGACCTACCTGCGCGACCCGCAGGAAGTGACGGTGGCCGCCAAGACCGGCACCGCCGAGAACATCACGCAGCGCTACTGGCTGGTGAGCGGCATGCAGAAGCTCGAAGCGCTGACGCGCATCCTCGAAGCCGAGCCGTTCGACGGCATGATCATTTTCGCGCGCACCAAGCTCGGTACCGAAGAACTGGCAACCAGGCTGCAGGCGCGCGGCTTCGCGGCGACCGCCATCAACGGCGACATGCAGCAGACGCAGCGCGAGCGCACCATCGAACAGCTCAAACAGGGCAAGATCGACATCCTGGTGGCGACCGACGTTGCCGCACGCGGCCTCGACGTCGAGCGCATCAGCCACGTGATCAACTATGACGTCCCGTCGGACCCGGAGAGCTACACCCACCGCATCGGCCGTACCGGCCGTGCCGGGCGCAGCGGCGACGCGATCCTGTTCATCACCCCGCGCGAGCGTGGGCTGCTGAAGGCGATCGAGCGCGCGACGCGCCAGCCTGTCACCCTGATGACGCTGCCGACCATCAAGGCGGTCAACGACGTACGTATCGCGAAGTTCAAGGACCAGATCGCGGAGACGCTGGCGCTGGGCGGGCTGGATGTCTTCCGATCGCTGATCGAGGAATACGAGAGCGAGCAGAATGTGCCGGCGATCGAGATCGCAGCGGCGCTGGCCAAACTGGCGCGCGGCGATATCCCGCTGCTGCTGGAGAAGCAGGACCGCGAAGCGAAGGCACCGGCGGCATGGAAAGAAGAATCGTCGTCGCCACGCGCGCCGCGTTTCGATTCTCCTTCAGCCGCAGCGCCGTTCAAGCGTGACCGCGAACGCGTGGCGCGTCCGCAGGAAGAGGGCATGGGCAGCTTCCGTATCGAAGTGGGCCATTCGCATGGCGTCAAGCCGGGCAACATCGTCGGCGCGATCGCGAACGAAGCGGGTATCGAGTCGCGCAACATCGGCCGTATCGAGATCTACGACGACTACAGCACGCTCGACCTGCCTGCGGACCTGTCGCCGGACCTGATCGAGCACCTGAAGAAGGTGTGGGTCGCGGGCCAGCAGCTGAACATCACGCGCGACGGCGAAAAGCCCGCGGTGAAGAAGCCGGCTGGTCCACGCAAGGAAGGCGGCCCGAAGGCCGGCGGCCCTAAGTTCAAGAAGCCGCACCGCAAGGGTCCAGCGGCGGAGTAAGTCCAAGGGGGCGCACGGTGTCCGCCCTACCTATAGAATTACTTAGGTGCGAACATCCACAGCACCGCTTCGCGGAACTCGCCGCTCCAGAAACCCTCGTTATGCTTTGCGCCCGGCACGACCTTGAAGGTGAGGTTGTTCGCCGGATGCCCGGTTTTTGCCATCAACGTAGCCATGCGCTGCGCATCGGGCACCATCGAATCGCCTTCCTCGCTCCCCATCAGCATGTACACGCGCGCATCTTTCGGCACCGGCTTGGCCGCAACGAAGTCGTAGACCGGCGTCGCCGTCCAGTAAGCCGGCGAGAACACGCCCGCCTTGCTGAAAACGTTCGGGTACTGGTTGATCGCATAGTGCGAGATCAGGCCGCCCATCGAGCTGCCCATGATCGCCGTGTTGGCGCGGTCGGGTAGTGTGCGGTAGTCCTTGTCGATGATCGGCTTGAGCACCTTGACGATGAAGTCCATGTACTGCTCGCCTTCGGCCGTGCCGAAGCGCGGGCTGCTCCATGCGTTTAGTTCCGTCATGCGCCTGGCCTGGCCGTTGTCGATGCCGACCACGATCAGTTCCAGCTCGCCCGACTTCGCCAGCGCGTCCATCGTCTCGTCGACTTTCCATTCGCCTGCGTAGGAGGTGGCGTTGTCGAACAGGTTCTGGGCGTCGTGCATGTACAGCACCGGGTAGCGCTTGCCCGATGTGGCGTAACCCGGCGGCAGGTAGAGCCGCACCTGGCGCTTGCGGTCCAGGCCGGGCATATCCAGCTCGGAGGCGAGCAGCTTCACGCCGGGAAGGGCGGTGGATGGCCGGGCGGCCGGCGCCGTGTCGGCGGCGATGGCAGGGGCGGACAACAGGGCGCCGAGCAGCAGGCGTACGGCAGGCTTGATAAACGATCGCATAGTCAGTGCTTTCAGTTGGTCTTCAATGGGAGGCAGCCAGCACCGGCGACACCGCGCCCGCTTTCTGCTTTTCGCTAACGAACATCCACAGTGCGCCAGACACCGCCAGGCATGCACCGCAGATCACAAACAGCACACCCTTGTCGGCCGAGCGGTTCAGCACAAAGCCAATCCCGGTCGACAGCAGTTGCGGTATCACGACCGACAGGTTGAACAGGCCCATGAAGTAGCCCATGCGGCTCTTGTCGACCTTCTCGCTCATGATCGCAAACGGCAGGCTGACAATCGCGGCCCAGCCGATGCCGACCAGCGCCATCATCACGTACAGCATCGACGGCGTGCGCGCGACAAGAGCGATGCCGAAGTAAGCCAGCGCCATGATGGAGACGCAGGCCGCTTGCGTGCGGACCCGCCCGAACTTCACGGCCAGCGGCGCGAGCACCAGTGCCGGCAGTACGAATCCTACGACGTTCATCACGGCGAACGAAATCGCAATGACCTTGCCCGACTGCGCCGAAGCTTCAGCCGCCGTCACGCCGGCCGGCACGATGTGCTGCTGGATGAAGGCGATGATGTACACGAACATGGCCTGCACGCCGATCCACGAGAAGCCGTGCGCGAAGTAGATGCGCCACAGCTGGCCCCATTCGGTGCCGGTAGCCGCCGCTGTTTCGCTTGGCGTGGCCAGCACGCGCGGTTCCTCGACGAAGAACATCGGCACGATCGAGAACGCGAACACGATCACCACGCCGACCGAGATCAGCGCGTAGTTGTCGATGAAGGCGCCGATCAGGTACGCCATCACGCCCCAGAAGCCGGAGATCGTCTGCATCCACGTAAAGCCGCGGGTGCGCGCCTCGCCATCCGGCGTGACGTCGGCAATCAGCGAGCGGGTAGGGTTGAAGCCGATGTTGATCGACAGGTCGAGCGTGAGCGCGACTATCACCGCGACTACCAGCAGGTTGCCGATGCCGAGCACTTCGCTGACCATGTCGATACGCGGCAGCAGGAACACCATCAGCGCCGCAAGCGTCCCGCCGATCATGATGAATGGCCTGCGCCGTCCGCCCCAGAACCAGGTCTTGTCGCTGATGAAGCCGATGATCACCTGGCCCAGGATGCCGGCCAGCGGGCCAGCGGCCCAGACGATGCCGATCTCATGGATCTGGAGGTTGTACTTGGTGCTCAGCAGCCAGCTCAGCGCCGAAATCTGGATGCACAGTGCGAAGCCCATGGCCGTCGATGGCAGGCCGATGATCGCGAAAAAGGAATTGCTTAGGCGCTTTTGCATATCAAGCATGAGTGTCCCCGTCTATATTTTGTTATTTGACTACAAAAAGATTCTTTTTATTGTCATTCTCTAGTCATTCTACTATGGAGCAGATTGGATTGACACCCAGAAATCGCCATGTTATTTTGCTACAAATCTCTGCCATCCCGCCTACCCGCATTTCCCGCAGGACCGAACATACCCTGAATACGCATTATGTCGTTGCAATCGGCGGCTGGTAGACCAGCCGCGGTTTTCTGCAGCGGATGATCGGATATCATGCAGGCGAGTGTAGGGTGGCGGTCGCGGCAAGCCGGCGAACGGCAATCGAATCAAAGGCCCGGAACTGGGCAGGTCTATTTGGGGACAACGCAATGAAGATGGAACTATCAACGCTCAAGCCGCGCCTGAGCTTCTGGCAGCTGTGGAACATGAGCTTCGGATTCTTCGGAATCCAGTTCGGCTTCGCGCTGCAGAACGCGAACACCAGCCGCATTTTCTCGACCCTGGGCGCGTCGCCCGACGACCTGCCGCTGTACTGGCTCGCCGCGCCGGTCACCGGCCTGCTGGTGCAGCCGGTGATCGGGTACCTGAGCGACAACACCTGGCACCCGTACTGGGGCCGCCGCCGTCCGTTCTTCTTCCTCGGCGCGATTTTCGCGTCGATCGCGCTGTTCATGATGCCTAATTCGACCAGCCTGTGGATGGCGGTTGCGGTGCTGTGGATGATGGACGCCGCAATCAACGTGTCGATGGAGCCGTTCCGCGCGTTCGTCGGCGACAAGCTCGATACCAGCCAGCAGACGGCCGGCTTCGCGATGCAGACCTTCTTCATCGGCTGCGGCGCGGTGGTGGCGTCGCTTCTGCCGACGATCTTCTCCGACTATTTCGCGGTAAGTAACGTGCCGGTCGACGGCATGATCCCGGACACCGTGCGCTACTCGTTCTACGCGGGCGCCGTGGTGTACCTGCTGTCGGTGATGTGGACCGTGTTCACGGCCAAGGAAGCGCCGCCTGAGGACCTGGCGGTATTCCGCGCCGAGCGCAAGGCCGCCGGCGGCCTTGGCAACGCGATCACGGAAATCCTCGGCGGCTTCGCCAAGATGCCGAAGACGATGGTGCAGCTGGCGGCGGTGCAGTTCTTCACCTGGATCGCGCTGTTCGCGATGTGGATCTACACCGGGACCGCGGTGGCGGACAACGTCTGGGGCACCACCGACGCGCAGTCGGCCGGCTACCAGGACGCAGGCAACTGGGTCGGCATCATGTTCGGCGTGTACAACGGCGTGTCGGCACTCGCGGCCTTCATCCTGCCGGTGTTCGCCCGCGCCACCAGCCGCAAATTCGTGCACACCACCTGCCTGGTCATCGGTGGCCTCAGCCTCATGAGCATCTTCCTGATCACCGACAAGCAGACCCTGATCTATCCGATGATCGGCGTGGGCATCGCATGGGCCAGCATCCTGACCATGCCATACGCGATCCTGGCCGGCGCGCTGCCTGCGAAGCGCATGGGCTATTTCATGGGCCTGTTTAACTTCTTCGTCGTGATCCCGCAGATCGTCAGCGGCCTGCTGCTCGGATGGGTGACAACGCAGTTCTTCGCCGGCCATACCGTCAAGACGCTGATGCTGGGCGGCGCCTGCATGATCCTGGCCGGCGTCCTGACGCTGTTCGTGACCGACAAGGCGCCTGCGGCCAAGTAACGGGCCTCAATCCATGCGCCGTCATTTTTCGTCCTGTCGTATCGTCTTGCCAACATAAGACCAGCCGACAGGACGACAAAAATGACCATCCATACGATCCACACAGCTCCCTTTGCCGGACAACGTCCCGGCACCTCGGGCCTGCGCAAGAAGGTGACCGAGTTCCAGCAGCCAGGCTACCTCGAGAACTTCGTGCAGGCCATCTTCAATACCCTCGTCGACTTTCAAGGCCAGACCCTGGTCGTGGGCGGCGACGGGCGCTACTTCAATCGCCAGGCCATCCAGGTCATCCTGCGCATCGCCGCCGCGCATGGCGTGGGCAAGGTGCTGGTGGGGCAGGGCGGCATCCTCTCGACGCCGGCGCTCAGCTGCGTGGTGCGCAAGCACGGCGCCTTCGGCGGCATTGTCCTTTCTGCCAGCCATAACCCGGGCGGGCCGCACGGCGACTTCGGCATCAAGTACAACACCGCCAATGGCGGACCTGCGCCAGAGCGCGTTACCGAAGCCATTTACAGCAATACGCTGACACTGGCCAGCTACGACATCAGCGACGAAGGCCCGGTCGACCTGGAACGGCTCGGGGTTACGCGCATCGAAGCCATGGAGGTTGAAGTCATCGACCCTGTGGCCGATTATGCGGAACTGATGCAGGAGCTGTTCGACTTCGATGCAATCCGGTCGCTGTTCGCGGGCCGGTTCAGGATGTGCTTCGACGGCATGGGTGCTGTCTCCGGCCCGTATGCGCGCGCCATCATTGAAGGCATGCTCGGGGCGCCTGCCGGCACCGTCATCAACGGCACGCCGCTGGAGGACTTTGGCGGCCATCATCCGGACCCGAACCCGGTCAATGCGGCCGAGCTGATCGCGCTGATGGAAGGCGAAGGCGCACCGGACTTCGG
>DASWSX010000243.1:0-10863 GCA_036402435.1 Telluria sp. | reverse complement strand
CACGCGGGCAGCAAGTCGACGGCGACCAATTTCGAGTCGATCGGCACGATGGAAAAGGCCGACCCGGTCTCGATGACGGGCGATTCCGCGCCAGCCATCGCCGCCCGCGCCGATGCCGACGTGATTGCATTCGGCGCCGGTTCCGTGGTCGCCAATGTCAATTCGGCTGTCACCAGCGGTACCATCACCAACGGCGTGCTGACCTTCGCTGGCGGCGCGCCATCCACTATCGGCGCGGCGATCGCGATTGCCGATGCTGCGGCCGAAACCGCCGGCGAGGTAGTTGTCTTCGAATACCTTGGCAGCAGCTATGTGTTCCAGCAGGCAGCAACCGATATCGTGGTGCGCCTGACCGGCACCGTTGGCATCACCAACCTGGTGGAATTCGGCGCCGACAGCAATACCTTCTTCATCGTTTAATTTCTCCGGAAATGCATTCCCGCTTATGCGGGGATGCCGATGGCGCAGCGAACAACCCCGCACCGCAAGGCTGTGGGGTTTTTTTATGGTTTGACGTCGTATTAATGTGACGTGCGTCACATCCGCCGAGGTTTGAGCGATAATATGTTGCCTTCAGTCTCTTTCCCTATGGAGAATGGCGCGTGGCCCGATGGCCTGTCGTCCAACTGCTGTTTTGCCAGATTGCCCAACAATGAAAATCAAGCTTCGCAATCCCCAGAACGAAATCGAGATGGCGCTCGCTTCGTTTAAAAGCACGTTTTACACGGTCGGCGCCTTCAGCGCGGTCACCAACCTGTTAATGCTGGTTCCTTCGATCTACATGCTGCAAGTGTATGACCGGGTACTGGCCAGCCAGAATGAAGTCACCCTGCTGATGCTGACGGTGATGATGCTGGGCGCCTTCCTGTTGATGGCCGCGCTCGAAATGGTGCGCAGTTTTGTGCTGGTGCGCGTCGGCGCCAAATTCGACATGCAGCTCAACAAGCGCGTGTATTCCGCCGCCTTCGAGCAAAGCCTGAAAAAAGGCGGCGGCAATGCCGGCCAGGCGCTGACTGACCTGACCAGCATTCGCCAGTTCCTGACCGGTAACGCCCTGTTCGCGTTTTTCGACGCACCCTGGTTCCCGGTCTACCTGATCGTCATCTTCTTCTTTGAGCCGTCGCTTGGCTTCTTCGCGCTGGGCGGCACCATGGTGCTCGTGCTGCTGGCCTACATCAACGAAAAGGTCACCCGCGCGCCGCTGGCCGACGCGAACACGATGGCGATCCAGTCGACCACGCTGGCCACCAACAACCTGCGCAATGCCGAAGTCATCGAATCGATGGGCATGCTGCCGAACCTGATGAACCGCTGGTTCAAGCTGCATGGCAAATTCCTGCACCTTCAGGCCGAAGCAAGCGAAAAAGCCGGCGTCGTCAACGCTGTCACCAAGTTCGTGCAGGTCTCGCTGCAGTCGCTGGTGCTCGGCTATGGCGCCTTGCTGGCCATCGAAGGGACGATCACGCCGGGCATGATGATCGCCGCGTCGATCCTGGTCGGCCGCGCGCTGGCGCCGGTCCAGCAGGTCATCGGGGTCTGGAAGAGCTTCAGCACCACCCGCAGTTCCTACGATCGCCTGGTCAAGCTGTTGGCCGACAACCCGGAACGCGAGGCCGGGATGGAACTGCCGAAGCCGCTGGGCGCCGTCACGGTCGAGAACGTTACCGCGGCGCCGCCGGGCTCCAAGGTCGCGGTCATCAAGGGCGTGTCGTTTGCCATCGCGCCGGGCGACGTGGTCGGGGTGATTGGCCCGAGCGGCTCGGGCAAGTCGACCCTGGCCCGGCTGCTGGTGGGCGTCTGGCCCGCAGCCGTCGGCAAGGTGCGCCTCGACGGCGCCGATATCTTCACCTGGAACAAGGGCGAGCTCGGTCCGCACATCGGCTACCTGCCGCAAGACATTGAACTGTTCGCCGGCACCGTCAGCGACAACATCGCCCGCTTCGGCGACATGGATCCGGCCAAGGTGGTCCAGGCCGCCAAGCGCGCCGGCGTGCACGAGATGATCCTGCACTTCCCGCAGGGCTACGACACGCCTTTGGGCGACGGCGGCGCCGGCCTGTCGGGCGGGCAGCGCCAGCGCCTCGGACTGGCCCGCGCGATGTACGGCGACCCGGCCCTGATCGTGCTCGACGAACCGAATTCAAACCTCGACGATGTCGGCGAGGCGGCACTGGTGGCGGCCATCGGCGACTTGCGCCAGCACGGCAAGACCATCGTCCTGATCACCCACCGCACCAGCGCGCTGGCCGCGACCAACAAGCTGCTGTTGCTGCGCGACGGTGTGGCGCAGATGTTCGGCCCGACCGCGCAGGTGATCGCGGCGTTGAACGAGGCGAACCAGAAGCAGGTGCAGGCGCAAGCGGCCCAGGCGGCCCCGGCCCGCACAACGACTGAACAGGAATGACCATGAAACTTTTGGGCAAAGAGCCGCCAACCGAGGTGATTGCGCACGACGTGGAGCCGCTGACCGTCAACACCGATGCGAGCGCGTACAGCCGGGTCGGCTGGTGGGTACTGCTGCTGGGCTTTGGCCTGTTCATGCTGTGGGCCTCGTTTGCGCCGCTCGACAAGGGCGTACCGCTAAGCGGCACAGTGACCTCGGAAAGCAACCGCAAAAGCGTGCAGCACCTGAACGGGGGCATCGTCTCCGATATCCTGGTCAGGGAGGGCGACGCCGTCAAGAAAGGCCAGGTCCTGGTGCGCATGAACGACGTGCAGGCCAGGTCGCAGGCTGACGTGACGCGCGTCCAGTATGTGAACGCACGCGCTACCGAAGCGCGCCTGCGCGCCGAACTGGAAGGCAAAAAGACGCTGGCCGTGCCGCCGTCTTTGGAACCGATCAAAAACGACCCGCGCGTGGCCGCCAGCATCGCGCTGCAAAACTCGCTGCTGGCGTCGCGCCAGTCGGCGCTGCAGGCCGAACTGGGCGCGCTCGACGAGAACGTCGCCGGCCTGAAAATGCAGACCGCCGGCCTGCAGGAATCGCGCGACAGCAAGAAGCAGCAGATGGCGATCCTGAAGGAGCAGCTCGACAACATGCGCGACCTGGCAAGGGAAGGCTATGTCGCGCGCAGCCGCCTGCTCGAGATCGAACGCACCTATGCGCAGACCAGCGGCATGCTGTCCGAAGACATCGGCAATATCGGCCGCGCCCAGCGCCAGGTGATGGAGATGGCGCTGCGCCGCACCCAGCGCCAGCAGGAATACCAGAAGGAAGTGCGCTCGACGCTGTCCGAAGCCGAACGTGAAGCGGAGGCGCTGAGCAGCCGCATGACCGCGCTCGAATACGACCTGGCCAACGCCGAAGTGCGCGCGCCGGTCGACGGCACCGTGGTGGGCCTGAGCGTATTCACCCGCGGCGGCGTGATCGCCCCGGGCTTCCGGATGATGGACCTGGTGCCGGCCGACGACCCGCTCATCGTCGAAGGCCAGCTGCCGGTCAACCTGATCGACAAGGTCCATCCCGGCCTGCCGCTCGAACTGATCTTCTCGGCCTTCAATACCAACAGCACCCCGCATATTCCCGGCGTGGTGACGCAGGTGTCGGCCGACCGTTCGGTCGACGAGAAGACCGGCCTGCCGTACTACCGCATGAAAGCCAGCGTGACCCCGGAAGGCAAAAAGCTGATCGCGCAAAAGAAGCTCGACATCCGCTCCGGCATGCCGGTCGACCTGTTCATCAAGACCGGCGAGCGGACCATGATGAGCTACCTGCTCAAGCCGCTGATCGACCGCGCGCGCACCTCGCTGTCGGAGGAATAAGGATGGCAGACATGACCAGGGGATCGTCGCTGGCGCTGCGCGCCGCAGTTGCTGCCGCGCTGGCGCTGGGCAGCGCCGCCGCAGGCGCGGTGACCTTCACCGAAGCCTGGCAGGCCGCGCTGAAGAACGACGCGACCTACCGGATGAATTACTACGAAAACGAATACGGCAAAGAGCACAAGCACGTTGCCCGCGCCGGCTTGCTGCCGTCGCTGGGCGCCAACTACTCGGCCAGCCGGGTGCGCGCCGATGTCGAAGGGATGGACCCGCTCGGCCTTCCCAGCGTCACCCATCCGCGCTACATCAGCCGTTCCGCCGTGGTCCAGCTGCGCCAGCCGCTGCTGAACCTGGAAGCGATCGCGCGCTACCGCCAGGCGCGGGTGCAGTCGCATGTCTCGGCGGCGCAGTTCGAAGCCGACGGCAGCGAGCTGGTGCTGCGCGTGGCAGGGGCCTACCTCGACGCGCTGCTGGCGGACGACGCCCTAGCGCTGGCCAGGGCGCAGCGCGACATGTACGCCGAGCAGTCGAAAGTGAACGCGCGGCTGTTCGAAAAAGGCGAGGGCACGCGCACCGACATGCTGGAGACGTCGGCCAAGCTGGACCAGGCCGAAGCGATGGTGCTGGAAGCGCAGGACACCGTGACGGCCAACCGCAATGCGCTGGCGGCGGTGATCGGCATGGACCCTGGCACCCTGCAGCGGCTCAATCCCGATTTCAGGTTCGCGCCGTTGTCGCCGGCCGGCTTCGAAGAATGGCGCGCCATCGCCGGGGCCAACAACGCCGACCTGCGCGCCTTTACGCTGGCGGTCGAAGCGGCCCGGCTGGACATCCAGAAGAACCGCGCCGGGCACGCGCCGCGCATCGACCTGGTGGCCAGCTATTCGCAGAACGACGCGGAGACAATCAACACCTATACCCAGGACACCACCAACCGCTCGATCGGCGTGCAGGTTAACGTCCCGTTGTATTCGGGTGGACAGGTCAGTGCGCTCACGCGCCAGTCGGTGGCCTCGCATGAACGCGCCAAGGCCGAGCTGCAGCAGCAGGTCGACCGCATCATGCTGGAGCTGCGCAAGGCGCACAGCCTGGTGGTGAGCAGCGTGGCGCGCATCGAGGCGCTCGACAAGGCGGTAACGTCGGCCCAGCTGCTGACCAGGGCCACCGAACAAAGCATCAAGGGGGGAGTGCGGATCAACCTCGACCTGCTCAATGCGCAGCAGCAGCTGACCGGGGTGCGGCGCGACCTGGCGCAGGCGCGCTATAACTACCTGATTGCGATCCTGCGCCTGCGCGCGGCGGCCGGTACATTGACCAGCGCCGACGTGGCGCAGATCGCCTCTTACTTCCGCTGATCGGCGGCGCTCTCCGAAGCGTCCTGCGGAACGGCCCGGCCGGCCGATGCCGCGGGGTTGCCGGCGCAGTGCGGGCATGACACGCCGTACACGTACTCCGGCGCCAGCTGCTGGCGCGGCGTCACGATCGCGCGGCAGGCAAAGCACTGCACCGTCGTCGATGGCTCCAGTTTCGGGTTGAGCGCGGTGCGGTAATCGAACACGAAGCAGTCGCCCGTGTAGTGCTCGCCGCCGACGTCTTCGAAGTATTTCAGGATGCCGCCTTCGAGCTGGTACACATGTTCGTAGCCGATATCCTGCATGTGGATCGCCGCCTTTTCGCAGCGGATGCCGCCGGTGCAGAACGTGACCACCGTCTTGTCGCTTAATCCCTCTTTCGCCGCCGCGATCACTTCCGGGAATTCGGTGAACTTGTCGATACGGTAGTCGATGGTGTTGTTGAAGGTGCCGACATCCACTTCGAACGCGTTGCGCGTGTCGACCATCACCACCGGGCGGCCGTTGTCGTCGTGGCCCTGGTCGAGCCAGCGCTTGAGCGTTGCCGGTTCGACGGCGGGCGCGCGGCCAAGCTCGGGCTTAATCAGCGGCATGCGCATGGTGATGATCTCTTTCTTGATCTTCACCAGCATGCGCTTGTGCGACTGCTCTTCCGACAGGCTTTCCTTGACGTCGATATCGGCGAAACGCTCATCGCTGCGCAGCCAGCCCAGGTACTTGTCGATGTTCTCGCGCGTACCCGACAGGAACATGTTGATGCCTTCGGGCGTCAGCAGGATCGTGCCTTTCAGGCTCAGTTCAGCGCAGACCGCCTGGTACTGCGGGCGCATCTCTTCAGTATTGTCAAAAGTGACAAATTTGTAGGCGGCAATATTTACGTAGGGAGTAGCGGATTGCATGGCGGTTCATTGCATTTGGAGAGCCGACATTATAAAGCAATGGCCCTGCCGGCTGTGGGGCTATGCCCATCCGGCGGATGGGCACGAATGGCCCATCCGCCGAATTTTGACGCCGATCCGGTCAGATCTTGAAGTCGTCGAACGCGATCCGCTCGTCGCTGACGCCGAGATCCTTCAGCAGCGCGCGGGTCGCGGCCAGCATGGCCGGCGGTCCGCACAGGTAGAAGTCGCACGAGTGCAGGTCGGGGTGGGTGCGCAGCAGCGCTTCGCGCGCGGCTTCGTGCACGTAGCCGATGGCCGCGCCGGGAACCCCTTCCTTCTCGTCCGACAGCACCAGCTGCCACTTGAAGTTCGGGTGCTTCTCGGCGAAGGCGGTCATTTCGTCGACATACGGCGCATCGCGATGGCTGCGCGCCCCGTACCAGAAGTGCATCGGCTCGCGTGCGCCTGACTGCAGCAGGGCGTGGATCATCGCGCGCAGCGGCGCCATGCCGGCACCGCCGCCAATGAATACCTTCTCGCGCCCGCCCGGCTTGATCGCGAAGTCGCCGAACGATCCGCTGAAGCGCACGCTGTCGCCTTCCTTCAGCGTGTACATGTAGCTCGATCCCTTGCCAGGCTGCTGGCCCGGCATGAAGCGCACCAGCAAGGTCAGCTGGCCGCCAGCCTGTTCAACCGGCACCGCCAGCGAATACGAGCGGCGCAGCGGCGACGGATTGACCAGGCGCGCGGGCAGCTCGATACCCTTCCAGTCATCCTGGTGGTGCTCCGGCGTGACGATATGGCCCGCCTCGCGCGTGTAATCCGGCACATGCACCTGGATGTACGAACCCGGACGGCAGTCGACCTTCGCGTTCGGGCGGATGGTGATCTCGCGCAGGAACGGCGTGACCGCCTTGATGCTGGTGACGGTCGCTTCATATTCGTTGGCCAGCGCGGCCCCGCCGGCCACTTCGACATCGACGCTGCCATCGACCGGCAGGTTGCAGGCGAGGCGGTAGCCGGCCGCGATCTTTTCAGGCGAGAGCAGCGCGCGGTCCGAGCTGGTCGGCTCCGGCGCCTTGCCGATGCAGCGCACTTCGCACAGGCCGCAACTCTGGCCGCCGCCACAGTTGGACGGCAGCTGCAGGCCGTCGCGCGCCAGCGCCTGGAACACGGTGTCGCCTTTCGATGCTTCCACCGCGCGCAGCTTGCTGCCGTCGTCGCCGAACACGTTTACCGTGCTGACGCGGCGCAGCCGCTTCGGAATGAATTCGGCCAGGCGGAAGCTGGTGATCAGGAGCCAGACGCCGGTCAGCGCCATGAACAGGCCGCCGATTGCGCTCCCCACCAGCAGCTTGTTGTTGAAGTCCTCGCGCTCCGCATAGTCCATGATATGCAGCATCCAGAAGAAGTCGAACAGGCGCCAGGTGCTGTTCCGGTGTTCGAGCACGTTGCCGGTGTTGGCCGAGACGTAGACCGTGGTGTCGTCGGCGTCGCTGAAGTCGATCGCCCACGCCGGCTCCTTGTGCTTGCGCGTCTCCAGCGAGTACTTGAGCAGGCGCGCGCCGGTCGGCTTGCCGCTGCCGGAGTACGAGGCCTGCGCGATGCGCGTGGCCAGGGCCGCGTCCATCATCACCTGCTTGCCGCTGGCGGCGCTGATGATCCAGGTTGCCTTGTCGTTGACCAGGCGGTAGACCGGCTGGTCGAGCAGCCAGCCCGACGAGATGTTCATCACCTGGGCGGCGCTGTTGGCCAGCACGGTATCGACCGCCAGCGCGCTCGACGGCCAGCTCTGCGTCGCCGCGGGCTTGATGCGGAACTCGCGGCCCGCCACTTTTTTGGCGTCCAGCAGGCTCATCACAACACCGCTGGCCACCCATAGCACGAACTGGATCGCGATGACCAGGCCCACCCATTTATGAATCTTTCGCATCAAGGGAGTCATGCGCGTTTCCTCCGCTGGAAGCTGTACAGCAGCAGCCATGCGCCGCTCAGCGCGAACGCCAGTGCGGTAATGGATGCGATGCGCAGCAGGGTGTTGTTGACGTCAGAGCGGGTGTCGTAATCCATGATGTGGAACATCCACAGGAAATCGAACCAGCGCCACAGGTTATGGCGCCGCGCGACCAGGTCGCCGGTGTGCGGCGAGTAGTACAGCGTGGTGTCGCCTGCTTCCTCGTAGTGCACGGCCCACAGCGGCACCGGGCGCGAGCCCACTTCCGACGGCGCCTTGGTGACCCATTCGATGCCCCGGATCTCGCCTTCGCCGACATGGGATTCTTCCGCCAGCGCCATGATGGTGTCGCGGTCGAGCGGGCTCAGCTTGGCGCCGGTGGTGGCGTCGACCAGGGCAGCGTTGGTGCCCTGCTTGATTTCGTAGACTTCCTTGCCGAGCATGTTCTTCAGGCGCACCGACGTGATGCCTGGATATAGCTCGGACAGCTTGCCTTGCGCGATGCGGTTCGCGGACGGCTTGAGGGGTTCGGTTGAAACGTGTGCGAGGTGGTCGCCGTGGATCACGTCAAGCGGTACCACGACCATGTACAGGCCGCTGATCATCCACAGCAGCGCCTGCACGCCGATGACCAGCCCGATCCATTTATGGGCACGGCGTACCCAGAAAGATAGTTGCATGTTGATTCCGTGTGCGAGCTCGCCGTTCCCGCGCGGCCAGGGCGGCGGCGCGGGAACGGCGGTGCGTCAGTACTTCGACGCGAGTGGCTTAGAAACGATACCCGATGCGAGCATGCCAGCGGCGGCCGAGCAGGTCGTAGGTCATCGTGTCGGTATTGCCGTCGGTCCAGCTCTGGATATACGGCGGCGCCTTGTCCAGCAGGTTGTCGACGCCGAACGACAGTGTCAACGCCTTGCTGAACGCGTACTTCACGCTGGCGTTATGGTACGCCACGCTTGGTGCGCGCGCACCAATATCTCCCGGCGCCGCATTGATGTCGTCGGCCGTTCCGATGTACTGGATGTTGTACGAGCCCGACCATGGACCGCTGGCCAGCGTCAGCCCGGTGGCCGCGCGCCACTTGGCGTAGCTGCCGCGTCCGCCGGTGATCTTGCCGCCGTACTCGATCGTGTCGCCGCCCGGGAACGGGGTGACGTCGTAGCGGTTCAGGCGCGAGACGTCGGCGTTGAACGAAGCATCCCAGCCGTAGGCCTTGAAGTCATACAGGGCGCCCAGGTCGATGCCGGAGACGCGCTGCTGCGCTGCGTTCTCAGGCTGCGAGGACAGGAAGTTGATTTCCTTGGTCTGGGCGTCGCGCGTGAAGCTCGACGGGCGGCAGAAGATATGCGTCAGGCCAGGCGAGTTGTAGCAAACCGACAGCTTGGTCGAACCCGGCACCGTCTCGATCGCGTTGTTGATCTCGATGTTGAAGTAGTCGAGCGTCAGCGTGAAGGCCTTGGCCGGGGTCCAGACCGCGCCCACGGTGAAGGTGTCCGCATCTTCCGGTTCCAGGTTGACGTTGCCGCCGCCGGTGGTCAGGATCGACGGGCCGAACTGCCTGAAGCCGGCCGGTACGCCCGACGCCTGGCAGTTCTTGTAGACGTTCGAGTTCGGGTCCTGGGTATTCCAGTTGTTGCAAGGATCGGTCGTGGTCAGGTTGCCTTCGGACACGCCGCCGAACAATTCCGGCACGTTTGGCACGCGGAACGCGGTCGACTTGTTGGCGCGCATTTTCAGCGACGGGATCACCTGCCAGTCGAGGCCGAGCTTGTACGTGCTCTTCGAGCCGAACAGGCTGTAGTCCGAATAGCGGGCTGCAGCGTTCAGGGTCAGCGAGTCGACCATCGGCAGCTTGGCCAGCAGCGGCACCGACAGCTCGCCAAACACTTCGCGCGCGCTGTATTCGCCGGCGATCGGATCCTGGCGGTTGGTGTTGGCCGCGCCGGAGACGATCATGCTGTCCGGGTCGCGCCAGCCTTTTTCCTGCCGGTATTCGAAGCCCGAAGCGAAGCCGACCGTGCCGGCCGGCAGCGTGAACAGCTCGCCGCTGACGCCGAGGTTGACGCTTTTCTGGTCGTTGCCGCCGTTGTCGCGGGTGTCGAAGTGAATGTAGTCCAGGACCGCCGGGGTCAGGTTGCCGTAGCCGAGGTAGTTGCCGCATGGCGCAGCAGTGGCGCCGGTGCCGCAGGTGGCCGCATTCAGGGTCGCATCGACGCGGTCCAGGTTAATGATGTTGGTCATGCCGTCGATGCCGGTGTTACGGCCCCAGTTGACAGACGCCGACCAATCCCACTTGTCGTTGATCGAGCCGTCCAGGCCGGTGGCGATGCGGAAGGTGTTGGTCTCCTGGAAGAAGGTGCGCGGACCCACTTCGGCCACGCGGCGGCGTTCCAGGGTCAGGTCCTGGCCGGTCGGGTTGGTCGGATGCGAGGCCGCGATGCGGATCGGGCGGTTGGCGCCGATCGCGCCAGGCGTTGCGAGCTGCTCGGACTGGCGGTTGGTGAACATCAGTTCGGTGAACATCTGGACGTTGTCGTTCAGGTTCAGCTTGCCGAACGCGCTCACGCCGATCCGCTTGATCGGGTTGACCGCGTTCAGGAACGGGTTGCTGTTGTAGCCGTGCTTGGCGGCGGAATAGGTTTCATAGCCGCGCGGGTCGCCGGCCGGATCCTGGTTGAAGTTGACGCGGCGGCCGTCGGCCAGGCGCGCGCGCCCGCCAATGGTCGCCGAGCTGCCGGAGCACGCCAGCTGGCCGTCGTCTTCGAACAGCGCGCATGGGGCGCGCGAGGCCAGGTTCACTTCGCCGCTTTCGGAATAGTTCAGCGACGCCATCATCGAGCCGCGCTCGCTGCGCGTGCCCCAGACCAGGTCGGCCGCTTGTTCCTTGCCGTCGCCGCGTTCGGTCTTGCCGTAGCGC
>DASWSX010000242.1:0-4758 GCA_036402435.1 Telluria sp. | reverse complement strand
ATCCAGGGCCCGACCGTGTCCGACCAGGTGCTCAAGTCGCTGAAAGGCCTGACAGCCAAGCTGCCGCCGGGTTACACGATCGAGGTCGCGGGCGCCGCAGCCGACAGCGCGGCCGCCGAAGCGTCGATCGCCGCCAACGTGCCGCTGGTGCTGTTCCTTGTGTTCACCCTGCTGATGCTCCAGCTGCACAGCTTCTCGCGCTCCCTGATGGTGTTCCTGACGGGCCCCCTGGGCGTGGCCGGCGCCGCCATGGCGCTGCTGCTGTTCGGCCGTCCGTTCGGTTTCGTCGCCAACCTCGGCGTGATCGCGCTGTTCGGCATGATCATCCGTAATTCGGTGATCCTGGTCGACCAGATCGAGCAGGACATCGCCGGCGGCGCCGAGCCGTGGAACGCCATCATTGAAGCGGCGGTGCGGCGCGTGCGCCCGATCGTGCTGACCGCGGCTGCCGCGGCGCTGGCCATGATCCCGCTGTCGCGCTCCGTGTTCTGGGGGCCGATGGCGGTCGCCATCATGGGCGGGCTGGTGGTGGCGACGGCGCTGACCTTGCTGTTCCTGCCGGCGCTGTATGCAGCGTGGTTCCGGGTGAGGAAGCCCACGCCGCGCAGGGAATCGCCGCGCCGCACCACCGGATAACGGACGGGCAGGGCGACGCGGCGGGAACGGCGGTTTTGACACCCCCGTTCCCGCCCGTTTCAAATTTCGCCCTGTGGTGTCAGAAAATCCAGTAAAATACCGGGTTGATGTTGTAGCCCCTAACAAAGGCAGTGCAGGGCGGCCGGTTTGACCTTCGGACGCCCTTTGTTTTTGTCGGTGCGGCCAACGATCCCGCGAGGATGGCGAAATTGGTAGACGCACCAGGTTTAGGTCCTGACGCCAGCAATGGTGTGGGGGTTCGAGTCCCCCTCCTCGCACCACACGAATAATTATTTTTTGGACGATTTTAACAATGGCAACTGCAGTCGAAACCCTGGGTAAACTCGAACGTCGCATGACGATCTCTTTTCCGCTGACTGACGTCCGTACGGAAGTTGAAAAGCGCTTGAAGAAGCAGGCCAAGACGGCCAAAGCCCCTGGCTTCCGTCCAGGCAAGGTTCCGATGAAGATGGTCGCCGCCCAGTACGGCTACCAGATCGAATCGGACGTGCTGAACGACAAAGTCGGTCGCGCTTTCAACGAAGCTGCCAACGAGAACCAGCTGCGCGTCGCTGGCTTCCCGAAAATCGAGCCAAAAGATGACAGCCCGGAAGGCACCCTGACGTTCGACGCAACGTTCGAAGTCTATCCAGAAGTCACCGTCGGCGACCTGGCCGCGGTCGAAGTCGAGACCATCAAGTCCGACGTCACCGATGCCGAGATCGACAAGACCATCGACATCCTGCGCAAGCAGCGCGTGCACTACCACACCAAGGGCGAAGCTGGCCCGCACGGCGACGGCGGCAAGCCGGTTGCTGAAAGCGGCGACCGCGTCACCGTTGACTTCGTCGGCAAGATCGACGGCGTTGAGTTCCCAGGCGGCAAAGCTGACGACTACACCTTCGTCCTCGGCGAAGGCCGCATGCTGCCGGAATTCGAAGCTGCGACCATCGGCCTGAAAGCCGGCGAGAGCAAGACCTTCCCACTGGCATTCCCAGAGGACTACCACGGCAAGGACGTGGCCGGCAAAACCGCCGAGTTCACGATCACCCTGAAGAAGCTGGAATGGGCCCACCTGCCGGCAGTCGACGCGGAATTCGCGAAGTCGCTGGGCATGGAAGACGGCGACCTGAACAAGATGCGTTCGGACATCAAGGTCAACCTGGAGCGTGAAGTTGCCGGCCGTATCAAGGCACGCAACAAGGATGCCGTCATGGACGCGCTGCTGAAGGTAACCGAGCTGGACGTTCCGACCGTGATGATCCAGCAGGATTCCGAGCGCCTGGCCGAAATGACCCGCAACGACATGGCCCAGCGCGGCATGGACGTCAAGAACATGCCGTTCCCGACCGAACTGTTCGCCGAAAAGGCAGAGCGCCGCGTCAAGCTGGGCCTGATCCTGGCGCAGCTGGTGCAGGACAACAGCCTGCAGGCCAAGCCTGAGCAGGTCAAGTCGCAGATCGAAGATTTCGCCCAGAGCTACGAAGATCCGAAGGAAGTACTGAAGTACTACTACAGCGATCGCCGCCGCCTGGCCGACATCGAAGCTCTTGTATTAGAAGAAAACGTCGTCAACTATGTGCTCGGCAAGGCGAAAGTCGTCACCAAGGACGTGGCCTTCGATGAATTGATGGGTAGCAACACCCAGGCTTAAAGTTTCTTTTAAGCTTCTTCAACACAGAGGAAAAGACAGGTATGAACCATAATCCGGCATTGGATACACAAGCACTCGGCCTCGTACCGATGGTCGTGGAGCAGAGCGGCCGCGGCGAGCGCGCTTACGACATCTACTCGCGCCTGCTGAAGGAGCGCGTGATCTTCCTGGTCGGGCCTGTCAACGACCACATGGCCAACCTGATCGTGGCCCAGATGCTGTTCCTGGAGAGCGAGAATCCGGACAAGGATATTTCGCTCTACATCAACTCACCTGGCGGCTCGGTCTCGGCCGGCCTGGCGATTTTCGACACGATGAACTTCATCAAGCCGGACGTCTCCACGCTGTGCACCGGCCTGGCGGCCTCGATGGGCGCCTTCCTGCTGGCGGCCGGCACCAAGGGCAAGCGTTTTTCGCTGCCTAACTCGCGCATCATGATTCACCAGCCTTCGGGCGGCTCGCAAGGGCAGGCTTCGGACATCGAAATCCAGGCCAAGGAAATCCTGTACCTGCGCGAGCGCCTGAACCGCATTTTGGCGGAGCGCACCGGCCAGTCCATGGAACAGATCCACAAGGACACCGACCGCGACCGCTTCATGTCGGGCGACGAGGCTGCGGAATATGGCCTGATCGACCAAGTGTTGACCAGCCGAGCGTGATGCAGGGTTTAACCCAACCACGCTGTTGCTGAAAAACGCCCGGGCGCCACAACGTTCGGGCGTTTCGTTTTTATTTCGGGTAGCATGGAGTTAGCGCGCACGCGTTGCGCCCTTGAACCTGCGTTACCCTTTTAGCAATCGAATAGAAATCTGCCCCATGTCAGACAAAAAATCCTCCAGCGGCGAAAAACTCCTCTACTGCTCGTTCTGCGGCAAGAGCCAGCATGAGGTAAAGAAACTTATCGCAGGACCATCGGTCTTCATCTGCGACGAGTGCATCGACCTGTGCAATGACATCATCCGCGACGAGACGTCGAATGTGGAGACGGTTGCGGGCGCCAAGAGCGACCTGCCGACCCCGCACGAGATCGCCGAGTTGCTGGACCAGTACGTCATCGGCCAGCAGACTGCCAAGCGCATCCTGTCGGTCGCGGTGTACAACCACTACAAGCGCCTCAAGCACCTGGGCAAGAAAGACGACGTCGAACTGGCCAAGAGCAACATCTTGCTGGTCGGTCCTACCGGCTCGGGCAAGACCCTGCTGGCCCAGACCCTGGCGCGCATGCTCAACGTGCCGTTCGTGATCGCCGACGCCACCACCCTGACCGAAGCCGGTTATGTGGGCGAGGACGTCGAAAACATCATCCAGAAGCTGCTGCAGAGCTGCAACTACGAAGTTGACAAGGCCCAGCGCGGCATCGTCTACATCGATGAAATCGACAAGATCTCGCGCAAGTCGGACAATCCGTCGATTACCCGCGACGTGTCGGGCGAGGGCGTGCAGCAGGCGCTGCTCAAGCTGATCGAAGGCACCATGGCGTCGGTACCGCCGCAGGGCGGGCGCAAGCACCCGAACCAGGACTTTGTCCAGATCGACACGACCAACATCATGTTCATCTGCGGCGGCGCGTTTGACGGCCTGGTCAAGATCATCCAGAACCGTTCGGAAAAGAGCGGCATCGGCTTCTCGGCCAGCGTGAAAAGCCAGACCCAGCGCGCCAGCAGCGAAGTGCTGCTGGAAGCCGAACCGGAAGACCTGATCAAGTTCGGCCTGATCCCGGAACTGGTCGGCCGCCTGCCGGTTGTGGCAACGCTGTCGGAATTGACCGAAGAAGCTTTGATCCAGATTCTGATCGAGCCGAAGAATGCCCTTATCAAGCAATACACCAAGTTGCTGGAAATGGAAGGCGCTGAACTGGAAATCCGTCCGGCTGCTTTGCACGCAATTGCACGTAAAGCACTGGCACGTAAAACCGGTGCGCGCGGATTGCGTTCCATTCTCGAACACGCTTTGCTCGATGTTATGTACGATCTGCCAAACCAGCAGAATGTCGTGAAGGTCGTTATTGATGAAAATACGATCACGAACGGCGCTAAACCTTTACTTATTTACAGCGAAACCCCTAAAGCTTCGGGCGAAAACTGATAAAACACGGCGCGCACGCAACAAAAAAGGTTTGAATCTCTAATTCTTGGCGGTACAATTTACCTCAATAAAAGAAGCAGGCTTCAATCGAAAAGCCACTCGTAGCGAAGCCGCTGCGTGGTGGCTTTTTTATTTGACTGACTGATAAATTCATTTATGACATTACCGGCGGTATTCGAATTAGTTGATTAATTAATCAAATTATTTTCGTCGAATATTAATCGTCCGGTCTTGTGTTTTGGCTTTGCTGTGCCAATATTGTGTTAGACGCTTTTTATAAGGTATGCCATGACAACTTCCAAACTAACCGAGCAAACGACGCTGCCTTTGTTGCCGTTGCGTGACGTAGTCGTGTTCCCGCACATGGTGATCCCGCTGTTCGT
>DASWSX010000241.1:0-7846 GCA_036402435.1 Telluria sp. | reverse complement strand
ATTTTGTCGCGGCCAGTTTTTGCCATGATAGCTCCCTAATTTATACTTTTTCGCCACGAGCGCGCATGTCGACCAGAACTGCGTCGATGCCCACTTTGTCGATGACGCGCAGACCAGCGTTAGACAAACGCAGGGAGACCCAGCGGTTTTCCGACTCTACGAAAATACGACGGTTCTGCAGGTTAGGCAGAAAACGACGTTTGGTTTTGTTGTTAGCGTGCGATACGTTGTTACCAACCATCACGCCCTTTCCAGTAACTTGGCAAACACGTGCCATAGCGCACTCCTTGAAGATATCCAAAATTGGAAAAAAGAGAGTATAGCGTGAAAACCATCACCGAATCAATGACTTGTGAAAAACAATGGTGACATCGAAGCATGCCAGGATTTAACAATTGTAAAAACACGCGATCGCATGGGTTTCTGGGGCGAAATGGCGCGCGGCATGGCTGCAACAGCCTGTTTAAACAACGAGATGGAGATCTCTGCCAAGCGCAGCGAGGGCCTCCTCGATCCTGTCGATTTTGGTGGTGTGCGCGAGATTGATTAAACGGTTGATCTCCTGGCGCGTGGTGCCCATCCGTCTCGCGAGTTCTGACGGAATGACGTCTTGCTGGAGCATCTCGTTGAGTAAAAGTACCTTTGCTGACACGCTCGCCGGAAGCGGGATCAGCCGCTCGCCCGGTTTAGCCTTCGAAGGCATGGGGACCTGGCGCTTGTTGTCGAAATAGAAGTCCATCGATGACAGCAATACGTCTTTCGCCATGTCGATAGCGTCTCCCTCGTCATCGCCCTGCGTGACTGCTTCCGGGATGTCGCGGAATGTGACAACAAAGCCGCCGGTATCCGGGATAAAGGTTGCAGGATATTTCATCGTTTGCTCCTTGCCTCACTTCAGCTTGAGTTTTTTCTTCACAGCTTCGACTAGCGGCATCTTCAGTTCTTTCGCCGGGTGTCGTGGCAGGTGCGTCATTTCGCCGTTCAGATAGACCTTCAAGTGCTTCGTGCCCTCGTCAAACGTTGCGCCTTGTTTGGCCGGCCACCTGACGAACTCGCTCTGTTTCACCGTAGGTCCTTTGCTGGACTTAGTTGGATAATTGTACTCAAAAACGATTACATTGATAGAAGCGCTAATGCAGTGTCGTCAGATCTGCCCGTGTTCCGCGAACGAATGCACCTGTGGCCCCGCCACAACAAAATGATCAAGCACCCGTACGTCGACCAGTGCCAGCGCCTGCACCAGCGCGCGGGTCAGCATCAGGTCCGACTCGCTCGGTTCGGCCACCCCGGAAGGGTGATTATGGACAAGCATGACACTGGCCGCGTTGTACGCCAGTGCCTTCTTGACCACCTCGCGCGGGTAGACGCTGGTGTGTGTCAGCGTGCCGGCGAACATTTCTTCCTTCTGGACCAGCCGGTTCTTCACATCCAGGAACAGTACGACGAACGATTCGTGATGCTGGCGTCCCAACAGCATGCTCAGGTAGTTGCGGACCGCAGCTGGCGAACCCATCACGTCGCCGGCCTGCAGTTGCTCGCCGATGACCCGCTGCGCCAGCTCCAGCACCGCCTGCAGCTGCGCGTACTTGGCAGCGCCCAGTCCGGGAACCGCGGCGAATTCGCGCAAGCTCGCATTGAACATGCCACCCAGCGAACCGAACCGCGATATCAGGTCGCAGCCGAGGTCGACCGCACTCTTGCCCTTGATACCCACGCGCAGGAAGACCGCCAGCAATTCCTGGTCGGACAGGGCAGGGGCGCCGTCCCTGATCAGGCGCTCGCGGGGGCGCAGGTGTTCCGGCCAGTCATTTATGCCCATCACGGTCCCTGGATGAAGTGGCGGTTCATGAGGCGGCTAGGGTCGCAGTGGCTTACAATAGTGGATTACCGATTTTCGCTATTAATATGTCCAACCCATCCGCACCCGTCGTCAACGAGTCTTCCTACCTAACACTGCATTATCGGCTGGCCTCGATGGACGGTACTGATCTGATCACTACGTTTGGCGGGAACCCGGCGACGCTGATGCTGGGCCAGGGCCAGCTCGCTCCTTCGCTGGAGGCCTGCCTGCTCGGCCTGCCTGAAGGAACGCACAAGACGTTCGAGCTGTCCCCGGCCCAGGGCTTCGGCGAACGCAGCCCCGACCTGGTGCAGGCGATGTCGCGCGCGACGCTGGACGAAAACTCGGCGCCTGACGCCGATTACAAGATCGGCGACCTGGTTGACTTCGCCGCGCCGGGCGGAGGGCGTTTTGCCGGCGTTCTGCGTGAAATCGGCGAAGAAAGCTGCATTTTCGACTTCAACCACCCGCTGGCAGGCCAGGCGCTCAAGTTTGAAGTTAATCTGATCTCGGTTTTGTAACAGGAACACTCATGGAAAACGAAATTCTCCTGGCCCAGCCGCGCGGTTTCTGCGCCGGCGTGGACCGCGCCATCGAAATCGTCGAACGCGCGCTGCAGCAGTTCGGCGCGCCGATTTATGTGCGCCACGAAATCGTCCACAACGCCTACGTTGTCGATGACCTGCGCAACAAGGGCGCGATCTTCATCGAGGAACTCGATGATGTCCCGGCCGGCAATACGCTGGTGTTCTCCGCCCACGGCGTGTCGAAGGCGGTCCGCGCCGAAGCCGAGAGCCGCGGACTGAAGATTTTCGATGCAACCTGCCCGCTGGTGACCAAGGTCCACGTCGAAGTGGCCAAGATGCGCAAGCAGGGCTGCGAAATCGTGATGATCGGCCATGACGGCCATCCGGAAGTCGAGGGCACGATGGGCCAGACCGAAGAGGGCATGCACCTGGTCGAAACCGTGGCCGATGTCGCCACCCTCCAGGTCGGCAACCCGGACCAACTGGCCTATGTGTCCCAAACCACGTTGTCGGTCGACGACACGGCCGACATCATCGAGGCGCTGAAGATCCGCTTCCCGAACATTATCGAGCCGAAAAAGGGCGACATCTGCTACGCCACCACCAACCGCCAGGAGGCCGTGAAGTTCATGGCGCCCCAGGTCGACGTGGTGGTCGTGGTCGGCAGCCCGAACAGCTCAAACTCCAACCGCCTGCGCGAAGTGGCCGAAAAGAAGGGCACCCCAGCCTACATGGTCGACAACGCCGCCCAGATCGACCCGCAATGGCTGGAAGGTAAAGTCCGCATCGGCGTCACCGCCGGCGCCTCGGCCCCCGAGGTCCTGGTCCAGGCCGTCATCGACCGCCTCAAGGAACTGGGCGCGCGCAGCGTCCGCGCGCTCGAAGGTGTGGAAGAGCATGTTACTTTCCCCTTGCCGAAGGGCCTCGACGGCAAAAAGGCAGGCACCGTTTAACGGCAAATATTTACAGTTGGCAAAAGAATATTCGGTACACCGGTGATTTTCCGGTGTTAGTTTTTACGAAACCTCGCTATGATGATGGCGCTCGGAATTTTTGCCATCCGATGCGTTGGCTTCGTGCGCGCATCGGGTAGGGTGCGGTTGCAGCGGAAGCATGAAACACGTGTTTTCCCGGTCGGGATGCGGAGTTTGTGAAGCGGCGTCTTGGCCATGAGCGGCACTACGGAGTTCTCTCCGGGGTGCCGTTTTTATTAGATCTATAATAAAAGAGGCAAGCAAAACCATGGATACCTTTATCCAACAGATTATCAATGGTCTGGTGCTGGGCAGCATGTACGCCCTGGTCGCACTGGGTTACACGATGGTGTACGGCGTCCTGAACCTGATTAACTTCGCCCACGGCGACGTGCTCATGATCGGTGCCATGGTAGGCCTCTCGATCCTCAAACTCCTTGACGTGTTCATGCCCGGCCTGCCCGGTGCGGTGCAGCTGGCCATCGCCATCGCCGGCGCCATTCCAGTGTGTATGCTGGTCAATATCATCATCGAGCGCGTTGCGTACCGGCGCCTGCGCAATGCGCCGCGCCTGGCGCCCCTGATTACCGCGATCGGCGTGTCGACCCTGCTGACCACCTTCGCGATGATGATCTGGGGCCGCAACCCGCTGCCGTTCCCGCAACTGCTGTCCACCGAACCAATCGCCATCGGCGGCGCCGTCATTTCTCAGACCCAGGTATTGCTGCTCGCATTGGCCGCGTTGTCGATGGGCGCGCTTGTGCTGCTGGTTGAAAAAACCAAGATGGGCCGCGCCATGCGCGCCACCGCCGAGAACCCGCGCGTTGCCGGGTTGATGGGCGTCGATTCGAACAAGGTCATCGTGGCCACCTTCGCCATCGGCGCGGCGCTGGCCGCCATCGCCGGCGTGATGTGGGGCGCGAATTACTCGTCGATCCAGTTCGCGATGGGCTTCCTGCCTGGCCTGAAGGCATTCTCGGCAGCGGTGCTGGGCGGCATCGGCAACATTTACGGCGCGATGATCGGCGGCATCTTGCTGGGCCTGATCGAAGCATTGGGCGCAGGCTACATCGGCGACCTGACCGGCGGCTTCCTCGGCAGCCACTACCAGGACATCTTCGCCTTCGTGGTCCTGATTATCGTGCTCACGATCCGGCCGTCCGGCATCATGGGCGAACGCGTCGCTGACCGCGCCTGATCGAACCGGACAAGGAACTCAACATGAAACTTCTCTCTTTCGACGTCGAACACAATCCGCGCAAGGCTTACACCAGCATGGCCATCGTGCTGGTGCTGATGCTGGCATTCCCGTTCATCGCCCAGCTGTACGGCAACTCGTGGGTGCGCATTGCCGACATCGCGCTGCTGTACATCATGCTCGCGCTGGGCCTGAACATCGTGGTCGGCTTCGCCGGCCTGCTGGACCTTGGCTACATCGCGTTCTTCGCGGTCGGCGCCTACCTGACCGGCCTGCTGGCCTCGCCACAGTTCGCGGCGCTGCTCGAATCGATCGTCTATCAGTATCCGGTGCTCGGGGAGTGGCTGGTGGCCGTGATGGGGCCGGAGATTACTGAAACCGGCATTCACTTGTCGGTCTGGTTCATCGTGCCGCTGGCGGCGATCATGGCCGGCTTCATGGGCGCGCTGCTGGGTGCGCCGACGCTGAAACTGCGCGGCGACTACCTGGCGATCGTGACCCTGGGCTTCGGCGAGATCATCCGCATCTTCATGAACAACCTGAACGACCCGATCAATTTCACCAACGGTCCACAGGGCATCAACATGATCGACCCGATCCGCATCTTCGGCGTGTCGCTGGCGGGTGAATCCGGTTCCAAGGCAACCGTGTTCATCGGCGACTTCGCGATGCCATCGGTGAATGCGTACTACTTCCTGTTCCTGTTCCTGTGCATCGTCACCATCTTCATGACCGCGCGCCTGCAGCACTCGCGCCTGGGCCGTGCATGGGTAGCGATCCGCGAAGATGAAATCGCCGCCAAGGCGATGGGCATCAACACCCGCAACGTCAAGCTGCTCGCGTTCACGATGGGTGCCTCGTTCGGCGGCGTGGCCGGCGCCATGTTCGCCTCGTTCCAGGGCTTTGTCTCGCCCGAATCGTTCTCGCTGATGGAATCGATCGCGGTGCTGGCGATGGTGGTGCTGGGCGGTATCGGCCATATTCCGGGCGTGATCGTCGGCGGCATCCTGCTGGCGGCCTTGCCGGAAGTGCTGCGCCACACGGTCGAGCCGTTCCAGATGGCCGTGTTCGGCAAGATCCTGATCGAAGCCGAAGTGCTGCGCCTGCTGCTGTACGGCCTGGCGATGGTGCTGGTGATGCTGCTGCGTCCGGCCGGCCTGTGGCCGTCGCCCAAGCACGAAGACCGGCCGCAGGCTGCCGAAACCAACAAGCCAGACGCGTTCCCGGCCTGATGAGGAAGACGACAAATGAGCGAACATAACCTCCTGAATATTTCCGGCGTCAACAAGCGCTTCGGCGGCTTGCAGGCGCTGACCGACGTCGGCATCCAGATCAAGCAGGGCCAGATCTATGGCCTGATCGGGCCGAACGGCGCCGGCAAGACCACCTTCTTCAACGTCATCACTGGCCTGTACCAGCCCGACACCGGCACCTTCGAGCTGGACGGCAAGCCGTACTCGCCGTCGGCGCCGCATGAAGTGGCCAAGGCCGGGATCGCGCGCACGTTCCAGAATATCCGCCTGTTCGGCGAGATGACCGCGCTGGAAAACGTCATGGTCGGCTGCCACGTGCGCACTCACCAGGGCGTGTTCGGCGCCATCTTCCGCCACAAGGCCGCGCGCCAGGAAGAGGCGGCAATCCGCCGCCGCGCGCAGGAGCTGCTCGATTTCGTGGGCATCGGCCAGTTCGCCAAGCGCACCTCGAAGTTCCTGTCCTACGGCGACCAGCGCCGCCTCGAGATCGCGCGCGCACTGGCGACCGAGCCGAAGCTGCTGGCGCTGGACGAGCCGGCCGCGGGCATGAACGCCACCGAAAAGCTGGCGCTGCGCGAGCTGCTGGTGAAGATCAAGAACGAAGGCAAGACCGTGCTGCTGATCGAGCACGACGTCAAGCTGATGATGGGCCTGTGCGACCGCATTACGGTGCTGGAATACGGCAAGCCGATCGCCGAAGGCTTACCAGCCGACATCCAGAAGAACCCGGCTGTGATTGAAGCCTACCTCGGAACGGGCCATTAATATGACCGAAAACATTCTCAAGATTCAGGGCCTGAAAGTTGCGTACGGCGGCATCAAGGCAGTCAAGGGCATCGACCTCGAAGTCAACAAGGGCGAACTGGTCACGCTGATCGGCGCCAACGGCGCCGGCAAGACCACCACCCTGAAGGCGATCACCGGCACGCTGCCTGACTGCAGCGTCGAAGGCGTGATCAGCTACATGGGCCAGCCGCTCAGGGGCCAGCATTCGTTCCAGCTGGTCGAGCAGAAACTGGCGATGGTGCCGGAAGGCCGCGGCGTGTTCACCCGCATGACCATCTACGAAAACCTGCAGATGGGCGCGTACACGCGCAACGACAAGGCAGGCGTCGAGGCCGACATCGAGAAGTGGTTTACCGTGTTTCCGCGCCTGAAAGAGCGCGCTTCGCAGCTGGCCGGCACCTTGTCGGGCGGCGAGCAGCAGATGCTGGCCATGGCGCGCGCGCTGATGTGCCATCCGACCCTGCTGCTGCTGGACGAGCCGTCGATGGGCCTGTCGCCGATCATGGTGCAGAAGATCTTCGAAGTGATCCGCGATGTGTCGAAGCAGGGCATCACCATTTTGCTGGTCGAGCAGAACGCCAAGCTGGCGCTGCAGGCCGCGCACCGTGGCTATGTGATGGATTCGGGTTCGCTGATCATGACCGGCAATGCCGAGGACATGCTGCACGATCCGCGCGTGCAGGCGGCCTACCTGGGCGAGTAAGCGAAGCTGGCAGCTAGGGCATTGTCCTACCCGTCACCGCGAACAACTCCTATTTCGGGCGGCTGTCCTGACGCTTACGATGAAGTTCGTTAACTTTATCGGGAGACTGTCATGAGTTCGAAAGTAAGCAGCGGCAAGAATCACGACCACAGCGATAGCAAGCCGGCCGGCGGTCACGCCGGAAACGCCAAGCCGGGAACCCAGGGCAGCAAGAACAGCACCGGGTCGGGCAGCCAGCAGTCCGGCTCCAAAGGCAGTGGCACCGATACCAAGTCGTCCGGGTCCACGACCGGCAAGGAAAAGCAGTAACGCTTGTCCTGGCCGCCCAAAAAAAATGCCTCGCAACCGCGAGGCATATTTGTTTGCTGCTAACCGAAGCTATTACGCTGCGGTGGTAGCGCGCTGCGCTGCTTTGCCGGCAACTTGCGAGAACTGGTTCACAGCTGCGTTGACGTTGGTCTCGATGGTCTGGGCAGCTTGCTTGGCGGTCTTGGTGAACTGCTCGTAACCGGCGCTGGCGTTGTTGATGCCTGCCTTGAACGCAGCAACTGCGTTTTCGGTGCCG
>DASWSX010000240.1:0-28292 GCA_036402435.1 Telluria sp. | reverse complement strand
GGCGCCGGTGCAGTCATCGGCGGCGTACTGACCGGCGGCAGCACTGTTGGCACGGTCGGCGGCGCCGCTGTCGGCGGCGTCATCGGCAACCAGGTCAAGCCACCGAAGTGATCTGCCTGAACGCTGAATGAGAAATGCCCCGCCAAGTGCGGGGCATTTTGTTTGGGCTGCAGGTATCGGCCGGCACGCCCCGCCCGGCCGCCCGGCGCCGTGCTGCCATGAGGACGGGCTGAGGCGATCGGCCAGAACGTCGGCTATACAAATGCCGTTGACAACGCCTCTTCGCCAGCGTCCTTGACGATCTCGTAGCACTTGCACGAGGCCGCCGTCAGTCCCGGCACATCGAGGATTTCGATATTGCCGCGGCTGTAGATGATCAGGCCCTGCTGCTGCAACGCGCTGGCGGCCTTGGTCACCCCCACCCGCCTTACCCCCAGCGCGTGCGCCAGGAATTCATGCGTGAGGTGGAACTTATCCGACTGCAGCCGGTCGCGCGTGATCAGCAGCGAGCGCGCCAGCCTGGCCTCCAGCACGTGGAAGCGGCTGCACACGGCGATCTGGATCGCCTGCGCCAGCAAGGTATCGGTGTAGCGGTACAGCACGCGCTGCAGGGATGGATTGCGTGCAAATTCCGTGCGGAACTCGGCGCTGTCCATCCGGCTTGCGCTGCCAGCGCGCTGCACGATGGCGCGTACCTGCGGCTGGTCGTGGCCAAGCGCGACGGTCGCGCCAAGCATGCCCTCGCGTCCGACCAGGCCAACTTCAAGCGTCATGCGCCCTTCGGCCACCCCGAGCAGGGAGATCAGGCTGTCGTGTGGGAAATAAATGTGTTGCAGCGTTTCAGACGGTTCGCACAAGACGGCGCCAACTTCGATTTGCACTGGCTCGAGCATCGGGGCCAGGCGCGCAAAATCATTCTCGGGCAGCGCCGCCAGTAGCTTGTTTCCGTTCTGCTGCTGCGCTAAGTCGGGTGGAGCGGCTGACTTCATGGGCCCCTCCCGAATGCGATGCGTGTTTTGGAACATGGTATTGGACCGGTTACAAACGTACATGAATGGAGCTTGCGTGTTGTAGAGCTTACAAATGCAAACAATTTCAATCAGCGTAGCGGCAATAATAGTGTAGGTATGTACGGTGACGCACGGAAGCGCCTGTACTGCATAGGGAGAATGGCGCCATCGGACGGACCACGTGCTGGGCCTGCCTGACGCCGAATGGACGGCAAAAAAAACAGCAAGTACCAGAAAAAGGACCATCATGAACACTCCACTCAACAGCACCCAAAAACGCACCGGCATGCACCCGATGCTGATCCTGGCCGCGCTGGCCATCATCCTGTTCTGCCTCGCCGGCACCGCCGCGATCATGGGCTGGATTCCGTCGTCGGTTGGCGGCAATACGCCGCGCGGCGACCTGACCGAAGCCGACCGCATGGCGCTGTCGGCCCAGATGGCCCCTGCCCCGCTCGCGCCATCGCGGGCTGCACCAGTGGCGGGCATCGACCTGCGTGACGCGCCAGCCAACAGCTACGCCGAGCCGCAGCGCTACGCAAACGCAGCGCCGCGTGCCAGCGACCGTGACGACCGCTATGACGAGCCCGTCAGGCGCGCCCCAGTCAAAGTGGCCGCGGCCACCCCGGCCAAGAAATGGTGCTCGAACTGCGGCAACGTCGAGTCGATCCGTACCATCACCGAACGTGCCCAGGGCAGCGGCCTCGGCGCTGCAGGCGGCGCGGTACTTGGCGGCCTGCTCGGCAACCAGGTTGGCGGCGGCAATGGCAAGAAGCTCGCCACCGTCGCGGGCGCCGTCGGCGGCGCAGTGGTCGGCAACCAGGTCGAAGGCAACATGCGCGCCACCACCAGTTACGAAATCACGGTCCGCCTCGACGACGGCAGCTCGCGCACCTTCCGCGAACAGAACGAACCGCAATGGCGCACCGGCCAGCGCGTGAAAGTGGTCGACGGAGCGCTGCGCTCGGTAAGCTGACCCACGCGGCGCATGCCGCATCCGCCAAAAAAACAACGCCCCGCGGCTTCCTGCCCCGGGGCGTTTTCTTTTCATTTGTTCAATGTGAACCACCGCACGGAACTACTGCTGAGCTCAGAGCAAAATCAATTCATTCTGGAAACATATCCAGCGGCACCAACCTTAATGAGGGGCAGCATATGAACAACCTGGCATGGATCGGCATCATCGTTTGGGGAATTATCGTCACCATCTTCGGCCTGACCATGGCCGGCCCGCCGGAAGTGCAGTCCGGGCAGATGCAGGCACAGGACGTGGTGTTCCTGATCGCCGGCGGCCTGCTCACCTGCCTGATCGGCATGGTCGGACTGCTCGGCATGATGGGTTGGGTGCCGGGGTTGCGCAATGAACAGAAAACTTGCGCCTAATGTACGCCACCGTACAGAGCGCAAATACACCCCTGCGCATACTAAGGTCACGGCCTACGGGTCTTTCACAATAATTACCGAGGACTAATCATGCTCTATACTATCGCCGTCATTCTCCTGATCCTCTGGCTCCTGGGCCTGGTCACGTCGTATACCGTGGGTGGCTTCATCCACATCCTGCTGGTCGTTGCTGTGATCATGATCCTGGTTCGCCTGATCACCGGCCGAGGCATATAGCACACTGATCCACGCAACATTTGTTTGACAACGATCCGTTCCGCGGTCGCGCCGGGCCCAGCCTGGTGTGACGGCGAAACGGATCAAACTTGAAGGAGTACTCCATGAAGAAAATTATGAATAAATCGATCATCGCTGCAACCGTATTCGCACTGGTAGCAACCGGCTGCGCCGACATGTCGGCAACCCAGCGCGGCACCGCAACCGGCGCCGGCGTTGGCGCTGGCCTGGGCGCAATCCTGGGCGGCACCACTGGCGGTGGCGGCGGCGAGCGCGCTGCCAAGGGCGCGGTCATCGGCGGCGCAGCTGGCGCACTGATCGGCAACATCTGGTCGAACCGCATGGAAAAGCAGAAGCAGGCAATGGAGCAGGCTACCCGCGGCACCGGCGTGCAGGTTACCCAGACTTCGGACAACCGCCTCAAGCTCGAGATCCCGGCTGACGTGTCGTTCGACACCGGCCGTTCGGACATCAAGTCGAACTTCCGCCCAGTACTGGAGCGCTTCGCCCAGACGCTGAACGAGAACCCGGCTGCTACCGTGACCATCATCGGCCACACCGACAGCGTCGGCGATGACTCGGTCAACCAGCCGCTGTCGGTCGACCGCGCAGCGAACACCCGCAACTACCTGGCGCAGCGCGGCGTTGCGTCGAACCGCATCGCCATCGAAGGCCGTGGCGAGCGTGAGCCAATCGCGTCGAACGATGACAACAGCGGCCGTGCGCGTAACCGCCGTGTAGAAATCTACGTCGCAGAACGCGGCTAAATAACCGCCTCCCGCTCGCGGGACTGGCTGGCCGGGGACGCCCCGCTGCCGCGATTTTTCGCGGGGCGCCGCGTCCCTTTTTACATCGTCATTACTTCTTCGCTTCGGCTGGCTTGCCCGATTTCGAGAAGTCGCCGGCGCTGACGATCGAGACGGTGCCCGGTTTCAGGTTGCTACGCAGTGCTTCGTTCACCTGCGCTACCGTCAGCGCAGCCACCTTCGCTTCGAGGTCCTTGTCGAAGGCCATCGTGCGGTCCATCGTCAGGTAGCTGGCCAGGCGGCCCGCCAGCGGGCCGTCCTCGGTCCGGTACACTTCTTCTCCCTGCTTCCAGCCCTTCTTGGCTTCGGCCAGTTCGGCCGCCGTGAAGCCGTCCTTGATCGCCAGGTCGATTTCTTCACGCAGCGCCGCTTCTACCTTGGCGGTGTTCTGCGGAGCGCTGATGGCGTACGCCAGCCACACGCCTGCCGGATCGCGCGCCGGGATCGTCAGCTGCGAGCCGACGCCGTACGACAGGCCTTCCTTCTGGCGGATCCGGTCGGCCAGGCGGCTGCGCAGCGCGCCCCCACCGAGCATGTGGTTCGCCATCAGCAGCGCAGGGTATGCCTGCGCGTCATCCTTCATCGGCAGCGGGTGCACCGCGACCAGGACGCTGTTGGCTTTGTCCGGCGTCTCCAGCGCGATCTTCTCGCCTGCCGCCTGCTTGATGGTGCCCGGGATGCGTTCGTACGGCTGCGCCGCGCGCCAGTCCCCGAACAGGGTTGCCAGCTGCGCCTTGACGGCTTTCGGGTCGAAATCGCCCACCGCGGCGAAAGTAGCGTCGCCCGCGCCGTAGAACGCGGAGTGGAAGGCTTTGACGTCGGCCAGCTTCAGCGAACGCAGCGAGGCGAGCTTCTCAGGCAGCGTCTGGACGTGTTTGACGTGGCCCTCCGGCGTGGCGTCGATCAGGCGCTGGAACGCATTGAAGGCCAGCGGCTGCGGTTCCGGCATGTCCTGCTCGATGCGGCCGACCCGCTCGCGCTGGAGTTCGGCGAATTCGGATTCCGCAAACGCCGGCTTGCGCAGCACCTCGGCCAGCAGCGCCATGGCCGGGGCCAGGTTCTCGCGCGTGGTGGTGACGGAGGCGCTGACGCCTTCGGCGCCGCCGCCCACCGCGACCTGCGCCTTCAGCTTGTCGAATGCGTCCTTGATCTCCTGGCGCGACAGGCGCTCGGTGCCGCGCATCAGCAGGCTGGCGGCAAACGCGCCGGCGTCGGCCTTGCCCTTCAGGCTGTCGGCGGTGCCGGTGCGCAGTACCAGGTTGGCGCTGACCATGCCGCCCTTGGTCTTCTTCGGCAGCAGCGCGCCTTTCAGGCCGTTCGGCAGCGTGAAGCGCTCGGTGCGCGCTTCGATGTTGGCCGGGCTCGGATCGAAGGCTTCGCCCTGCGCGATTGCTGCGCGGCCCTTGTAGCCGTTGACCAGCGCTGCGATGTCGGGCGTGCCTGGCACCTCGGTGCGGTCGGCGGCATCGGTCGGGATAAAGCGCGCCAGCGTTCGGTTGGTCGGCTTCAGGTACTTCAGCGCCACTGCCTGGACTGCGGCGGCGTCGGTTTTCTCGATGCGGTCGCGTTCGAGGAAGAACAGGCGCCAGTCGCCGGCCGCCATCGCTTCGGTCAGCGCGATGGCCAGCTGGGCGGTGTCGTTGGTGGCAAGTTCGATCTGCTTGTTGATCGCCACGCGCGCGCGCGCCACTTCGGTCTCCGTGATCGGCTGCGACTTCAGGCCTTCCAGCACCTTGAGCATCGCATCTTGCGTCGCGTCGAGCTTCACGTCCTTCGGCACCACCGCGCCGAAGATGCGGTAGCTCGGCTCGAGGTTGCTGGCGGCGTCGGACTGCACGCGGGTGGCCAGCTTGGTTTCGACCAGCGCCTTGTGCAGGCGGCCGCTCGGGGCGTCGACCAGGATGCGGGTCAGCAGCGACAGCGCCGCTTCGTCCGCATGCCCGCCCGGCGCGACGTGGTAGCCCGCGCCGACGAACTGGGTGCCGCCGTTGCGGCGCACGGTGACGGAGCGCTCGCCGTCCTGGGTCGGCTCGGCGGTGTAGGTCGGCTGCAGCACGCGCGCCGGTTTCGGGATGCGGCCGAACAGGTCATTGACTTGCTTGAGCACCTTGGCCTCGTCGAAGCGGCCGGCCACCATCAGCACCGCGTTGTCGGGCTGGTAGTAGTTCTTGTAGAAGGCGCGCAGGCGCGGGATGTTGACCTGCTCGATGTCCGAGCGCGCGCCGATGGTCGACTTGCCGTAGTTGTGCCAGTCGAAGGCGACGGCCTGCAGGCGCTCGGTGGTGACGCCGATCGGGTCGCTCTCGCCCATCTCGAACTCGTTGCGCACGACCGTCATCTCGCCCTTCTGGGTCTTTGGGTTCCACAGGTCGTTCTGGTCGATCGGCGAGTTGACCATGCGGTCCGCTTCGAGGGCGAGCATGGTCGCCAGGTTCTCGTCGTTGGCCGGGAAGGTCGAGTAGTAATTGGTGCGGTCATACCACGTGGTGCCGTTGAATTCCGCGCCGGTGGAGTTGAGGACTTCGACCGGGGTCCTGGTGCCCTTCTTGATGCCGAAATTGGCGGTCGGCTTGAACAGCAGGTGTTCGAGCAGGTGCGCCATGCCGGTCTCGCCGTAGTTCTCGTGGCGCGAACCGACCATGTACACGATGTTGGTGGTCAGCGTCGGCTTGCTGGCATCGGGGAACATCAGCACGCGCATGCCGTTGCCGAGGCGGTATTCGGTAATGCCTTCAACCGTGGTCACTTTGACCGGCGCGGCGATACGCGCCGACTTGACGGCAGCCGGCGCGGCCGGTGCGCCTGCTGCGGAAACGAAAGCTGGCGTCAGGATGCCGGCGCTGAGCATGAAGGCTGTGAGTAGTTTCACGTGATGCTTCCTATGGGTAAGAGTAAATGACAGGAGAAAAGTATGACACAGCGGGCTATGCGGGGAAACCTGTTTTGGATGCATACGTCACCGGTGCGCCGGGTGTTTTCGGCTATGCTGCACGGATAACGAACTTATCCAGGAGTGAGCCATGCCGATCCGATCTGCCGTACTTGCCGCGTTGACCACCGCAGTTTTTATTGCCGTGCCATGTTCTGCGCAAAACATGAAGCCGGGTTTGTGGGAGATCAATAACAAGATGCAAAACGGCAATGGACAGCTGGAACAGGCGATGGCCATGATGCATGAGCACATGGCCAGGATGACGCCGGAACAGCGCCAGTCGACGCAGGACATGATGGCCAGGAACGGGCTGCAGATGCCGGCCGCCGGCGCGGACGGCGCCATGTCGCTGAAGATGTGCATGACGCCCGAGATGGTGGCCGGCAATCAGATTCCGATGCAGCAGGGCGGCAACTGCACGCACAAGCGCTCGCCGGTGGTGGGCAATACGATGAAGGTGTCGTTTACCTGCAGCCAGCCGCAAGCGACCGGCGAGGGCCAGGTGAAGTTCCTCAGCGATTCGGCTTACACCATGAAGATGCAGGTGACGACCAGCGCCACCGGCAAGCAGGAAAAGATGAACATGGATGCCACCGGACGCTGGCTCGGGGCGAATTGCGGCGACGTCAAGCCGTTCGTGATGCCGAAGGCTAACTAAGCGCCGAAGCGTCTATTCGCGTTCCATGAACGCGAGATACCGGTCGCGCGCGAGGGTGGCAATCGGCCCGGCCGCGAGCGCGCGATCGTTGTAGCGCACGCACGGTGTCACCTTGCCGTAATTGCCCGTGCTGAAAATTTCCGACGCGGTATCGAGTTCATCCGGCGTAACCGTCCGCTCCACCACCTTTACCCCAGCCTCTTCCAGCAACGCAATCACCCGCGCACGGGTAATCCCGGCCAGGAAGGTCCCGTTCGGCACCGGCGTCACAACCTCGCCCGCGGACGTCACCAGGAACAAATTCGACGACGCAAACTCGGCAACATTGCCGCGGCTGTCCGTCACGACCGCATTGTCGAACCCGCGCGCCTTGGCTTCACGCAGTGCGCGCGTCGTGTTTGCATACAGTGCCGAGGCCTTGGCGTCGGTCGGCGCCATGCTCGACTCAGGCCGCAGCAAGGTCGACAGGCACGCCGAGAAACCGGTGAACGCCGGCATCGGCGCATCGAACAGCGTGAGCGCGAATCCGCTCTTGTCCGCGTCCGGAATCAGGAAGCCCTCGGCCGCGTAGACCAGTGGCCGGATATACAGTTCAGCATCGGGCGGAAACTTCGCGACGCCCTCGCGTACCAGCGCTTCCATTTCATCGACCGTGTAAGGACATTCCAGGCCCAGTTGCTGCGCCGACTGAACGACCCGCTTGAGGTGCAGGCGCAGGTCGGGCAAATGGCCGCGCACCGCTCGCGCGCCATCAAACACCGACGAACCCAGCCACACGCTGTGATCCATCGCCCCGAACAATGGCGTATTGCCTTCCGTCCATTGCTCTTTGAAATAAGTCAGGTACATACACTTCCCCGGTAATGGTTGCCCTCGTAAAGTGTAACCGAATCGCCCGGTGTGGCGCCGGTGCTCATCCATTGATGAGTTCGTACGCTAACGTACATAGTTCCTGATCCCAAGAGAAGTACACTGTGCCTTTAGTAAGAATGTTCCCCCCAGCCATGCTTTCCACCCTTGAGCGCATCGATCCCCATAGCGACCGTATTGACGTTCTCGTCGAGCTGGTGGATCAGTTGCGTCCGCGCCGTCCGCGCGACGCCGCCTACGCCATCGAGCGGGTGCGCGTGCTGTGCAACTTGCTCAAGGGCGATCTGGTGCTTGCATCGGCGCTGCGCAGCTACGTGACGCGCCTGCTGGAAAGCCGCCGCCATGCCAGCCTCTACACCGACATCGGCATCCTGTCGAACGACGGCTTTGTCACCGAACTGAAGACCCGCTTCGCCTACCGTTTCCTGCCGCCAGCGCTGGGCGACATTTACCTGTCCGACGCGATCGACCAGGTGCTGTACGTCGAGACCGACCATGTGTGGGTGAACGCGGTACCGGCCGTGTACTGGCTTGAATTGTTCGATATCGTCTGCCAGGCGCCTCCCGTGGCCGCGGCCGCGCCGGCCAACGTCCGCCATACCACTGTGGCGGGCATGCTGGAAGCGATCCGCACCCTCTCCTGCCGCGTCTGCGCGCTGGGACTGGAGCCACGCCTGCTGCGCAGCCATGCTGAGATCGAAGACTTCGATTCCCCATTCCTGATGCAAAACATCGAGGTGAACGACTATCTCGACGGTTATGCCCGCCTGCTTGACGGCGCCGAAGGCGACCTGGACGACGCCAAGCACCTGCTCGTGATGCTCGACCAGTGCGACGTCGTGGTAGCCAAGGTGCGCCGTAACGCCGCGTCGCAAGGCACCAGCGTTGCGCTGACCTACCTTCTGGTGGCGCTGACCCAGAGTATCGACCGCTTGCGCAAGCTGCTGTTCCTGGTGGACGTCAGCGGCGAACTGCCGGTGGTGCCGACACTCGACCTCGAAACCATCGCCAGCGACGCGGCACTGGCCAGCGTCGCGCCGCCAAGCCCGCACCGGGCCGCCGCAATTTCGCTGGCGCGCGAACTGGTCGAAGCGCACAACAACAAGTATGTGATGCGTGACCTGGTCGCCGACAACATCGACCTGCTGGCGCGCAACGTCACCGAAAACGCCAGCCGTACCGGCGAACACTACATCGCCGACACGCGCAAGCAGCTCGGGCACATGTTCCTGTCGTCCGCCGGGGCCGGCCTCATCGTGGGCTTCATGGCGTTGGCGAAGATCCTGTTCGGCTACCTGCGCGCCGCGCCGCTGGTCGAAACCTTCCTGTTCAGCCTGAACTACTCGCTCGGCTTCGTGCTGATCCACGTGCTCCACTTTACGATTGCGACCAAGCAGCCTGCGATGACAGCGTCCCGGATCGCCGCCGGCCTGTCGGTCATCGAAGGACGCCGCCTCGACATCGATAGCATGGCCGAACTGGTCAACAAGGTGTTCCGCACCCAGTTCATCGCTGTCCTCGGCAACCTGGCGACGGTGCTGCCGACGGCCTGGGCAATCGCCTACACCTGGGTCCAGATGACGGGAAATCACCTGGTGTCGCGCGAAAAGGCGCTGCACCTGCTGCACGACATCGATCCGATCAATAGTCTTGCGCTGTTTTACGCGGCGATCGCCGGCGTTTGCCTGTTTGTGGCCGGCCTGATTTCCGGCTACTACGACAACAAGGCGCTCTACACCCGCATGGCACAGCGCGTCTCGCAACTACGCTGGCTGGGCCGCCTGCTCGGCACCGAACGCCGGCAGCGCTTCGCCGCCTATGTCGAGAACAACCTCGGCGGCCTGATGGGTAACTTCTTCTTCGGCATCATGCTCGGCACCATGCCCTTTATCGGCTTCCTGCTGGGCCTGCCGCTCGACATCCGCCACGTCACCTTCTCCGCGGCCAATTTCTCCACTGCGATGGTCGCCCTCGATTACAACGTCACGTGGCGGCTCGTCGCCTTGTCGGTTATCGGCTTCCTTGCCATCGGCACCGTGAACCTGGTAGTCAGCTTCGGGCTGGCGCTCTGGGTAGCGCTGCGCGCACGCAACATTCATTTTGAACACGGCATACAATTACTCAAAAGCCTCGGTTGGCGCTTCATGACGATGCCAATCCAGTTTTTCATCGGACCAAAAGATAGTGCGCCGGGCGAGCCTGGCATACAAGCAAGGGGAAATAAATGAACGTCGCGCGCTGGCTGTCCCGCCTACTGGCAACCCTCTTACTCGGGGCAAGCGTGGCGTCATGCGCTTCGCTGCCGGACTCCGACGATTTCAAGCCGGTATCGGCAGCCAGGGAAAACCCGACAGTGGCGACGCCGAAGGGCAAGCTCCTGGCGAAACAGGCGGCTGAGCTGCTGAAGCGCCGCTGGGCGCGCGCCGCACCCGACCTGAAGGAACTGGCGGTACTGGAAGAAGCGGCCACCGGCGTGCCGCTCATTGCCGGCAATAAGGTCACGCTGCTGTTCGACGGCCCGGCGACGATGCGCGCGATGATGGAAGCGGCCCAGGGCGCAAAGAGCACGATCAATTTGGAAACCTACATCTTCGACCAGGATGAAATCGGCATGCAGTTCGCCGACATCCTGATTGAAAAGCAGAAGCAAGGTGTGACGGTCAACGTGCTGTACGACAGTGTCGGCACGATCGGAACGCCGAAGGAATTCTTCGACCGCATGCGCGATGCAGGCATCAGCCTGATCGCCTTCAACCCGGTGAACCCGGCGGCGCGCGTCGGCAAGTGGGAACTCAACAACCGCGACCACCGCAAGCTGATGGTGGTGGACGGCCGCGTTGCCTTCACCGGCGGCCTGAATATCAGCAGCACTTACGCGAACAGCTCGTTCTTCCGCTCCAAGCGCAAGGTTGGCTCGGTGAAACCTGAGGATGTCGGCTGGCGCGACACCCATATCAAGATCGAAGGCCCTGCAGTGGCGGCATTGCAGTGGACGTTCATCGACGCGTGGGTACAGCAGGACGCAGGCGAATTGCCCGAGCGCGAATATTTCCCGAAACTGGCGCCCGCGGGCGGGCAGGTGCTGCGTGTGCTGGCGACCTCGCCGGAACGTGACTCTGAGATCTACAAATCGCTGGTCGTGGCGATCCAGGAAGCAAAAAAATCGATTCACCTGACGGCGGCGTATTTCGTGCCTGATCCGCAGATTGTCAAAGAACTGAGCGCGGCAGCGCGGCGCGGCGTGGACGTGAAACTGGTGCTGCCCGGCGTCACCGATCATGGACTGGTGTTCCATGCGGGGCGGGCGTTTTATGAGGAACTGCTGTCCAATGGCGTGAAAATTTACGAGCTGCAGGTTGCGGTATTGCACGCAAAGGCTGCGGTGATTGACAGCACGTGGTCGACAGTCGGTTCGGCTAACATCGACCGCCGCAGTTTCCTGCACAACTACGAACTTAACGTGGTCGTGCTGGATCCGGGTTTCGGGATGGAGATGGAGAGTGCCTTCAACGAAGACTTGCGCGATTCCAAGCAAGTTACGCTGGAACAGTGGCGCAAACGCCCGTGGGCAGACCGCATGAAGGAATGGGCCGCGCGCCTGACCGAATACTGGATCTGATTAATGCAGATTGGCGGATGACGGCCTTCGGCCTCTTCCGCCGAAGCGACGCCCGTTCTTACAATCCGGCCGCGTACAAGCCATCCGTATGCGCCGCCCACACATTCCCTGAGCGCAGGAACTTCTCGGTACTCATCACCGAGAACGCATTCCCGATCATGTCCCAACCGTAACGGTCGACCTCAACCTTGTCGTGTTCGACCCGCACGACGTTGAACGAGTTCACCTCCCCCCGCCCGCGTGTCGACGTCGCAGTGCCCGCCTGCACCACCAGCGCCGCATACTCGCTCATCTGGTACCGGTCGGCCGTGCTGCCCGAATGGCTCGCGTGCATGTGCCCGGACAACAGCAAATCAACGCCGCATTCGGCAAACGCCTCCATTGCCATCGGCGCGCGGTCGACCAGGTCCGGATTCTCGACATGCGTCGGCAGGTCGAACGGATGGTGGGTCACGATGACGCGCGTGATCCTGCGGTCGAGCTTGCCGAGCCTTGCGCGAATGGCGCCGATCTGCTCCTTGTTCACGCTACCATCCTTGAACGTCAGCGAGCGTGCCGTATTCACGCCCATGACCGCAATCTCGTCATCGATATACACCGGCTCGAGATCCTCGGTGATGTAGCGCTTGTAGCGATCCAAAGGCAGCACAAAGCGGCGAAACACGTTGTACAGCGAAATGTCATGGTTGCCCGGGACGATGATCTGTGGCCCAGGCAAGGTATCGAGCCAGGCCCGCGCCTGCTCGAACTGCTCGCTCTTGGCGCGCTGGGTCAGGTCGCCCGACACGACGACCACGTCCGGCGCGATGCGGTGAACCAGGTCGCGCAAGGGGTCGAGCAAGGCCGTGTCGACCTTGCCGAAGTGTAGGTCGGACAAGTGAACCAGTGTACGCATGTGAGCTCCAGGTGACGCGCCTCGCGGTTTCCGCTTGCGCAACGGTATCAACCTTACAGCGACTTCGGCCCGAACGGCCACACGGATGGACGGCTCAGGAAGTGGCGCGGGCGGCGCGGCGCCGGCGCAGCGTGGATACCCCTGTGATGCAGACTGCCAGCCATCCGCAGCCCTCCACCATCGCGGCCAGCACGTCGCTGAGGTAATGCACGCCGAGGTACATGCGGCTCAGGGCGACGAGGCCGACCATCACGCACGCCGCCAGCACGATCAGCAGGCGCTGCTTCCACCGCGTGGCCAGGCACACCAGGTAGGCCGCAATGAGGCCGTAGAACAGCGTCGCGGCCACCGTATGCCCGCTTGGGAAGCTGTAGGTCGCCAGCGTCAGCAAAGGATTGTCGAGGCTCGGACGGGCGCGCTGGAAGATATGTTTGAGCACGACGTTAAGCAGCATCCCGCCCGGCACGGTGATGACCAATGCGAGCAGCCAGTACTTCGCTTTGCGCAGGTAAAAGTAGATGCCCAGGAGTGCCGTCATGATCAGCATGCCGGCCGTGTTGTGCATGTGCGTGATGTACAACATGGCCTCGGTAAAGGCCGGGGTGGCGCGCGCGTTGAACCAGCGCGCGATCCAGTCGTCCAGCACGGTGATCTCCTCATTGTCGATCACCTCTTCCGCGATGCCGCCGAACACCCAGGCGGCGAACAGCATCAGCGCGATGCCGATCGTAAAGTGCAGGCCCAGCTCTTCCCCGGGGGACAGGCGGGCGGCGATAAACCTGTGCACGCGCGGATAAATTTCTCTCATAGACGGCTCATTCCTGGCAGTTGGTCAAAAAACCACACTTGTTGAAAAATACTGGGCTTTCGTACAGTAACTGTAGATTTATACAGTGGTTGTGATATTCTGGAACCACTCGATCAACGCAAACCTTTAAGGACCTTGTCATGACCACTTTGAACAGCACCTTCGGTATGGAATACGCCCCAACCCCTTTCATGATGCGCTTCGGCCGTCGCGAAATGCTGGTCACGCGTGATTTCCGCAAGCGCTTCTACGCGGTGAACCCATTCATCGAATGCGATACCGGCGTTGAACCTGGCCATGTCGAGATCCTGCTGTTCAGCCGCTGGCTGCTGATCCTGTCGAAGGCGCACTAATCGCCCTTGGGCAAAAAACACGGATATTACCGGGCTTACTTCGCTTTTTTACTCGTCTGCGAGCGAACCAAAACCGCGCTATTATCGTCTCTCCATCAAGGGCAATAGTCCTGAGAATACGACAAATAACAAGGAGACCGGTAATGACGCGCAAGACCGCAAATGACTTCGATCCGGAAGTACTGAAACTGTTTGACCAGTATGTCCACGGCCAGCTTGACCGCCGCGGCTTCCTGTCCCAGGCCAGCCGCTATGCGGTAGGCGGCGCCACTGCCGCCAGCCTGCTCGCTGCCTTGTCGCCGAGCTGGGCGGCCCAGCAAGTTGCTCCGACCGATGCCCGCATCAAGGCAAGCTACGTTACCTACCCATCGCCAAACGGCTACGGCGAAATGCGCGGCTACCTGGTCCAGCCAGCCAATGCAAAGGGCAAGCTGCCTGCGGTGCTGGTGGTGCATGAAAACCGTGGCCTTAACCCGCACATTGAAGACATCGCCCGCCGCGTCGCGCTTGAAGGCTTCATCGCCTTCGCGCCAGACGCCCTGTTCCCGCTCGGCGGCTACCCGGGTGACGAAGACAAGGCCCGCGACCTGTTCGGCAAACTCGACCAGACCAAGACGCGCGCCGACTTCGTCGAAGCCACCAAAGTCATCGAAAAGCTTCCGAACGCCACCGGCAAGGTCGGCGTGGTCGGCTTCTGCTACGGTGGCGGCATCGCCAACTACCTGGCGACCGTGCTGCCGGACCTCGACGCTGCCGTGCCCTTCTACGGGCAACAGGCTCCTGCGGAAGACGTCAAGAAGATCAAGGCGCCGCTGCTGATCCACGATGCCGAGAAGGATGAACGTATCCTGGCGGGCTGGCCTGCGTATGAAGCTGCACTGAAGGCCAACAAGGTCGATTACCAGCACTTTATCTACCCGGGCACCCAGCACGGCTTTAACAACGATACGACTCCGCGTTACGACGAGCCTGCTGCCAAGCTGGCGTGGAAGCGCACGATCGACTTCTTCAAAAAGCACCTGGCTTAAGCGCCGCAAGTAAAAACGCCAGGCCGCGCATCAAGCGCGTACTGGCGTTTTGTCATGCACAGCCCTTACTTGCGGACGGCTGGTACTTCCTTATCTTCCTCTCCCGGCGGGGTTGTGCCGAGAAATTCAATATCGTCCTCGCTGAGCGCGTCGCCCGGCATCGTCTCGATGTGATCGACATCGATGTCGGCGCCGTCGCGCGCAATGCTGTCGCGTCCGGCCGTTGCGCGTTCGCCAGTACCGCTCGAATCGCTGTCGCTGTCGAGATTGGCATCGCCAACGTCAGGGCCGGCACCGCCGGCGCTGCTGGTATCCATGTCGGATGTGGTGCCGCCGCCCAGGTCGAGCAACTCGGTACGTTCCAGGTCGAGGCCGAGCCCAGGGCCGCCTGAGATGTCGCTGCCGCTATCGGAAGAATCGCTCGGCCCGAGCGCGCCGGTTCCATGGCCGCGCCCGACAACGCGGTCCGGGCTTTCGGGGAAATTATCGGGATCTAAAGTGCTATTGCCAGACATACTGCCTCCAACGAAAGTGAGTGGAATTGTTAAACAGGCTAACCATTTTTCGCGTGCCGTGGCGCACGCGGGGATCAGAAGGCGTGGCGCATGCCGACATTGATGGCAGCGTTTTTACTGCCCGGCATGACCGAGGTGTTGATTGCCTGTCCGGCGAGATTACGGCTCTTGGTCACAGAGCACGTCGTGTAGAAATCGGTGCTGCGCGAGATCGAATACGTGGCGCCGAGGGCCAGCTGGTCGACGTCGTGGTTGGCGAGGTCGCGGTCGTTCTTGCGGATGAAGGAAGCAAGCAACGTGGTTTGCCCAAGCGGCAGCGCAATGCCGACCAGCTTGTCGCGGCTGTCGGAAGACGACGTGGCCGACAGCGAAGCGCCGTACGGATTATCAGGGTTCCACAACGGCGAACTGCCCCATCCCCGGCTCGCGCTGTACGCTGTGTACGCCTTAGCCATGCCGATCTTCACGTTCGCCGCGAGCACGCTGTTCTTTGCCTTCAGGCTGTTACCGAAGTGCATTGAGGGCATTACTTTCGCCACGTTCTTGTTCTGGTGAGCTGCGCGCAGCATCACGCCGCCGACTTCGAGGCCGAGCGAAACGCCCCACGCCCGGTTGTTGGAAGCATTGCCGCGCGAATCGATGACTCCGTAGCGCGAAGCCTTCGACAGGTGGTCGTCGTCGCGGCTGTAATACTGAACGCTGCCGGTGATGCGTTTGCCGGCGCGCTTCGAACCAAGGGCAAACGGCGCCTCGGCAACGCCTTCGAAGGCCTCGCCGGTCTCGAGCAAGCTCAGGTAGCGGAAACTATATGGGCGCGACAGCGAGAAGCCATCGTTAAGCGGACTGCAACCGGCACAGGCGGTCTCGACAAAGCTGTCCGCTTCCACCGTCCCATAGACCGGGACCGATGACTGGGCATGCGCCAAACCAGCGCAAGCGCTAAGGGCGACGACAACGAGGCAAGATGCTTTCATGGCTTAAATCCGTGCATTAATCTTTCGACATGAGTCTTTATCCGCCTTTTTTGAACACCGTTCCGTCCGTTACCACACATAAGCGCAGCTTGCTTCAAACCAACCTTATCAAGGCCGCTGACTGGCAGGTTCCAGCCGGGTACGCCACCGTGTATGATTCCCACTGCAACTTTTTCTTCGACCGCTGACAGAAGGTGACACAGATGAGATTTTCCGCGCGCCCGCTTGCATCCCTGATTTTCGCAATGTGCGCCGCCGGCGCCCCATCTGCCTTCGCTGGGGACAGCGCGCTACCCGCCGTCAAACATCTCGCGTGGTCGCGCGACGCCAACATCTACGAAGTCAACATTCGCCAGTACACGAAGGAAGGCACGATCAATGCCTTTGCAGCCCATCTTCCGCGCCTGAAGAAGATGGGTGTTGATATTCTTTGGCTGATGCCCGTGCAGCCGATCGGTGAAAAAAACCGCAAGGGTAAGCTCGGCAGCTATTACGCGGTGCGCGACTACACCGCCGTCAATCCCGAGTTCGGCACGATGGACGACATGAAGCGCCTGGTGAAGCAGGCGCACGGGCTCGGCATGCGCGTAATCCTCGACTGGGTCGCCAACCACACCGCGTGGGACAACCCGTGGGTAACCCAGCACAACGACTGGTACAAGAAGAACGACAAGGGCGAGATCTACCCCGTCACCTTCAACGAAGGCGCCGAGCCGGAATACTGGACCGATGTGGTCGCGCTCGACTACACCAAGCCTGAAGTCTGGAAAGCAATGACGGAAGCGATGGCCTTCTGGGTACGCGAAGCCGACATCGACGGCTTCCGCTGCGACGTCGCCGGCCTGCTGCCGATTCCGTTCTGGAATCAGGCCCGAGCCGAGCTCGACAAAATCAAGCCGATGTTCATGCTGGCCGAATGGGCCGAACCGAAACTGCACGAGCAGGCCTTCGACATGACATACGGCTGGGATTTGGCCGACGTGATGAAGCAGGTAGCCAAAGGCAAGGCCGACGCGGACGAGCTCAAGCGCGTGTTCACCCATCCCGACAAGGTGTTCCCGGCCCACGCCTACCGCATGCGCTTCACCAACAACCACGACTTCAACTCATGGCAAGGTAGCGATACCGAACTGTACGGGCCAGCGTTCAAGACCATGGCGGTACTGGCGGCCACGCTGCCCGGCATGCCACTGATCTACAGCGGCCAGGAATCCGGCCTCGACAAGCGCCTGGCGTTCTTCGAGAAGGACCAGGTCGAGTGGAAGAACTACCCGCTCGAAGGTTTCTACCGCGACCTGTTAAAGCTCAAGAAAGACAACAAGGCGCTGTGGAACGGCCAGTACGGCGGCACCCTGGAATTCCTCGCCACCGGAAACGACAAGGTCATCGCGTACCGCCGCAAGCTGGATGCGAACAGTGTCACGGTCGTCGCGAACGTTTCCGCCAGCCCCCAAAAATATGTCTTGGCCGGCACGAAGGCGGGCGAGGACATGCCAGCATGGACCTGGAAAATCGACACGAAGAAATAGGACTCCAATGAAACAGAACTATATCGACGGCGCCTGGGTCGACGGCGCAAGCACCACGGCCAACATCAACCCGTCAAATACCGATGACGTGATCGGCCATTACGCCCAGGCCGACGCAAAGCAAGCCGAGCTCGCAATCGCCGCAGCCTCCGCGGCCGCGCCCGGCTGGGCCCTGTCCAACATCCAGATGCGCGCCGACGCCCTCGACAAGATCGGCACCGAAATCATCGCCCGCAAGGATGAACTCGGCACGCTGCTGTCGCGCGAAGAAGGCAAAACCCGCATCGAAGGCATCGGCGAGGCTGGCCGCGCCGGCGCCATTTTCAAGTTCTTCGCCCAGGAATGCCTGCGCCTGCGCGGCGACAAGCTGCCGTCGATCCGCCCAAACCTCGACATCGAAATCACGCGCGAACCGGTCGGCGTGGTCGGCATCATCGCCCCATGGAACTTCCCGATCGCAATCCCCGCCTGGAAGATCGCCCCTGCCCTCGCCTACGGCAACTGCGTCCTGCTGAAACCAGCGGAACTGGTCCCCGGCAGCGCGTGGGCACTGGCCGAAATCATCAGCCGCGCAGGTTTGCCGAACGGCGTGTTCAACCTGGTGATGGGCCGCGGCAGCGTGGTTGGACAGGCGTTCCTGAACGACCGCCGCGTGAACGCCATCAGCTTTACCGGTTCGGTAGCGACGGGCGCGAAAGTCGCCCAGGCAGCGATTGGCCGCATGGCGAAGATGCAGCTGGAAATGGGCGGCAAGAACCCACTGGTGGTACTGAACGACGCCGACCTCGCGACCGCCGTCAACTGCGCCGTGCAAGGCTCGTTCTACTCGACCGGCCAGCGCTGCACGGCATCGAGCCGCCTGATCGTCGAGAAAGGCATCTATCCGGCGTTTGTCGCTGCGGTAAAAGAAAAGCTGGCGAGCCTGACGATCGGTGACGCGCTGGCGGCAGGCACCGACATAGGCCCAGTCGTCGACCAGAGCCAGCTGGAACAGGACCTGAACTACATCCGCGTTGGCCGCGACGAAGGCGCCACGCTGGCATTCGGCGGCGAGCGCATCGAAGGGGCGACGCCAGGCTTCTACCTGCGCCCTGCCCTGTTCACCGACTGCAGCAACGAGATGCGCATCAGCCGCGAAGAAATCTTCGGCCCGGTCGCCAGCGTGATCCCGGCGGACAATTACGAGCATGCGCTGGCACTCGCCAACGATACGGAGTTTGGATTATCGAGCGGGATCGTGACGCAATCGCTGAAGCACGCCACCCACTTCAAGCGCCACGCGCAGGCCGGCATGGTGATGGTCAACGTGCCGACCGCTGGCGTGGACTACCACGTGCCGTTCGGCGGCAGCAAGGGATCGAGCTACGGCTCGCGCGAACAAGGCACCTACGCCGCCGAGTTCTTCACAACCGTCAAGACCGCATACTGCGGAGTATAGGGAGCGCATGAAATACGTCATCACGCTCGCCGCGCTGTTCTTTTTGTTCTGGACGGTGATGAACAAGGCGAGCAAGCGGGGGAAACTCAACGAAGGCGCAAACAAAGCGGTGAAGTCACTGGCGACAACGATGCGCTACTTCATCATCGGCCTGATCGTGCTGGGGCTCATCGCCTTCGTATTCGTGTTCTTCAGCCATCCCGGTTGACGATAAAAAATGGACTCACGATGAAAAAAATTCTGATGGCCCTGCTTTTTGCCGCGGCAGGTGCGGCTCACGCGCAGGCCCTGCCGGTACGGGATCAGGCGCGGATCGTCAACGAGATCCTGGCTGAACGCCTGGATGTCCTGCTGCCCGCGCTGATGGAAAAGAACGGCGTCGACATGTGGGTCATCATCTCGCGCGAGTACAACGAAGACCCGGTCCTGAAGACCATGCTGCCGGCCGAATGGCTCAACGCGCGGCGCCGCACGATTCTGGTGTTCTATCGGAATCGAGCGACGTCAAAGTATGAAAAGCTCGCCATTGCGCGCTACGACGTCGGGACGGCCATCAAAGGCGCGTGGGACATGAAGCGATTCCCCGATCAGTGGGATGCGCTGGCCGACCTCATCAAGACGCGCTCGCCGGACAAAATCGGAATCAACACCTCCGCCGCGTATGGCCACGCCGATGGCATGGATCAGACTGACTACGCGGAGTTCATGCGGACGCTACCTGCGGGCTACAAAAATAAAGTCGTTTCCGCGGAAAAGCTGGCCGTCATGTGGCTCGAGTCGCGCTCTGAACGGGAGATGCAGTTGTATCCGCAGCTGGTCAACGCGACCCACAAGATGATTGCTACCGGGTTTTCCGAGCGCGTGATCACGCCGGGCGTAACGACGACCGAGGATGTTGAATGGTGGTTCCGTCAAGCGATCCGCGACAGTGGCTACGACACGTGGTTCCACCCTACCGTTTCATTACAGCGCAACGAGCCGACGGACGAGAAAAATTTCGCCTCTCGCCCCAAGAGCAACATCATCGTCCCTGGCGACCTGCTGCATGTCGACATCGGTATCAGCTACCTGCGCCTCAACACGGACGTGCAACAGCATGCCTACGTACTCAAGCCGGGCGAAAAGGATATTCCCGGCCCGCTGAAAGCGGCCTTCACAAAAGCCAATCGCCTGCAGGACATCCTGACCGGCCATTTCAAACAAGGGCGCAGCGGCAATGAGATCCTGGCGGCCGCCCTGGCGCAGGCCAAAGCCGAAGGGATCGGCGCCACGATTTACACCCATCCGCTAGGATTGCACGGCCATGCTGCAGGACCGACGATCGGCATGTGGGACATGCAGGGTGGGGTTCCGGGCAGCGGCGACTTCCCGATGCACTACAAGACGGCGTACTCCATCGAGCTCAACGCCGAATCGACAGTCCCCGAGTGGGGCAAGAAGGTGCGCATGATGCTCGAAGAGGATGGCTACTTCGACGAATCAGGTTTCCGCTATATCGACGGACGGCAGAAGCAGATTTACGCCATTCCGAGGCCAACCGGAAATATCGGTCACTGAGATCCGCAGCTCGACGGCCGTGCGAGGTTTCACCCAGCGCTAGCGCGTTTCCCTGACCGCGACGTCAACCAGGGTTTTTCCATCAGGACTGACCACGCATTTCGCTGTCATGCGTGACGCCATACCGACCTCATTCTTTGCAGAAAAGTCGATTGAGACCTGCAGCTGTCCTTTTGCATCCTTCGTGATTGCCGCGTCTTCGTTCGTGTACGAGACCGACTTGCGATTGGTCGCGCGCGACTCGATCGTATCCATGCAGGTGCGACGGGCGGCCGAGTCGAGCGGACTGTCAGGCGCCGCGGTTTTCCCGCAACCGGCAAGTGCAACGACCAACAAGCACATCAGCTTTCTCATTTCTCCCCCTATGTTGTTTTGTAGATTTTCAAAGGCTAACCTCCGAGCCCTGCATTGTAATGAATTCGAAGAGCTGTCTGGCGGAACGAATTAATCACGCGCGAGCGGACGGAACGAGGGAAAAACCGTGTGCAGCGGCCGGGTTTCGGGCAGAACGTAGACAACCCCGCTGGAGTTTTGGAAAGCCGGACTGATTATGACCCGGTAGAACTCGGCCGGGACATTGATGCATCCGTAGGAAATGCGGTTGTCGAGCGGCGACGCGGTTGCCAAGCGCTGCGCGCGGCGCTCCTTGGCGTTGCTGGTGACCACCGGGTGCAGGGAGATTGCGTCCTTGTAATCGATCCAGATAATTTCCCCGCCCTGGATATTGCGGCCCCGCGCGGCCACATAGCGCCCCGCAGGCGTTGTGCGCTCCTCGGGCAGGATGCTCGACAATTTTCGGCTTCCTATACCGGGCACGGAGTCGTCGCCCCGGGCCAGGCCGAGCAGCGCCTGGGTTGCGCCGTTGAGCCGGCCGTCCGCATGGAATACGAATACTTTGGCGTCCACTTTGTCGACAATCACGAAGGGCATCCCATCGCTGTTGCCTGATTGGACGATCCAGTCTGCCATCTGGCGCGCGTCGCGGGATGGCCGCTCGTGCTCGAAATTCGCCTGCGCCAGCGGATGAGCCTTCACGGACTCCGCGATGCCGGTCGCCTCGGCTGCAGACACTTGCTGCGTGCCGAGGGCGGCCGCAAGGATAAGCAAAATCGCCCTGGCCTTCCTGGCTGTGGTCGAGCCGGCCGCGCAGCGCATTGCCACGAAGACCGGCGTCGAACCATCCATCTTGTTTTTCATATTACCGCCTCAATGCAGGCCACGCGCCTGCTGCTGATGAACCCGGGCGGAACCCGCCCCGGCCGGCATCGGTGTTGCGCTTAGTTGCGGTCTGCTTTGGGCGGGTGATAAGGCGGCACGTATGGCTTTGGCGGCGTCTTGACCGGCGCTGGCGGCGCTGCGACCGGTGGCTTCTCGACCGGCATGACGTCTTCCGGCGGCGCTACGACCGGTGCCGGTGGTTCAATCGGCCGTAAAAACACAACCGGCAGCGGAACGATGACCGGCCGGACATCGGTGGCCCGAGGAGTGAATGGAATCGGGACCGAAGCGGCGACCGTCGGCGCGACAGCCGGCGGTGGCACGACAACCGGCGGCGCTACGACAACCGGCGGCGCTACGACAACAGGCGGTGGGACGACCACCGGCGGTGGCACCACGACCGGTGGTGGCACGACGACCGGCGGCGGCACGACAACCGGCGGTGGCGCAACAACTGGTGGTGGAACGACCACCGGCGGCGGCACGACCACTGGCGGCGGCGCAACAACCGGCGGCGGCACCACGGCTGCGGGGGTAATATTGGCCGAAGTTCGTCCAACGACCGGTCCGCAACAAGCAGCCGGAAGCGCATACTTACTGGCATCTGCGCCGCCGAGGCTAAAGCCGCTAAAGCTGATGGTCTTGTTGGTTCCCGCATCTGGCGTATCGAACGAGGCGGTGCTGCCAGGACCAGCAATCAGCGTGACGCCCGCCGGGTTACCCTTTAACGACGATAAGGTTGCTGCGGTGGTGCCGTCAAACGCCTTGTCGCCCCCGTCCGGGAACACCAGCATCTGTTGCGTCACCGTGGAGCCACCCGTCAAGATGAAGTTTGGCAAATAATCGGTCGGCGCCGTGTAGGAGACCGGGTTATAAATAATGTTGACCGGCGCATTCGGCCCAGTCACCGTAGCAGGCGGCGCGAGCGGCGAAAACACAACGGTTCCGCCTGTAATTCCGGGTGCGCCGGCGCCATGGCCGGCGCTGAGTACGAGACCAAGCGGCAGGCCAAGACTCTGGGCGGGGATGCTCGAACCGCGCGTGAGCGTGAGTTTCGCACCCACATTCACGTTGTTCTCCGCACACATGGTGATGTTTCCGTCGGTGGTCGTGAGGGCCGCGGCCAGGTTGATGTTGTTCCCCGCACTTAATAAAACGCTGCCATTAACCGTCGTGATTGCCGCATTCACGTTGATATCGCGGCCGCAGCAGACCGCAACGTTGCCGTTGGTGGCGGAGATGGCCTCATTTACGTTCACGTCCCGAACCGCGTTCAGCGTCAGGGTTGTCGGGCTCGAGCTCGCAGTCCAGATGACCGTCTGGTTGACGTTGATGTCGCCGTTCCCCGGCGTTGCCGTATTCAGGTTGCTGACCGGCGGCGTGCCCGCCACCATGGTATCGGGCCCGGTTGCCGTGCTGATGATGACGCTGTTCGTGACCAGCAGATTGGACAGGGTTGCGCCGGAAATGTTGTCGGTCGCGTTGCCGCCGATATTGAAGTCCTGCGGGTCGATCAGCCAGGTGCCGGTGACGCCGGCGGGCGCCTCGGTGGTCACTCTGGCGTCGTTGGCGATCCGTACGTGCGCGGCGGACGTTTCGATGAATCCGCCATTGCCACCGTTCGGCGCGCTGGCATCGAGCGTGCCGCCGACGTTGACGGTGCCGTCCTGCATCGAGCCCATCAGCTTGATGGTGCCGTTATGGTTCTCGATGGTCTGGGCCCGAATCACGCCGGTATTGTTCACGGCGCTCTGCAACAGGTTGCCCGCTGCCTGCGCCGTCATCAGCACGTGCCCGCCGCCTGCCTCGATCAGGCCGCCGTTGAGCACCTGCGCGTTGACCGCGCCTTCGTTCACCGTGACATTGAGCAAGCCATCGCCGGCCAGGTCGATGGTCACCGCCTTGCCTGCGGCCAGGACGACGGTGCCGAGCCTGGCCGAGATGACGCCGTCATTGCTGACATTGCCGCCCAGCAGGGCAATATAGGCGCCGTCCGCATTGGTGCTGATCGCCCCTTCATTGCGAACCGTGCCAGTGCCATCGCCGGAAAATTGGTAGTTGCCGGCCATGAAATCGGCGTCGGACATGGACAGCGTGGATGCGACGAGCCCGCCAACATTGACCGATGCGCCCTTGCCGAACAGGACACCATTCGGGTTGAGCAGGAACACCTTGCCGTTGGCCTGCAGGCTGCCCAGAATGCTGGAAGGATCCGATCCGGTCACGCGATTCAGTGCCACCGAGCTACTGTCTGGCTGCACGAATCGAACCGTCTCGCCTGCCGCGATATTAAAGCTCTGCCAGTTGATCGCCACGTTTGCCGTTGACTGGGTGATCGTTGTCCCGGCCACGCCGTTGGTGATCGTGGCGCCGCCGGCCGCAACGACGCCGCCGACGGGCGCTGCGTACGCGGCCCCGCCAAAGGCCATCATCAGCGACACCGCCAGCGTTTTCAGGCAGAACCCGGCGTCACCGCCCGACACGCTTGCGCCCGACGAGGTATTCTTGCCGGCGCCTTTTTTGTTTTCCGATACGGCGACAAAGGTGCCGGTTTTGCTGTTCCAGATCGAACGAAAGATGCGATTCATAATGTGTTTCCAGTTGTCTTGAGATGCGGGTGAATGGTTTGGAACGTTCGGCGCGCCGGTATCCTGGCGCGCGCCACGATCAAAAATGCTTCACTGCCTGTATCCAGAATCGGCCCGACGAATCCGGTGCCGAGGTTGCCGCTTCGTTACCCAGCTTGCGGGCGTAATACGCCCTCACCACAAAACTGTTGCCGCTGTCGGTCCAGTTCAGTCCGACGCCCGCACCGCTGAGCGTGCGGCGATTGGGTCCGTCATTCCACGGATTCTTGTTCAGGGAAACGGTGCCGGTGTCGACGAAGCCGATCAACTGGAGCTGCCCCGATTGCGTTGGCGCGAACCTTGGCAAGTCCGCCCTCGCTTCCAGGGTCAGCACATAGCCCTGGTCCGCATAGGCCTCGCCGCCCGGGTAGGCGCGGACCGCATACATGCCGCCCAGTTCCATTTTTTCGGAGACGTCCAGGTTCTTCGAGGCCACCTGGCCGCTGACGCCTGCATACAGGGAGACCGTGTCGGTCAGGTGCTGCAGCCGCATCGCGTTGAACGCAAGCTTGTTGAAATGGCCGTTGCTGCGGGCAGTAAGTGCGTCGATTGCGTGGGCCGACGGGGTTTGGATGTTGATGGTGCCGTCGGACACAGTCAGCGAATACGAATTCAGCCCGCCGCCGCCAAGCCCGTCGCGATGATCGCCGTACAGGCTGGCCATCAGGACGCGCGCCTTCTTGTCGGTGACCGAGAAGGTCGAATCGACCCTGTCGTGGAAAGTTTTGTCGTCGTAGGCCAGCTGGGTGTAGAGATTGCTGTTACGCGAGCGGATCAGGGGATAGTTGGCGTAAATGCTGGCGACCTTTGCGGTTCCATTGGCATCCAGGCTCTCGAATTCCTCGCCCAGTTCATAGCGCAAGTAGCTGTACGCGACCCCAGCTTTTGCCTTGCCGAACTGGACCTGGTAGGAGGCCCGTGCATAGTTCAGCCCGGACCCCGCCGTCATTACCCGCAGCGAGGCGACGTCGCCGTGGCCGGTCGGATCGTTCAGGTTGACCGTGGCGCCGGCGCGGTACTTGCCCGTGTAGCGGTTGCCGGCATTGTCCGCGTCGACGCTGCCGGTGACGCGCTGTCCCGGCGTCAGGTCAACGATGAGGTCGGACGCCCCTACCGAAGCGCCTGGGATCAAGGTCGATTTGACCTTCACGCCTGGAACGTCGGAAAGCAGCAGGAGCCGGCTCTCGAGCGGGCCGGAGGCGATGATGTCGCCATTGTTCAACCCGCCGAGAAGGTTGCTTGCGAGTCCGTTCGACAGGTTCGTCTGGTTATTCAGCGTCACCTTGCCGTAGCGGCCGTCGATCACAGCGATCGTGACGACGCCGTCCTTGATGTCCTGCGCCGGCAGGTAGGCCTGGGCAACGAAATAGCCATTGCGGTGGAAATGGGCGGCGATTCGTTCGGCCATGCCGCGCAGGTCGGCGAGCGTCAGGGCGCTGCCCGGCTTGAAGCCGGTTTGCGCCAGCAGTTCAGCTTCGGAATATACCTGGGTGCCCGTCACGCGCAAACTGTTGACGGTGATTTTCATGCTCTCGGCCACTGGCTCGGATGGCGCGGCTGCCTGCCGGACCTCGAACTTAGGCGCTTCTTTTTTCGCTGCCGGAACGGGAGGAATCTGCTGCATCTGGCTGCCCGCGCTCGGGAGCTGCTGTGCGAATGCACTGTGACTCAGCACCAGCAACGCGCAAGGGAATATTGTGTTCTTTAACATGGTCTCTTTCAGTTTTTGACAACCTGCAATCCAACGTGGGTTTGCCAGATCATCTTGCCTGTGAGCATGTCACGCAGTCCGTGTGCTACCGAACGCAGCGGCCGGCCGATGTCGTTAAATTGGGAAATTTCGCGGATTCGACACAAATACAACGTTTGCGATCCACGCCTCAGCACGAGTTGCCTTGCGTTGGTTGTGGCTATGCCCGCCGCATGGATCGCGGCAGGAATGCGGGAGGGATGATTTAGATACGCTTTTATAAACAGACACCCGTCGGGATCGAGGAGCTGTCTACAGCAGACGGGCTGCGCATCAGCCATGGGAGTTCATTTTTGCCGCGATACCGGCCGGCGCGACTAGACGCCTTTGGTGCGACGCTACGAAAGGCAAGGCGGGCTTGAGTTCAAATTGTCTAATGCGGCCCACCCGGGGCTTCAATAACAGCGCGCCGGGTTTGCAGAAAAATATCCATCACTTCTATTTTTTTTCGAGGCCAGAAAGATGCATCGTGACCGTCGCTTTCAATCGATCAGCAAGTCCGTAAATTTCGTCAAGGCTGTCGAGGGGAACTCGTTCTTCCTCACGCTCTTCGTTAAAAATTCCTATTGCTAACTTTTCGAGATTGTTGAAACGTAGACGACAAATCGGTTTGCGGTTATTGTCATCGAGAAGAATCGCGCAGTAGCTAAGTGCATCACGTTTGATCACGCGGTTCGTACTGACCGTATCTCGCAAAATCGATCGAACGATATAAAATCCCTCGATCTCCTCCGCCGTTGTCACGATTTCGGACTCGTCACACTGCGGCGCTGAAATAGGCTCAACCTTCACGGGTTGCATAGCAACTTCAGGCGTCATCGCACCTTTCAGCCGATCGTTGATCCTTTCACTAAGCATTTGCTCAAACGCTCGCTTAGTGATCAGCGTGAACTGATCTTTGATCTGGGGAGTGAACCGCTTACCGCCGAGCAGATCGGCTGCCAGCAAGCGAACTAGCTCTTCAGAGGGATTCGTCATCCAATCAGCGAGGCGATTTTGGATTACTCGGGTAAATTTCAGGTCGCTGGCCGTCGTTAAAATCATATCCACATCGAACAATGATTTCGCAAACTTCTTCAGTTCGTCCACGTCGCGATCTTTAAAGTCCAAGATGTTGAACTCGAAGAACGACTTTTCGTCCATCTTGTTGGGCTGTTCGAGATCTGTAAAAAATCGGTACACCAACCCGTTCGTGAGCACTCCGAACCGCGCAGCGGTGACATGGAAATACCGGAAAAGCTGACCAGCGTGGTTAATGTTTAGATCTCCACCGCTCCGCTTACATTCGAAAAGAATGATCGGTTTGCCGTCGCGCAGGATCGCGTAGTCGACTTTTTCGCCCTTTTTTGTACCCACGTCCGCGCACAGTTCAGGGGTCACTTCTGTTGGATCAAACACGTTATAGCCGAGCGCCTGAATGAACGGCATAACCATCGCATTCTTCGTCGCTTCTTCTGTTTGAATCAAGTCCTTGGTAGCGGCAATGCGCGCGGATAATGCCCTGAGCTGATCAATCAAGTCCATCGTTCCTCCGAAACGTTTTCAAAAAGGAAAACCATCTGTCAGAGTAACAGCTGCTTCAATCTATATAATCACCAAAAGTAACAAGGATGAAGACCAAACGTGATCCCGAGACGGCGGACGTGGTGAAGTGCCGGAAGCTTTTATCTGCGGTATGGATGCATATACCGCCCTCCGACCGAGAACGAGCGCTGCTGAAGTTGACCACGCTTCTCTCGCCGAGACGAAAAAAAGCCCCAACTTGTGGGGCTTGATGTTCATTTTCTGGCGGAAGCGGTGAGATTCGCGCTCACACCACTTCCTAAGACATGACTTCCCTTAGGAATCAAGAACTTAGTATACCACCGCTCAGCAGGCTTTGTCACACCATTTTGTACCACTTCTGAGGTTTTAGGGCCGCTTAAGCCCAGGTTACTATACAGTTAAAACTGCGTACGAGCGAGTGCGGAAAACGCAGGGCCGCCCGGGCAACTGGGTCCCACCTGGTGTGGGATATTCAAGAGGTTTTCGCCTGCGCGGCTGCCTTCAGGTGGCCGCGGCTTTTTGTGCGGAGCGGAGCCGGGG
>DASWSX010000239.1:0-5400 GCA_036402435.1 Telluria sp. | reverse complement strand
CGGTTTTAAAGCGCGTCCGCACCAGGAGCCCCAAACAACTGCTCCTTCAGATGGTGCAACTGATCCCGCACCTGCGCCGCCTTCTCGAACTCCAGGTTCTTCGCATGGTCGAGCATGAGCTTCTCAAGCCGCTTGATCTCTTTGCTGATCTGCTTCTCGCTCATCGCTTCATACTTCGCAGCCTCCTCGGCCACCTCAAGCTGCTCGCGAGCCGCCGCGCTGTAGACGCCATCGATCATGTCCTTGATGATCTTCTTCACACCGCGCGGCACGATGCCCATCTTCTCGTTGTAGGCAATCTGCTTGGCCCGGCGACGTTCGGTTTCATCGATCGCTCGCTTCATCGAATCGGTGATTGTGTCCGCATAAAGCAGCGCCACACCGTTCAGGTTACGCGCCGCACGGCCGATGGTCTGGATCAGTGAGCGCTCCGAACGCAGGAAGCCTTCCTTGTCCGCGTCGAGGATCGCCACCAGCGACACCTCCGGCAAATCCAGGCCCTCGCGCAGCAGGTTAATCCCCACCAGTACGTCGAAAGTACCGATGCGCAGGTCGCGCAGGATCTCCACGCGCTCCACGGTGTCCACATCGCTGTGCAGGTAGCGTACCTTGATGCCGTGGTCGCCCAGGTACTCGGTCAATTGCTCCGCCATGCGCTTGGTCAGCGTGGTGACCAGCACGCGCTCGTTCTTTTCGATACGGTCGTTGATCTCGCCCAGCAGGTCGTCGACCTGGGTGCGGGCAGGGCGCACGATCACCTGCGGGTCGACCAGGCCGGTTGGCCGAACCACCTGTTCGACCACGGCCCCGGCGTTCTTCTTCTCGTATTCGGCCGGGGTGGCGGAAACGAACACGGTCTGCCGCATTTTCGATTCGAATTCCTCGAACTTCAGCGGCCGGTTGTCCAGCGCCGATGGCAGGCGGAAGCCGTAATCCACCAGGTTGGTCTTGCGCGAACGGTCGCCGTTGTACATGGCCGAGAGCTGGCCGATCAGCACGTGCGACTCGTCCAGGAACATCAGCGCATCGCGCGGCAGGTAGTCGACCAGGGTTGGCGGCGGTTCGCCCGGCTTGGCGCCGGACAGGTGGCGCGAGTAATTCTCGATGCCCTTGGTGAAGCCGACTTCCGACATCATCTCCAGGTCGAAGCGGGTGCGCTGTTCCAGGCGCTGTTCTTCAATCAGCTTGTTCTCGCGGCGGAAGAATTCCAGGCGCTCACGCAGTTCTTCCTTGATGGTCTCGATCGCGCGCAGCACGGTGGCGCGCGGCGTCACGTAGTGCGAACCAGGGTAGACGGTAAAGCGCGGGATCTTCTGCTTGACCTTGCCGGTCAGCGGGTCGAACAGCTGGATCGACTCCAGCTCGTCGTCGAACATTTCCAGGCGCACTGCGAGGTCGGCATGTTCGGCCGGGAAGATGTCGATGGTATCGCCGCGCACGCGGAAGGTGCCACGGCCGAAGTCCATCTCGTTGCGCGTGTACTGCATCTGGATCAGGCGCGCGATGATGTCGCGCTGCGATACACGGTCCTTGGCGCGCAGCGTCAGGATCATCTGGTGGTATTCGTTCGGGTTACCGATACCGTAGATGGCCGACACGGTCGCCACGATCACCACGTCGCGCCGCTCCATCAGCGACTTGGTGCAGGACAGGCGCATCTGTTCGATGTGCTCATTGATCGACGAGTCCTTTTCGATGAACAGGTCGCGCTGCGGCACGTAGGCTTCCGGCTGGTAATAATCGTAGTACGACACAAAATACTCGACCGCGTTCTCCGGGAAAAACTCACGGAATTCGGAATACAGCTGCGCCGCCAGCGTCTTGTTCGGTGCAAACACGATGGCCGGCCGACCCATGCGGGCGATCACATTGGCCATGGTGTAGGTCTTGCCGGAACCCGTCACGCCGAGCAGGGTCTGGAAGGACAAACCGTCTTCAATCCCCTCGCACAAGCCATCGATGGCGGTAGGCTGGTCGCCGGCGGGAGGGAAGGGCTGATGCAGGCGATAAGGCGAATCCGGGAAGGTGATAACTTCCGGTGCCGGAGCAGCAGTATTTTGGGAATCAGACATTAATGCAGACCTTTGATAGAATATGCGATTGTCGGCGGCCCTGACCGGATTTTGTTCGGGTGCCGGCTTGTTCTTGCATCTGCCCGCCCCAAAACGTTACCAATCTGACCATGACGAACTCTTCCGTTTTCAGCGCCATCGAGATGGCCCCGCGCGACCCGATCCTCGGCATCACCGAAGCCTTTAATGCGGACACTAACCCAGCGAAAATCAACCTGGGCGTAGGTGTCTATTATGACGACAATGGCAAAGTGCCGCTGCTGAAGTGCGTGGAAAAAGCGGAAGCGATTCTGATCGAACAGCACGCCCCACGTACCTACCTGCCGATCGAAGGCCTGGCAGCTTACGACAAGGCTGTTCAAGAGCTGGTATTTGGTGCCGACAGCGCCGTAATTCAAGAGAAACGTGCAGTGACCGTACAGGCGCTGGGCGGCACCGGCGCGCTGAAAATCGGCGCCGACTTCCTGAAGCGCTTCTCCCCGGATTCCGAGGTTTACATCAGCAACCCAAGCTGGGAAAACCACCGCGCGCTGTTCGAAAGCGCCGGTTTCAAGGTCAACAACTACGCCTACTACGACGAGACCACCCATGGCGTGAACTTCGCCGCCATGCTGGCTGCCCTGAAGGTCATGCCACGCGGTTCCATCGTCGTGCTGCACGCTTGCTGCCATAACCCGACCGGCGCCGACCTGACCCAATCCCAGTGGGATGAGGTGATCGCTGCTGTTGTCGCCGGCGGCCTGGTACCGTTCCTGGACATGGCTTACCAGGGCTTCGGCGCCGGCATCGCGGAAGATGGCGCCGTGGTGCGCCGCTTCGCCGCTACCGGCGTGGCACTGCTGGTGTCGAACTCCTTCTCCAAGTCCTTCTCGCTGTACGGCGAGCGCGTGGGCGCCCTGAGCGTGGTGGCTGCTTCCGCAGAAGAAGCTTCCCGCCTGCTGTCGCAACTGAAGCGCGTGGTGCGCACCAACTACTCCAACCCACCGGTCCACGGCGGCAAGGTGGTGGCAACCGCCCTGGCAACCCCAGAGCTGCGCCAGATGTGGGAAGACGAGCTGGCCGGCATGCGCGTGCGCATCAAGGAAATGCGCGAAGCCTTCGTGCAGAAGCTGAAGGTCAAGGCGCCTGGCCACGATTTCGACTTCGTGCGTGAGCAAGTCGGCATGTTCTCGTACTCCGGCCTGACCAAGGAGCAGGTTGGCAAGCTGCGCGAACAGTCGATCTACGCTGTGGACACCGGCCGTATCTGCGTTGCAGCGCTGAATTCGAAGAATATTGATGTGGTAGTTGACGCCATCGCCAAGGTACTTTAATATGCTGCTCTCTGATCGCAACGCGGTCAGAGAATGATCCCTGATAGCTCAGTCGGTAGAGCGACGGACTGTTAATCCGCAGGTCCCTGGTTCGAGTCCAGGTCGGGGAGCCAGAATACAGAAAAGCCCAGCCTTAACCGGCTGGGCTTTTTGCTATGTGCGCCCAGCATGGGCGCACTCCTGCGGGTGAAAGTCCCGCCGCAAGCTGACCACAGCGAACGAAGTGAAACGCAACTGCGGAAAGGTGACTGACCGTGGGAAGGAAGCGTGGAGCATAAATCACGAGCCGAGGAACACGAATCGTATAGAAGGCGCTGCCAATCAGGGCGAGCGGGCATGGAACCGCGAAGCTCTCGTGGTCAAAGAGCGGTGGCGTAGATACGGCGGTTGTGTGGTGAAGGAGTGCGGCCCTTACCTGGGGACGCCCCGCCTTATGCCTGAAAGGGCGACGATGGAAGTCGTAGCGGGGTCTCAGCAGAGGTCATAGTAGTCGGAGGTAGCGCCGGGAAGGCTCAACTCCGCCGGCGAAGGACTGAACGAGAAGGAGTGTTGTCCGGTATGCCGATACGACAGGCAATGCGTCAGAAGCCCGCGTCAGCGGGGCGGGAAGCCGTAGGCGACGGTGAAGCCATAGCCGCAACTTCCAGTGACGAAGCCTGTAGCACGCGGCATATATCAGGAAACGCAGGATCAGCGCTGCTGCAAGCGGCGCTGAGGAGGGAAAACCTGCTGCAGGCGTTCAAACGCGTGCGCGCCAACAAGGGCGCAGCCGGGGTGGATGGTCGGGACATCGACGAAACCTCGCGCTATCTGGCCGTTGCGTGGCCGGCAATACGCGAACAACTACTGGCAGGAACGTATCGGCCCAACCCGGTACGCCGGGTGACGATTCCGAAACCCGATGGGGGCGAGCGCGAGCTCGGCATTCCGACGGTGACGGATCGGCTGATCCAGCAAGCGCTACTTCAGGTGCTGCAACCAATTCTTGACCCCACATTCAGCGAGTCTAGCTACGGTTTCCGTCCGGGGCGGCGCGCGCAAGATGCTGTACTTGCCGCGCGAGCGTATGTCCAGAGCGGGCGGCGGATCGTGGTGGACGTCGACCTGGCGCAATTCTTCGACCGGGTCAACCACGACATCCTGATCGACCGCCTACGGAAACGCATCGACGACGCTGGAGTGATTTGGCTGGTGCGTGCCTATCTGAATAGCGGCATCATGGACCATGGCGTGGTGCAATCGCGGCACGAGGGGACGCCGCAAGGCGGCCCATTGTCGCCGCTATTGGCTAACGTGCTGCTCGATGAAGTGGACAAGGAACTGGAACGACGCGGCCATTGCTTTGCCCGCTACGCCGACGATGCGAACGTGTATGTTCGCAGCCAACGCGCTGGCGAGCGTGTAATGGCGCTGTTACGACGTCTTTACGCCAAATTGCACCTCACGGTCAATGAAGGCAAAAGCGCGGTCGGCAGCGTGTTTGGGCGCAAATTCCTCGGTTACGGCTTATGGGTGGGGTATGGGAAAACCGTGAAACTGAAGGTCGCAGATAAACCGCTGGCAGCCTTCAAGCAGCGTATCCGTGAACTGACGGGGCGGTCTGGTGGCCGAAGTATGGCTCAGGTTGTCGAACGCTTACGCCCTTATGTGCTTGGCTGGAAGGGGTACTTTAAGCTGGCTGAAACACCGAAGATCTGGCGGGAACTTGATGAATGGCTACGCCACAGGCTTAGAGCGATCCAGCTCAAGCATTGGAAGCAGGGGAAAACCATGCATCGGGAACTCCTCAAACTCGGCGCTACGGCCTCGGTCGCAAGACGGGTAGCGGCAAGTAGCCGCTGCTGGTGGCGCAACGCGGATCGACTGTTGAAAACAGTCCTTACGATCGCCTACTTTGACCGGCTTGGAGTGCCTCGCCTGTCCTAACCTCAACTACTCGAACCGCCCGGTGCGGACCCGCATGCCGGGTGGTGTGGCAGGGGCGCAGCTTACTTTAGCTGCCCCCTATGCCTATT
>DASWSX010000238.1:0-10963 GCA_036402435.1 Telluria sp. | reverse complement strand
CCGCTTGCTGCGCCAGTTGGGCAGGCAACGCCATGCCGGAGACGGCCTGGGGGAGGGGCGGAAACGCGTGTTTTTCTTTCATAGCACGTATTCTTTACTACGATTAGGATGTGATAGCCACGATAATTATCCCTTATCGCGGGTACGGGCCGGATGCCGCCCGTCGTGAAGTAGGAGGGGTTAGATGGCTAAGGGCATTACCGAAAACGACGTGCACGCTGCGGCCGACGCGGTCCTCGCGGGCGGCGATCGCCCCACGGTCGAACGCATCCGCGCCCACCTGGGCACCGGTTCGCCGAACACCGTCACCCGATGGCTGGAGACATGGTGGCGTGCGGTCGGCACGCGACTTACCGCGCAGCACGCGCGGCTGGCCCTGCCGGAGGCGCCCACTGAAGTCGCGGCCGCGGCCAGCCGACTGTGGGAACTGGCGCTGCAGCGTGCCGGCGCCGATGCGGAGGCGCGCTTTGCTGACCAGCGTGCGGGGCTGGCCCAGGCACACGACGAACTAGCCGAACGCGAAGCCGCCACACAGATGCAGGCGCAGGCCGCAGCCCGCGACGCGGCCCAGGCGCGCGATGCACTCGAAGTCACGGAGACACGGCTCGCAGACCTCCAGCGACTGCTCGCTCAGCAGACGACGCAGTTGCAGGAGTTGCAGCGCGAGCGCGCCGAGGGACACGTGCGGTTCGAGGCACTCGCCGCCGAACTGGCGCAGGTGCGCACCCGCGCCGAGGCCGCGGCCCAGGGCGCGACTGTCGAACGCGACACGTTGCTCCAACAAATTCGCGGCAACGAAGAGCGGTCAGCCGCTGAGATCGATCGCGCGCGACAGGAGACGAAAAGGCTGCAGGCGGAGGCGAAAACGGCCGCGCGACAACACCAGCAGGCGCTGGCCACCGCGCGGCAGCACGGCGAGGCACTCGAGCGTGACCTGCAGGTGGCTCGGCGCCAAGGTGACGAACAGCGCGTCCGTGCCGAAGCACTGGAGCAGCAGCTGGCACGGCTTGCCGACCTGCCCGCGCAACTGGAAGCCACCCTGCAGAGGGTACGGCCCAAAGCAACGCCCGCCCGAACCACGCCACGCAAGCGCACTAAACCCGGCGGAAGCTAGTAGGTGCGTGCGGTAGGGCGTGCGACTATTCAGAATTATGCGCCTAACAATAATTATTCGCGGCGCAATAATTGCGTATAACTCCGTCGTCGCGACCGACTCACACCCGTGATTCCCAAGATGGCTGGGCGTCGCCGTTCGATTTGGCGAGGGTGACATCATCTGCGCAGCGTCGAGAAGCGGGGCTGGCGAGCCAGGCTCGGCACGGGCGCATGAGCGCTTCCCGCGAACTCCAAGGAACGCTTGCGCCTGACCAAGTGCGGCGCTCGCTCGCAATGAAGGAACGGTAAGATGGCCGTGTGAGCGCATCCGCATCCCATACTGCCGATTATGCGGCGGAAATCGACGGCTTGCTGCGCGGGTGGGCGCTAAGTGATGCCGAGCGAGCGCTTCTGCGCGGGCACAACGAATCGGCCGAACAACAGGCCGTGCGCCTGACGCGTTTGCGCACCATCGTCGGAGGCTTGTACCTGCTGTTTCCGGAGAACCCGGAACTGCGCCGCGACTGGGTGCAGCGTGTCAATGCCGAACTCGGCGGACACAGCCCGGTGCAGGTAATCCTTGCGGACGATGACGGCCTGCGCACTATTGCTCGACTCATCCACGCCCAACTGCAGCAATAAATGGCTTGTCCACCTACCTATTTCTAGGCACGGAGTGGGCCGAGGTGGTGTATCCGCTCCTGCAGCGCGGTGCGGTCGAGCTCGACGGTCCCGCGCTATGTGAGGCGTTAAGGACCTTCTTGCGTACGTTCACGCCGGCGTATGTACTAGCCGACTATCGGTTCTTGGTGCTGTGGTCGACCTAAATGGAGGTGACGAAGCTCGGGCAATCGAGTGGTATCGATCGGCAACGCTGCCTGAGTTGGGCAGCGCTTACACTGCAGAGCAACTCGTATCTCGCGATCGAGCCCAAGCGGTTCTTCGGTACATCGAGAATCTCGCGGCTGGCGCTACTGGTTAGCGCTCGCGCGCGCCCATTTCATTTAAGACGGTCCTCACTATGACCACTGCAAGTGAACGCACTCGCAACCTGCTGCAAGCAGGGGCCTTTCTCAAGCGACTAGAGGAGGATCACGAGGTCCCAGAATGGGTTCGACAGGAGGCACGCCGTCTACTTCGCCACTATCCGTCAGCCGGGGACGTGAGCCTGCTCGCGCATTTTGAGGCGACTAAGATCGGCTCCGACATTTTGACGCCGGATTTCGATCCAGCCTGGCTTTCGGAGTATCCCGATAGAGGCGCGCGGTAAGGTCAACGGTCACCAGCTGCAATCTGGCGCCATCTGCGAGCCCATGGGGGCCAGATCTAACGTTGGCGGTCGGCGGTTCGCGGGATCCGAGCAGAGGCTCCAGGTTCCGAAAAGTACCCCTCGATTCGCTGGCCGTCGAACTAGGGGTGGTTTGTCGGGCCACGTAGGAAATCGGAAGCGCTTTGTTGCTACCCAAGGCCGCAACTTGAACGCGAAATTTGCTCGCGCTGCCGTCCGAAATGCATAGCACTGGCAACTCAGTGATGAAACTCCGCGGCAACTTGTTGGCCAGATTTGAAAGTCGGAGGCGACTTGTCGGACGCTCTACGAATTCGGGGTGTTTGTTGGAGGCCTTAGCGGCGATTGTCGGCTGGAACGGGGGCAGGAGTTCGCCGGCAGACAGCTGTGGCTTTCAACTCTGCGGTGCCCATGCGGCTATCGGATCAGGCCGCGAAAGCGGGTCGGAAAGGGCTCACAGCTGCGGCCAAACGCCGCAAAGCCCTGATCCACAACTTCGCATAATGCATATTATGTCAAACCGCCGTCGGGGCTGGCTGGCGCTTGTTTTCAGGCTCTTTCGTATTGCGGCACGCCCCTTGCCTGCCGAACCTGAGCTCCGGTTCTTGGCACAGGGGGTGCCCGCATGACGGACGTCGATCTCGACGGCGACTGGTACGGATGGCGGCTGCGAGGCCGCCATCTCGTTTCTGAGGACGGCCAGCGCATGACCGTCGAACGCCTGCGCGGCTTGATGTGGCGCGACAAGATGGAACTGCGACTCAAGGGCTTTGCGAGCCGCCGTGCAGCGGAGGAAGCAAGGAAAGCGACTTCGCGGCGTCAGCTGGTCAAGGTTGTCGTAGTCCAGCTCGCTGAAGTCCGGCATCGCGGTATCGCGGCCTCCTGACTCACTAACCGCCCATGATCAGGCGGTGCTCTACCGCGTAATGTTTACCCTTGGAGGTAAGGTAGAGATCGCCGTCATTGTCGGTCTTGATGAGCCCCATCGTTTGGACATCTTGGATCAGCACGTCCAAGAGGATTCGCGAAATGCCAAAATCAGCGATCAAGTCGCGATACAGCGTGTAGCTTGCGCCGCCTTCGTAGTCGCGCACGACATACGCGACCAAATCCTTGATCGGATCCGATGTCTTCTCAGCTGCCACTTCTTCGACAGCTTGAAAAGGGTTGTTGCCAACCGGAGGCTTCACATACAGCGGAGCGCCATGAATAGTCCGCACAAGCTCGTCAAACGCAAACTCTAGGTCATCCGACCTTGAGAAATTGATGAACAGCTTTGTTTTCAGGAACGTCGGCACGTCCTGCGTTCCTTCCTGACGGATGATGGGAATAACCTTGTTGGAGTCGATGCCTTGCATCAAGTCTGATGTCACGATCATCTTCTCGTAACCTACACCGCCAGTTCCGCTATTGGCCTTAGCCACGTAATTCTCGCTGCAGACCATCACGACTCGATCAGCTTCTCGTAGGTTCTTCTCCATGAACGCAGGCAGATCATCGCCAGGTCGAAGCTCCCATTGATCGAGAACAGCATCAATGCCGGTGTTACGAAGCCGAGTGGCAAGGTCCAAAACCCATTTTTTATGGGCCTGATCGTCATGCGAGTACGAGATGAACACCTTGGGAATAGCCATTTCTGCCCTCTATACGGCTTTGAATTCACGCGATCGAATCAGGCTACTTGCACGCCTCTCGCACGTTGGCGTCGAGCTGTTGCAGAAGCTCATAGGTGCGCCGCATACCGACTGCGGCTAATGTGCTCTCACGCGAAGCTTTAGCCGCCTCGCAGGTAGACGCATTACGCGCGCCATCAGCACGAATGCGATGCCCTGTCGCGCTGTTTCGCGAAGTGCCGGCAAGCCCGGATAGATACCGAGAATCCGCTTCGCCCTGCTTACGCGCGTAATACCGGCGCCAGAGTTCGTCGTTCGAGGGAGGCGGCTCAGGCTTGGCGTCCCACGTCTTCGCTTGCTGGTAGCCGGCGGGGCACGGCCCGCTGTAGAAGCCGACAGCCCCACCCTTGCCTGTGCATTTATTGACGACCTGCGCCGAAGCGCTGCCGCACATCAGCGCGGCCAGCAGCAGCAATCCCTGTCGCATCGCTCCATCCATCCCCCTCAGGACTGGGACGAGCGTATCAAAAAAGCCGGATTGCGGGAGGGCCCATGGCCCTCAACAGCGGTCATCCGTGGGCTGCGCCCACACCCGCTATGCCTTTTCTCCGCTTGGCATTGGCGGCGCCCCGATGACTGCGCCCTGTGATGAGCCTCCCGAAGCGTCGGTTCGCGAGGCTTCCTCACTGCCGTTCGGAAGGCTCGCGCCCGCCGCCCTGATCCGGGCAGCAGTTGCGGACGATTGCTGGAACGGCATATCGATCGGCCACGCGGTAAACACGATCGTCTCGTCGTCGTAGTTCGCGATCACGCCGTAGCTGTGGATCGACACCGACCAGCCCATCGCCTCCAGCTGCTTGGTGGTAAAGCGCTCAATCGCGTTCCCTTGCGCTTGGCGCCACTCGACGACGGCGTTCTCCCCGTACACGCCGATGAGGCGTGGACGCGCGCTAGACGCAAGCTCGGCGACGTAGCGAATGGTCGGCGGGAGGTTCTTCACCGGCTTGACCGGTGCGACCGCTTGGATGGGCGCGACGACGGCCGGCGCGGGCGCGGGCTTCGATGCTTCGACCTGGGCCTTTTCCGGCGCCTTGACCTCGGCCGACTCAGCGGTGCCCGCTCCGGTGAAGAACCGCCCGACCGCGAAGATGCCAACGATCACCGCCAGCGTCATCACGATGGCCGGCTTTTTCACTGTCTGCCAGACCGTTTTGGATCCAGCTTTGTACGCCGCGGTGTTCGTCGCTTCGGGCTGGAAGCCTGCGTAGAGCGAAAAGATCGCGGGATCGTACTCATGCCGCTCGCTGCTGATCTTCTCGAACTTGCCCATCGTGTCGCCGACGCTGTAGAAGCGCACCACGTACTTGTTTTCATCGCCCAGCGCGTTGAGCTTGGCGAAGCCGTTTTTGCGTTCGATGCGCTGACGGATGCTGCTATGCAGGCGGCCCAGCGCCTGCGTCATCACCAGCACGTCGAGGCCGAGGTGGCCGTGCTTTGCCCAGAACGCTTCCTGTTCCTTCGGCAGCGCCTGACGGCTCGACACATAGAACTCGTGGACCTCGTCGATCACGATCAACGAATTGGGCTCCACGCGGAAGCGCGGCGGATCGTCGCCGTGCGCAACCAGCAGCGGCACGACTTCCTCGGGCCTGAGCGTAACCAGCAGTTCGCGGCAGCGCTCCGGCGTGATTTCCAGATGCGCAGCGATCAAGTCGTGATCCAGCCCGTTGAGGCGCGCATACACCTTTCGACCGGCCATCAGCGCCGGCAGGATGTGCGTTTTCACCGCGTCGTAGGACTTGCCCGCGCGCGGCGGGCCTTCGTTGCACATCAGCATGGGATCACCACTGGAAGAGGGTCACGAACTTGCGCAGCAGGCGGAACGCGTAGCCCAGCGCGATCAGCCCGAGCCCGTCGCCGATGCGGAACGTGTCTAGCGCCCACATCACCGTTGGCCCGGTCTGCGAGAGCAGCGCGCACAGGCTGTACTGCGCCAGCCAGTCGGGCATCGGAATGTGATTCAGCACGTAGATCACCGCGTCGGCGACCGTCTGCAACGCCGCGACCAACGTGTCGTTGATGAAAGTGGTGAACGCGTGCCAGACCGCGACGATCTGCTCTTTGAGCCAGTTGGTGAGATTGGTTAGCCAGCCCACGGCGTGTGCCTCAATAGATCGCGATTCGGAAGGCGCAGAACGCCGCCAGCGCCATCACCAGAGCACCCGCGAAGCCGTACAAGCTCGCAAGCGCCGGGTTGCACAGATCGAACGACACGTTGCCCATCATCTCGCCGCCGTCGTAGCTCCAATTCGGGCACGCGCCGCCGAAGGTGCAATTGCCCATGAATTGCCCGGCCGCGCCGATCAACGGCGACTGTTGCGCCTGCTGCATGAAGTTCGACATGACCGAGGACACCGTCTTCCCGCTGCCCTCGTACAAGCCGGTGCCAACACCGTCACCCGGTTGACCTGGCTCGTCGCCCTCGCCGTCGCCCTCGCCCGGGCCTGATCCGGTGCCACCGCTGCCGTCGCCGTTCTGGCCCTGATTGCCGCTGCCGGCGTTGCTGCCATTGGTGGTGCCGTAGTTCTGCACGACGGTGGTGATATTGCGCGTGCCGCTGCCGTCTTTGACCTGCGTGTTGGTCTGAACGGGCGGGCCCTTTTCGGTGAGCGTGTCGCCGTTTTCGAGATTGAGATTCGGCTTGATCGGTTCCGTGCCGGCGTCGCGCTTTTGCAGCGTGTCCTGATCGCTCTTAACGCCGGTTTCGCCGGGCTGCCAGCAAATCTGACGGCCGGCGCTGGCGCTCACGCAGTGCTGCCCATCGGGCTTCACGCAGAAGGTCTGCCCGCCGGGTGCCGGCGTGCACTCTTGATCCTTTGGCTGGGTCGGTGGCTTGTCGCCAACGCCGCACGCCTGCCCTGTTCCCTTGGCACCGCCGACCGTGCAGATGCCATTCGCGCAGATCGACACAGCCGGCGCGAACTGGCAGCCGTCAACGCACGTCGTGCCGGAACCACCCACGGTAAACGTGCCACCCGCGAGCGCAGGCTTGGCCTTGCACGCTTCGCTGTTGAAACACTGCTGCGTATTCGTGTCCCACGTCGAGCCCGCTGGGCAAATGTCCCCGGTGAAGTGCCAACCCGCCGCGCCGTTGTCCGGACCGTCCGGCGCGCGTGGCGTGTTGCAGTCGCCTGTGTTGTTGAACTCAAACGACTTCGTCGTGAAAGAGAAACTCTTACTGGATTGGTTGAGCACGCACTTGGTGCGGTTGTGCTTATCGAACCAGCCGCCACCCCAACCCGACTGGATGGTCACGACCTGCGGAACACTTTCGCACGCCGCCTGCGCTGCCTCGCGCGTCGAATAGGTGACGTTCGGCCCCGCTGCCGTCGTCGCCTCGCCCAGTTCCGGGATGCCGCAGTACGCTGCGTGCGCCTTGCCCATGCCGGACCACGCCAGCACGGCCGCGACGAGTACGTATGCGAGTCGGCGCACGATCGCGTGCGCGAATACCTGGGCGATCTTCATTGCGACGCCTCGTTGAAGCCGAGCGCGCACGCATGACCGGCCAGCGCTCCGAGCATTCCCGCGAACAGACAGATGAGCATGCGATTCCCCTTATGGAGCAAGGGCGGGGTTGTGCCCCGCCCTGCCCCGCTCGCGATCAACGGAAGAACGTCGCGACCTTGTTGGTGGCCCAGCGGGCGAAGCCCGGCGCGGCCTTGATGGCGCCGGCGCCGATGATCGCGGTGACGGCCGAAGTGGCGGCCAGACCGGTGAGGATGGTGTCGAAATCCATGGTGCGTTTTCCTTTTTGGTTGAGGGTTGCGACTGGCGCCTAGTCGCGTTCGGTTGAGAGCGCCTTTACGACGGAGCCCGCGAGCGAACTGAGGACGTTGCACCCCAGCACGAACCCGAAGGCCCCGACGAGCCACGTACCCGCTACGCCCGGCTCCGGCACGCTGAGCAGCGTGTCGAGCAGCGACGAGCGGGCGTGCTCGGATGCGTCGACCATCACGTAGCCGGCGCACTCGCTGACAGGCTGGCCCGTCTGCGCAAGCGTGCCGTCCGCGTTGATGACGACGCAGAGAGCCACGAGTTACGCCACCGCGCGGGTGGTGGCCTTCGCGACAGCGACCGGCTCCCAGTGCTTGGCGCGCGTGCTGATCGACAGCGCACCAAAATCACCGACCCAGTACGCCGACGCCTTCGGCTGGTACTGGCCGACCGGCAACGGCGCGTCGCCTTCCTCGTGGGAAAGCGTGATCCGACGCGTTTCGCCGTTGGGCAGCGTCACGAACGCCGTCTGTTCGTCGATGCGGTACGGCTTGCCGCTCTTGCGGCTGACGCCGGTCTTCGATTCGATCTTCGCTTCGCGCACGTCCACGATCAGGCTGTTGTTGCCGTTCATTGGTCACTCCTCGTTGTTCGGCCGGTCTCGGCCTTCGATATGCCCCACCGGGGCGAAAAGAATTGCGGTCAGCAACTGCGCGGTGTCTTCCGGTCGCGGGCACCACGGCGGCAGCTTCGACCTGGCTGTGCCGACGATCAGCCGCGAGAGCGTCGCCTCATCACCACCAGCCGCATGCAGCAGCGCGTTCAACATCGGGCCGTACTGGCGACGGAACGCAGCAACCGCGCGCTTGCAGTTCGCGAGCACTTCGGCCGCAGCGATGCGCAGGCGTTCGCCGATGCCGCTTACGAAGTCGAGCACCGGGTACGCGCCGACCAAGTACGGCGCGGGATCGGTGAGCATTTCCAGCGGCAACTCGCGGCGATTGCTGTGGTGAAATTCGCCTTCGAATCGGACCCAAGGGCTTTCGGTGTCGCCTTGCTCGCGGCCCTTCTCGTACACGCGCAACTGGTTTTCCGACTTGCGGCTGCCGACGTAGAACGTCTTCCCGGTCTTGTTGCCCATGTCGTCGATGAGGCGCGCTTTCGGGCGCTGGCCGCGCTTATCGAAGTTGCCTTCGCTGTACTGGCGAATAGCCCACTCCACCGGGTACTGACCGAGGAAATCGTCTGCCGCAATGTCGATGCGCGTGAGGCGCGCATCGCAAGCGCCGAGCAGCGAAGCAAGCAGCGACCACCGCTGCGCATGGTCACTGCCGCTGCTCGCTTCAAACAGGCGGCAGCCCTTGCCCGTGAGTTCGATCCGCGCGGTACGCGTACCGTCGTCGCGCATAGTGTGGATGCCGCCGAGTTCAATAAGGCCGACGTGCTCGCCCATCGAATCCTTGAGCGAGAAACGCCACGTGTAGAACCGGCCCTTCCCTTTCTCGCCCAGTTCGAACACGTCCGGGAAGAAGTACTCGGCGATGGTCGCCGCAACCATCGGCGCGCAGTTGCCATTGATGCCGTCGAGGTCATCGAACAACGCCTGCGGATCGTCGAGCAGACCGCGAGAATCCAAAATCGAACCGATATCGAAAGCAGCAGCGAGCCAGTCGATCACTACCCCAATCCGTTCAGGTTCACTGACTCCCCTGTTAGACGAGGGGAGTTCAAAAGCCCCGGCGTTGTCAGCCACCGATCACCCCCAAGCGCGAGAGCGCAGCACGCGCCATTTCGCGGCGCGGGATCGTGGCGGCGGGGTTTTCGAATGCGACGCGCTCGGCGTCGATCTGCGCGCGTTCTGCAGCGTCCAATTCGCGAATGCTGAGCGCCGCACTCGGCGGCGGGAGCGGCCCGTCCCACAGCGGGCGATACGAGCGGTGGAAGGCGGATGCGCGGCCCGTCATAGCGAGTTCCCGCAATCCCAGCACTCGCCTTCATCGCACTCTTTTTCGCAAAGCTCGGCTTCGCAGTGCGGGCAGTTCCAGAGCTCGTCGTCGTCTTCGAAGTTGGCTTCGTTGTGCGCCGCGTATTCGACCTGGGCGCCATCGACGAACACGTCGGCGCCGTCTTCGCTGGCCGAGCCGCCACACGCGCATTCGACGGTGTCGGGGTAATCGTCCGTCGTTTCCATGCCACCGTAATCGCGCTCGGTGAGATGGTCGCAACGCTCGCAAGCGTAGTAGACGTGGGCGCTGATGTAGCTCACCAGAAGCTCCGCGCCCAACGGTAGATACGCGGAAACACCGCGATCCAAGCCACGCCGAGAATGAGATTCGCGGGCGCCGGAAGGTGCGCGATCAGCACCATGACGAGAATGAAGGCGCCGAAGATCACGCGGCCTTCCTTTGCGCAGCTGCGCGCCACTCGGCGGCGAGGCCATCGGCCCATGCGCAGTACAGCGATTCGCGGGCCGGCTGGCCGCGCTGAAGGTCGAGAACGTTGGCGAGGCGCAGCGCGAACAGCAGCACGCCCAGCAGCGCAACGATGACGAAAAGACCACCTACCAGAACTTCCATGCCCTGCCCCCTTTGGCCGGCTCGCCGGGACTGCGGCGGCGGGTCCTAGGGGGCGTCCCCTTCCGCCGGGGGCGGTCCCGGCTGGGTGCCCCTGCAAAGGCGTCTATAGATGCCTTTACGTGGCTGGAGTAAAGTGATCCGTAGACCACCTGTCAAGGGAAATATAGATGGACGCTGTAAATAAATTGCTTGACAAAGCCCGCGTCGCTTGCTCTCTCCCGTCGGACGTGGCTCTCGCGGAAAAGCTCGGCGTTTCGCGTCAGCTTGTTTCGCAGTGGCGCAAGGGCGCGAATCCAGTGTCGGATGAGCGAATTGCGCAGATTGCCCACATGGCGCACGAGGACGGCGGCCGCTGGCTGCTATTGATTCACGCCGAGCGCGCGAGCGGTGCAGCCGCGAAGGACTGGGCCGCTCTGGTGCGTAAATTCGGGGCGGCGGCGGCAGTCGCGTGCATCGCCGTGATGCCCCTTCTATCGCAGGCCACTTCGGCAGCAATGCATATTATGTAAATGAAGCCGTGGCTAGTACCAACGTGCGGATTGACTGGCTTGTCGTGATTCTCCGGCCGACGCCCGCGCACGGGGAATCCGTGCCCTGCCGTGTTCAGCCGATAG
>DASWSX010000237.1:0-10761 GCA_036402435.1 Telluria sp. | reverse complement strand
GCGGCTTCATTCCCTTTAAACTGCAGACTGTCGCAATTTCTCGCGATCTACGAACCCATGTCGCTAAGATGTGGGTTCTGAGGCCGTTCAACGATAAAATATCGGATTATTATTTTCTCACCGAGTCAACAAGATGAATATCGAACAAGCCCGCTTTAACATGATTGAACAGCAGATCCGTCCGTGGAACGTGCTGGACCAGGACGTCCTCGACCTGCTGGTCGTCGTCAAGCGCGAGGAATTCGTTCCTGCCGCACACAGGGCGCTGGCGTTTGTCGATACCGAAATCCCGCTGCCGGGCGGCGAAGCGATGTTCACGCCGAAGATGGAAGCACGCATCCTCCAGGAAGTCATGCTCAAGAAGCACGAGACCGTGCTCGAGATCGGCGCCGGTTCGGGCTACATGGCTGCACTGCTGGCGCACAAGGGACGCCAGGTGACCACGGTCGAGATTTTGCCTGAATTGAAAGCCATGGCCGAAGCGAACCTGGCGCGCGCAGGCGTGAGCAATGCCACTGTCGAACTCGGCAACGGCGCAGGCGGCTGGAGCAACGGCGCACCGTTCGACGTCATCGTGATCTCGGGCGCGCTGGAAGTGCTGCCGGAAGCCTTCCTCAAGCAGGTCAATGTCGGCGGGCGCATCGCTGCCATCATCGGCACGGCGCCAGTGATGTCGGTAAACATCATTACCCGCGTGTCGGAGACGGCGTACGACACGGTCAAGGTATTCGAGACCAACGTCAAGCCGTTGTCGGGCGCGGCGGAATTGTCGAAGTTTACGTTCTGAGGCCAGCGGCGATGAAACACATGAGCGCGCCCGAACTGGCGGCACGGCTGGGCGATTCGTCGCTGCCACGTCCGTTGCTGCTGGACGTGCGCGAAGGATGGGAGTACGAGACCTGCAAGATCGAGGGCTCGCTCCTGATTCCGATGAACACCGTTCCGGCACGCCTGCAGGAACTCGATGACGATGCCGAGATTGTCTGCATCTGTCATCACGGCGTCCGCAGTGCCGCCGTTGCGTCCTTTTTGGAACGCAACGGTTTTACGGACGTAAGCAATTTGACGGGTGGAATCCACGCCTGGGCTGTGCAGGTCGACAGCGCGATGCCGAAGTACTGACCGCCAGCACCGGGCATCGAGACAAGTCAGCTGCAAATTTATTTAACCTTTTGATGACTCCAACGGAGAACGCAATGCAGAAATCCCTTATCGCCGTGCTGATTGCCAGCGCTGTTTTCTCGCTGAATGCACAGGCGGCAGATTTGCTCGATGTGTACAAGCAGGCACTGGCAAACGACGCGGTGTATGCCAGCGCGCGCGCATCGGCGGCGGTAGGCCGGGAACGGGTGCCGCAAGGGCGTTCGCTGCTGTTGCCGACCGTTGGCATCAACGGCGCCATCGTCAGGAACGACTCCGACGTCTCGCCATGGAATGAAGGGCAGGCGATAACGCTGCCTAACGGCACGCCCGGCACGGTACTCGGTGGCGGCGCCAACGTGCGCACCAATGAGTACACCTTGTCGCTGTCGCAGCCGCTGTTCCGCTGGGCTAACTGGCAGACCTACCAGCAGAGCAAGCTGCTGCAGGCAATCAGCGAAGCGCAGTTCGCCCAGGCCCGGCAGGACCTGATCACGCGCGTCGCGCAAGCGTACTTCGACGTGCTGGCGGCCGAAGACACCCTCGAATCGACGCGTGCCCAGAAGAGCGCGACCACGGAACAGCTGGCTTCGGCCAAGCGTAACTTCGAAGTCGGCACCCAGACCATCACCGACACCCACGAAGCCCAGGCCGCATACGACCTGGTTGTCGCGCAGGAGTTCGCGGCTGTCAACGACCTGGAAGTCAAGCGCACCGCGCTGCAGGCGATCATCGGCACTACGCCAACCGCACTGGCACCGCTCAAGCCGGGCGTTACCCTTGCGTCGCCCGAGCCTGCCATCATCGACCCGTGGGTATCGTCGGCCGAAAGCCAGAACTACGGCGTGGTGGCGGCACAGCTTGGTCTGGAGTCGGCGAAGCGCGACATCCAGAAGAACCGTGCCGGCCACTACCCGACGCTCGACCTGATTGCCAACGCCAACCGCCGCGATGTGAGCGGCCGCACCAGCAGCTCGGGGGAAACCAGGAACAACGCGATCGGCGTGCAGTGGAACATCCCGATCTTCAACGGCTTCGCCGTCACCAGCCGGGTGCGTGAATCGATCGCGCTGGAAGACAAGGCGCGCAACGACCTGGAAACCACGCGCCGCAATGCGGCGCAGTTTGCGCGCCAGGCTTACCTGGGCGTCAACAGCGGCCTGGCGCAAGTGAAGGCGCTGCAAGCGGCGGAAGTGTCGAGCACCTCGGCGCTCGAATCGAACAAGCTGGGCTACCAGGTCGGCGTGCGCATCAACATCGACGTGCTTAACGCGCAGCGCCAGCTGTACTCGACCCGCCGCGACCTGGCGCGCGCGCGTTACGACACCATCGTCAATGGCCTGCGCCTGAAGGCGGCGGCAGGCGCGCTGCGTGAGGACGACCTGATCCCGGTGAACAACCTGCTGCAGAAATAATCAGTACTTCAAACGAAGAAACGGCGCCGCGGCGCCGTTTTTTATTGCCCGGTTGTTTGCGCGGTTAGCCCTCGAGGCCCGCGCCGCGGACGCCGTCCTTGCGCTCGATCAGCTCGATCTTGTAGCCGTCCGGATCGGTGACGAAGGCGATCACGGTGCTGCCGCCCTTGACCGGGCCGGGTTCGCGCGTGACGTTGCCGCCGTTGGCGCGTACCGAGTCGCAGGCCGCGACAATGTCGTCGGCGGAAATGGCCAGGTGGCCGTAGGCCGTGCCGAGCTCGTATTTGTCGACGCCCCAGTTGTAGGTCAGCTCAAGCTCGGCGTGCTCAGGATTGCTCCCGTAGCCGACAAACGCCAGCGTGTATTTGTATTCGGGGTTCTCGCTGGTGCGCAGCAGCGTCATGCCGAGCACCTTGGTGTAGAAATCGATTGAGCGCTGCAGGTCGCCGACCCGCAGCATGGTGTGGAGGATGCGCATCTTTGTTCCTTGGCTTTATGAAAGACCAACGATTCTAAGCGCTAGGGAAAATTCCTGCCGGCGAGCCGTATCCGGACCCTACGCTTCGAGCCGCGCGTCGAGCGTGATCTTGGCGTTGAGCAGTTTCGATACCGGGCAGTTTGCCTTGGCGTCCTGCGCGCAGGCATCGAACGCTTCCTGGCTGGCGCCGGGAATCTGCGCGACCAGCTGCAGGTGAACTGCGGTGATTTCGAATCCGCCGCCGACTTTATCGAGCGTGACGGTGGCGGTGGTCGCGAGGTGTTTTGCAGTCATGCCTGCTTCGCCGAGCTTGCCCGACAGGGCCATCGTGAAGCAGCCCGCATGTGCGGCGCCGATCAGTTCTTCCGGATTGGTGCCCGGACCGTTTTCAAAGCGGGTATTGAAGCCGTACTGCGTGTTGTCGAGTACGCCGCTTTGGGTCGAGATGAAACCTTTACCGTCTTTGAGGCCGCCACTCCAGGCGGCGGATGCTGAGCGTTTATTCATGAGGTGCCTCCGTGGCTTTAACAATGTCAGGACACAGGATGCCACGGGGGCGGCACGGGCTCTGTACGGGGACGCACAAAACCCGGGACCACTACTTTTTGGCAGCCTTCGGTGCCGCAGCGGGTGCGGTCGTCGCCGCCTTTCCGGCGTCGCCGGCAGGCGTGATGCGCCACACGATATTGCCGACGTCGTCGGCCACCAGGATCGCGCCTGCCTTGTCGATGGCAACACCGACCGGACGGCCGTACGCTTTCTCGTCCTTGCCGAGGAAGCCAGTGACGATGTCCTGCGGCGGGCCATTCGGCTTGCCGCCGGCGAACGGCACGTAGATCACCTTGTAGCCGGAGTGCGGCTTGCGGTTCCACGAGCCGTGCTGGCCGACCAGCGCGCCGTTCTTAAACTGCGGCATCAGGTTGCCGTCGTAGAAGGCCAGGCCCAGCGAGGCGGTGTGCGCGCCCAGTGCGTAGTCCGGCTTGATGGCTTTGGCCACCAGGTCCGGACGCGCCGGCTCCACGCGCGCATCCACGGTCTGGCCGTAGTAGCTGTACGGCCAGCCGTAGAAGCCGCCCTCCTTCACCGAGGTCATGTAATCGGGTACCAGTTCGTCGCCCAGTTCGTCGCGCTCATTGACGCTGGTCCACAGCACCTTGCTCTCCGGGTGGAAGGCGATGCCGACCGGATTGCGCAGGCCGCCGGCGAAGATGCGGCCCTTGCCGGTGGCGCGGTCGAATTCCCAGATCGCGGCGCGGCCTTCTTCCTGGTCCATGCCGTTTTCGCCGACGTTGCTGTTGGAGCCGACCCCGACGTACAGCTTGCTGCCGTCCGGGCTGGCGACCAGGCTCTTGGTCCAGTGATGGTTCATGCCGGCCGGCAGGGCAGCGACCTTGGTCGGCTTGGCGCTGATACGGGTGTCGCCTTCCTTGTACGGGAACTTGATGAGCGCGTCGGCATTGGCGACGAACAGTTCATTGCCGACCAGCGCCATGCCGAACGGCGAGTTCAGGCCGTCGAGGAATACGGTGCGGGTCGCCGCCTGGCCGTTCGGGCCGATGCCTCGAAGCAGCGTGATGCGGTTGGCGGACGGCACGCCGGCGCCGGCCTTTTTTTGCTGCTGGGTCATGACCGCGCCCTTGACCTTGGCCACGATGCCGTCCGGCTTGTGCTCATCCTTCTTTGGCGGCTTGTTGGTTTCCGCCACCAGCACGTCGCCATTTGGCAGCACGTGTAGCCAGCGCGGGTGGTCGAGGCCGCCCGCATACGCATTGATTGCCAGCCCTTGCGCCACCACCGGGTAGGTGCCCTTCGGCCATGGGGTTGCCTTCGCGACGTTGACCGTCGGGATCAGTTTCTTCTCCGGCGCCGGCAGGGTCGGATTGGGACCGAAGCCGGGCGGCATGGTTTGGGCAACGACGGCTGCGCACAGCGTGCTCAGGGCAAAGGCGGGAATCAGTGCGGAAGGCTTCATTGTTTTTTTTCTCCGTCAGGGGTGACGTTATCGTGGTGGCGCATGCCGTCGGCAGCATCGGCCTGGGGCTTGGCCTGGCCGCTGCTGCCGCTGTGCGGAACGGCTTGTTCGATCCCGCGGGTACCATGCAGGTCGGTGTCGACCAGGCCCTGCTCGAGGTCGCTGGCAGCCTGCTCCATCACCCCGCGCGGCTTGGCGTCCTGCGCGTCGGGCGATTCGTCGCGTTCGTGCGGCAATCGCTTGACGCCGTCATTTTCGATCCGGGCGTCGGTGTTGACCCTGCGGTCGCGTGTTTCGGTAGCCATGTCTACTCCCTTGTGCTTGGCGGTTCAATTGTGCAAATGGTATCGCTTTGCAATGAACCCGGTCGCGCAGTTGCGACCGGCGAGCGGGAGAGGGCGGTCAGATCGAGCCCGACGGCTCCCACAGCTCAACTTTGTTGCCGTCGGGGTCGATGAACCAGCCGAAACGGCCGTAATCGAAGGACTGGACGTCGCCCGCCAGCGTGGCGCCGGCTTCGGCCACCTGGCGCAGCGCGCCGTCGAGGTCGTCGACGACCAGGTTGAACATGAAGGTGCTGGTCGACGGTGCGAAGTAATCGGTCTCGGCCTTGAACGGGCTGAACACGGTGCAGCTGCCGGCGGGCATGGTGGCCGGGAAGAAGGTGGCGTAGTCGGGCGAATCGGCCGGCACGCCCAGGGCCTTCTGATACCAGGCCAGCAGCGCCTTGGCGTCTTTTGATTTGAAGAAGATGCCGCCCACGCCCAATGCTTTTGCCATGTCCCGCTCCTGGTTGAATTGTTGTTGTCTTGCCCGAACCGCGCGCGGCACCCTATACTGTGCATTTATACAGCCAGCGGTGCGCCGGGGCCACGTAGCAGCCGCAGGCATTATCGGGTAATCTGCTGCGTGACGCCATCAAACAACCGCCGAGATTTCTATGCCCGTATCGCCTGACATGCAGAAAACCATCGCGCTGGTCGTGCGTCCGAATACCGCTGGTATCGAAAAGCCCGTGCAGAAGTTGGTGGATTTCCTGCAGCAGGCCGGCTACCGCGTGGTGTTCGAAACGACGACCGCGACCCACCTGGCACTGCCCGGCATCGAAGCGATGAGCGCCGAAGAGATCGGCGCATCGGCGCAATCGGTGGTGGTGATGGGCGGCGACGGCACCATGCTGGGCATCGCGCGCCAGCTCGCCCCTTACGACGTTCCGCTGATCGGCATTAACCTCGGCCGCCTCGGCTTCATGACCGACATTCCGGTCGAACGCATGATCCCTGCGCTGGCCGATATCCTGGGCGGCGAGGCGCGCGCCGAAAAGCGCACCATGCTTGAAGGCTGCGTCAAGCGCAACGGCGAAACCATTCACTGCGGCCAGGCCGTCAACGATGTGGTGGTGGCGCGCGGCGCGGGCGCCGGCATGATCGAGCTAAAGGTGACGGTGGACGGCAACTTCATGTACAACCAGCGCTCCGACGGCCTGATCATCTCCACGCCGACCGGGTCCACCGCGTATGCGCTGTCGGCCGGCGGCCCGCTGCTGCATCCGAGCCTGGGCGGCATCGCGCTGGTGCCGATCGCCCCGCACGCGCTGTCGAACCGGCCGATCGTGGTGCCCGACACCAGCACCATCACGATCGAGATCGTGGCCGGGCGCGACACCAGCGTCAACTTCGACATGCAGACCTTCGCCAGCCTGATGCACGGCGACCAGATCATCATTTCGCGCTCGCCGCATTACATGACCTTCCTGCACCCGGAGGGCTGGACCTACTACGACACGCTGCGCGAAAAGCTGCACTGGAACGAATATCCGGCAGGCGAGAGCCGGCCAAAATAACGGACACCTTCACCTACATGCTGCGTACACTTTCCATCCGCGACTTCGTCATTGTCGATTCGATCGAGCTTGAATTTTCCAGTGGTTTTTCCGTGTTCACCGGCGAGACCGGCGCCGGCAAGTCGATCCTGATCGATGCGCTGCAGCTGGCGCTGGGCGGGCGCGGCGACGCCAGCGTGGTGCGCGAAGGCGCGGCCAAGGCCGACATCACGGCCGACTTCGCTGCTGCCGGCGCGGCGCACGAGTGGCTCGAACAGAACGAATTCGCGCTTGATGAAGGCGGGGCGCTGCTGCGCCGCGTGATCGACAACGCGGGCCGGTCGAAAGCCTACATCAACGGTATCGCGGCCACCGCGACCCAGCTGCGCGACCTCGGCGAACTGCTGGTCGACATCCACGGCCAGCATGCGCACCAGTCGCTGCTCAAGCTCGACGCCCAGCGCGCGCTGCTTGACAGCCAGGCCTCTGCCAAAGAAGGCGGCGGCGAACAGCATGCGCAGGCCGTGGCCGCCAGCTACAAGGCGTGGCGCGCGGTGTCGCGCCAGCGCGAGGAGTTCGAGACCAATGCCAAGAATGTGCTGGTCGAACGCGAGCGGCTCGAGTGGCAGGTGAATGAACTGGAAAAGCTCGCAGTCAAGCCGGGCGAGTGGGCCGACATCACGAATGAACACAGCCGCCTGTCGCACGCCGCCAGCCTGCTCGAAGGCGCGCAGGAAGCGCTGACCGCGATCTCCGAATCGGAGCATCCGATCCTGTCGCAGATCGCCTCGCTGAACCAGAAGCTCGGCAAGCTGGTCGATATCGACGCGCAGCTGCAGCCGGTGCTCGACTGCATGGAGCCGGCCCGCATCCAGCTGCAGGAGGCGGTGTATGCGCTCAATGATTACCTCGACCGCGTCGACCTTGACCCCGAGCGTTTGCGCCAGGTGGAGGGGCGACTGGAAGCGATCCACAGCACCGCGCGCAAGTTCCGCGTCACGCCCGACGAGCTGCCGGAAGAACACGCGAACCTGTCCGACAAGCTCAGGCAGCTGGCCGATGCCAGCGACCTCGACGGCCTGCGCAAGCAGGAAGAAAAGCTCAAGGCCGAGTACACGGCGGCGGCGAAAAAACTGTCGGTGGTGCGTGCCGGGGCGGCGAAGTTATTGAGTACCCAGGTCACTGCCGCGATGCAGGAACTGAACATGACCGGCGGCAGTTTCGTAGTCGGGCTCAATCCGGTCGATGCATCCGCGCACGGTGTCGAGCAGGTCGAGTTCCTCGTTGCCGGCCATGCAGGGGTGGCGCCGCGGCCGCTGGCCAAGGTGGCGTCGGGCGGCGAGCTGGCGCGCATCGCGCTGGCGATCTCCGTCATCACGTCCAACTCCGCCACCACCCCGACCCTGATCTTCGACGAGGTCGACAGCGGCATCGGCGGCGGCGTGGCCGAGGTGGTCGGACGCCTGCTCAAGCGGCTTGGACAGGAACGACAGGTGTTGTGCGTCACCCACCTGCCGCAGGTGGCCAGCCAGGCCAACCAGCATTTCCAGGTGGCCAAGGGCACGACCGAAGCCGGCAAGACCGTCTCGCGCATCGATGTTCTCGACAATAAAGCACGGGTTGAAGAGGTCGCGCGCATGCTCGGTGGAATAGAGATCACCGCAACAACAAGAAAGCATGCTCGCGAACTATTGGCGTCCTAGAAATCTTATAATAGCGGGCTTTCCGCCTGACTTTTCCGGACCCCCATGCCCTTCCGTAAAGAACCACCTTATATCCACGGTACCGTGGCCAGCAGCGCCGTCGTCCTCGTCAATCTCGGCACCCCGGATGCGCCCACCCGCAGGGCGGTGCGGCGCTACCTGAAGGAATTCCTGTCGGATCCGCGCGTAGTCGAGATCCCGCGCCTGGTGTGGTGGTTCATCCTGAACCTGATCATCCTGCCGTTCCGCTCGGGTAAGTCGGCAAAAAAATACGCGATGATCTGGACCCGCGAAGGTTCACCGCTGAAGGTGCACACCCAGAAACAGGCCGCGCTGCTAAGCGAGATGCTGGAAGCGCGCGGCCACGGCGACGTCAGCGTCGTGATGGCGATGCGCTACGGTTCGCCGTCGCTGCCGGAGGTGCTGGACCAGCTCAAGGCGAAGAACGTCGACCGCATCGCGGTGCTGCCGGCCTACCCGCAATACTCCGGAACGACGACCGGCTCGATCTACGACGCCGTCTTTTCCCATTACGCGGGCGTGCGCAACATGCCGGAATTACGCATGGTGCGCAATTATCACGACCATGAGGCATACATTATTGCGCTGGAAGAAAGTATCCAGTCGTACTGGGAAACCCACGGCCGCGGCGACAAGCTGGTGATGAGTTTCCACGGCGTGCCGAAGCGCACGCTGCTGCTGGGCGATCCGTACCACTGCGAATGCCACAAGACCGCGCGCCTGCTGGCCGAACGCCTGCGCCTGGCGCCCGACGAGTACCTGGTGACGTTCCAGTCACGCTTCGGCAAGGCCGAATGGCTGCAGCCATACACCGCCCCTACCTTGCAGCAGCTTGCACGTGACGGCGTGGCGCGCGTGGACGTGGTCTGTCCCGGTTTCACCAGCGACTGCCTGGAGACGCTGGAAGAGATTTCGCTGGAAGCGAAGCATGAGTTTGAAGCGGCGGGCGGCAAGGAATTCCATTACATCCCGTGCCTGAACGAATCGCCGGCCTGGATCACGGCACTGGCCGAGATCACCGAGCAGCACATCATCGGCTGGCCAACCATGCTGACCCAGTCCCAGCGCGATGCGCGCCAGCTTGACGCCGAAACGGGCCGTGCCAACGCGGAAAGCATGGGCGCGGCTTGAACGCGGGGGCCGGCAGCTGCACAATTGACAACCCACAATTACAGCCTGTTAAAATAGCAGGCTGACATGCATATCCCCGCGTTACGGGAAAGCAAGCCCGGCATAGCAAAGCCACGCCACGGTAAGGACGGTGTAGGCGAAAACGCCGGCGGTGAGCAGTGACAGCTTCATAACGAACTCCTGTTGGTATTCCAATAGTAGTTCGTTCCATCTGAACAAGAATGCTCAAATCCGTAAGACTTGTAACTGTCGTTACATCTTGCTTTTAGCACTCATCGCGGCAGAGTGCTGTTAATACCCCTTGAAGTTGTAGGCTAAAGCCCCATCTGCGGGGGAGTGTAATTACCAAGACACGCCAACATTCATCCAAGTCATTGATAGTAGGAGTTTTTCGATGCAAGACCAAGAAAACAAGGATGTGTCCGCAACGCCTGGCGACGAAACCATCCAGGGATCGGCAGCCGCCGACGCTGCGCCAGTCGAGGAAGGCCTGAGCGGCCTGGAACAGCAATTGAGCGAAACCGAAGCCAAGCTGGCTGAGACGCACGACGCCTTCATGCGCGCCAAGGCCGAGGCGGAGAACATCCGCCGCCGCGCCCAGGAAGACGTCAGCAAGGCGCACAAATTCGCGATCGAAGGCTTTGCCGAAGCAATGGTGCCGGTGCGCGACAGCCTCGAAATGGCATTGAAGGTCGAAAACCCGACCGTCGAGTCGCTGAAGGAAGGCGTCGAAATGACGCTCAAGCAGCTGACTGCGGCGTTCGAGCGCAACCGCCTGCTGGAAGTGGTGCCGAACGTGGGCGACAAGCTCGACCCGATGAAGCACCAGGCCGTGGCCGTGGTGCCGGCCGACCAGGAAGCCAATACTGTCGTCAACGTGTTGCAAAAAGGTTACATGATCGCCGACCGCCTGTTGCGTCCGGCCATCGTCACTGCCGCGCAAGCTAAATAAATACGGCGGCCAGTGTCGCAAGCTCTTGAAAGCGCGACGTTTTTCCAAATATCCGAATCATCTGAAAACACAGTAATTAAAAGGACAACATCATGGGCAGAATTATCGGTATCGACCTGGGAACCAC
>DASWSX010000236.1:0-12796 GCA_036402435.1 Telluria sp. | reverse complement strand
GCGCCTGGCTTGCTGAAGGTACGCTGGCCTGGCTTGGCCGCGGTGCGGTTGTCGCCCGGCTTCCAGCCGCCTGGACGTGCCGACGAACGCGGTGCCGAAGCGGTGCGCTTTGGCTCGAAGCCTTCGATGACATTCACCGGGATCAGCTGTTTGGTGAAACGTTCGATGCGCTTGACGTTCATGCCTTCGGCGTGGTTCACCAGCGAGATCGCCAGGCCATTGCGGCCAGCACGGCCGGTACGGCCGATGCGGTGGACGTAATCTTCCGGGAACTTCGGCAGGTCGTAGTTGAACACGTGCGTGATGGTCGGAACGTCGATACCGCGTGCTGCCACGTCGGTTGCAACCAACACCTTCACACTGCCGCGGCGCAGGCCGTCGAGCGTGCGGTTACGGGCGCCCTGGTGCATGTCGCCATGCAGTGCTGCAGCCGAGAAACCGGCGATGTTCAGGCGGTCGGCGATGGTGTCGGCGTCACGCTTGGTGGCGGTGAACACGACAGCCTGGTCGAGCGTTTCGTCGCGCAGCAGGTGGTCCAGCAGGCGGTTCTTGTGCGACAGGTCGTCGACGAAGTGAACGCGCTGCACGATGTTTTCGTGCTTGCTCGACGAGCTGGTGATCTGGATCACCATCGGGTCCTTGGTGATGCGGCGTGCCATGTTGCCGACCATGCCGTCCAGAGTTGCCGAGAACAGCATCGTCTGGCGGCCAGCTGGCGTTGCGGCAATGATCTTCTCGATGTCGTCGATGAAGCCCATGTCCAGCATGCGGTCGGCTTCGTCCAGGACCAGGATTTCCAGTTGCGAGAAATCGATCTTGCCCGATTCCATGTGATCGATCAGTCGGCCAGGGGTCGCGACCAGGATCTCAGGATTCTTCGCCAGCAGTTGCATCTGCTTAGGGTAAGGCATGCCGCCCAGGATCGATACGGCGCGGATGCGGCGGATCTGGGTGCCGTACTTTTCGGTCGCGCTGGTCACTTGCAGGGCCAGTTCGCGGGTTGGGGTCAGCACCAGCATCTTCGGCTGTGCAGCCTTGAAACGTGGACGCTCGCCAGGGGCGCCGCGCGGGGCGACAGGCGCTTGCTCGGCGATCGCCAGCTTGTGCAGGGCAGGCAGCATGAATGCCGCGGTTTTGCCCGAACCGGTCTGCGAGGAAACCAGCAGGTCACGGCCCGCGATACCCGCAGGGATCGCTTGCTCTTGTACAGGGGTCGGCGTGGTGTAGCCGGCGTCGGTTGCTGCTTTTACGATAGATGCGTGGAGGCCTAATGCTTCAAAACTCATTGTTTTCTTTTCTTTCGGTATAGATAGCGCTCGGGCGAAAATGCCTTCGAGCGCAAAATAGCAACGCTAACCAACAAACGAAATAACTCTGAGATGAAAAGAAATTTCGGCACAAAAGCTTTGCGCCGGGACGGTGTCAGGTTCGACACACAAGGCGGGAGGGCTTTATTGAGGCTGTCCGGAAGACATGCCTAGGCTTGCGAAGCTGCTAGTTTTACTTCTTTGTAACTGCGTATTGCCATCGCTAAGCTAATTTGCGAGAAACGTATTGCAGCGCACAAATGAGACTATACAGTAGTTTCACTGTGTTTGCACGGAATATGCCGATCGAATGCGATGGACGGGATGAAACAAGGGCGCGGCCGGCACGCGAGGTGCCGTAGCGCGCCCTTGCCGGGACTGGCTCAGCGGCGCTTCGGCGCGCGTGACTTGGCCGAAGTGCGGCCCATCCGGCTCTTGAGCGATGCGACCTTGGCCTTCACTTTCTGGGAGTTGCTCATTTTCTTGCCGCGCTTCTTGCTGGAGCTGCGTTCCGCTTCGAACGCCATCACCGCGTTGTCGACGATGTGCTCGGCGATGTCGGCGTTGACGGTGGCCGAGGTGCGCGGCACCAGGATGGTCGAGCCCACTTTCAGGCCGGTACGGGCCGGAATGTTATTCGCCTGGCGAATCACCTCCGGCGTGGTGCCCAGGCGCGAGGCCAGCGAGGCGATGCTTTCGCGCGCGCCGGTGATCCGGTGCGTGGTCCAGGTCGACAGCTCCTTGCCCCACTGCGCCAGGTTCACGTGGAATTTCTCGGCATTCGCTTTCGGCAGCAAAATCTTGGTCTTCTCGCCGCCGGTGATGACTGGGCGGTTGAACTGCGGGTTGAGCGCCTTGAATTCATCTTCCGACAGCTCGGCCAGCTGGGCCGCGATGGCCAGATCGATGTCGCTGGTCTTGTCGACGACGGTGAAGTAAGGCTGGTTGTCGATGACCGGCAGCGACACGCCGTACTGCGCCGGGTTGCCGACGATGTTCTTGACCGCCTGCAGCTTCGGCACGTAGTTGCGGGTTTCCGCAGGCATGTGCGCGGCCAGGCTCTCGAAATCGGTTGGCTTGCCCAGCATCTGGTTTTTCTTGATGGCTTTCTGAACGTTGCCTTCGCCCCAGTTATAGGCGGCAAGGGCCAACTGCCAGTCGCCGAACATCACGTACAGCTTTTGCAGGTAGGACAGGGCGGCGTCGGTCGAGGCCAGCACGCCGCGGCGCTCGTCCTTGAACATGTTCTGCTTCAGGTCGTAGTCGCGGCCGGTGCCCGGCACGAACTGCCACATGCCGGCAGCGTCGGCGCTGGAATAGGCTTGCGGGTTGAACGCGGACTCGATGATTGGCAGCAGCGCCAGTTCGGTCGGCATGCCACGCTTTTCCAGTTCCTGGACGACGTGGAACATATAGCGCGAAGCACGGGTCGACACGCGCGCGAGGTAATCGGGACGGGTGCTGTACCACTTGGTGTGGTTGGCTACCAGGTTGTTGTCGATGTCGGGAATGGCGTAGCCGGTGCGGATACGGCCCCAGACGTCGGTTTCCTTGAATTCTTCGGCCTTAACGGTCGGGAAGGGCGCCAGCACAGGCTTGGCGGCAGGCGCAGCTGCGGCTGCAGACGGCGCGGCCGCGTAATCGCCGTATTCGGCGTTCGCGTGGGCGATGGGAGCCAGGGATACAAGCAGTGCTGCCAGTGCGATGGTAGTACGGGTGTATGTTTGCATAGCTTTCCATTGTTGCGTCCGGGAACTGCAGACTGACCATGAACAAGCCCGAGTGTACGTAGGACTTGTTCCCACAGTCAAGCGTTTCCGCCTATCGTGTGCCAGATTTATTGGCAAGTATTTGCGCTTGAGTTATCAATTGAGTAACGGGAGTATGTGAAAAAAATGAAAATTTGTCATCGTGGAAAGTGCGCTGGTTTTGTTCATACCCCCAGGGGGTATCCGGCGCGAGTCTCTATGGAAGAGATCGCCGCGCGGGCGAAATTTGTAGGACAATACCGCATCCGAAAATTGCCGAAGATTTACGCCGCCGCGCTGCCGCCACCCCACTTCAACGCTACCCGAGACGAGGGTACAAACTATGAGCGCTCGCAAAGAGTGCGTACAATCTGGTTTTGCGCGCGCGCCCCTTTTGTTGAGAGCAATACATGAGTATCCCTAACCTGAACGCCGACGACGACCAGATCATTGCGGCCACCGAGCGCTGGCTCGAAAAGGCGGTGATCGGCCTGAACCTGTGTCCGTTCGCCAAGGCCGTCCACGTCAAGAAGCAGGTACGCTACGTGGTGTCGAACGCGACCACGGCCGAAGCGCTGCTCGAGACGCTCATGAACGAACTGCAGCTGCTGTCGGACACGCCGGCCGACGAGATCGACACCACCCTGCTGATCCACCCGTTCGTGCTGAACGACTTCGCCGACTACAACGAATTCCTCGACGTGGCCGATGCCGCGGTAGAAGACATGCAGCTCGACGGCGAGATCCAGGTCGCCAGCTTCCATCCGGAATACCAGTTTGCCGAGACCGACATCAACGACATCAGCAACTTCACCAACCGCGCCCCGTACCCGATCCTGCACCTGCTGCGCGAGGACAGCATCGAGCGCGCGGTGGAGGCGTTCCCGGAAGCGAGCGAGATTTTCGACAAGAATATTGAAACGTTGGAAAAGCTGGGCCATGACGGCTGGGACGCGCTCGATGTCGGTCCAGCCAGATAAGGAAGTGATGAAGCAAGAAGAGAAGGTGCCTGAGCGGCCGGACACGCCCTGTGTGGCGGTCTGTTCGACGACGTTCGATGAAATTTGCCGCGGCTGCGGCAGGTCGGTGGTCGAGGTCGCGCACTGGGTTTCGATGCCGCCGGACGCCAAGGAGCGCGTCTGGGTGCGCATCCTGTCCCAGGGCTACCCGCGCCGCAACAAATAAAAAATTCCAGAATCGGGGTCACGCGGACCCCGATTCTGAAATCTATCTATTATTAGTAGCTGCCGATGAAGTCTTTTTTGCCGATGTCGACGCCGTTGTGGCGCAGCAGGGCGTAGGCCGTGGTGGCGTGGAAGTAGAAATGGGGCATCGCGTAGTGCACCAGGTAGACCTGCCCTTTGAACTCGCGCGCGGTGGCGCCGCTGCCCGTCACGATGTCGCGCTGCGCGCTCGCTTCGATGGCGTCGCGCGGCAAATCGTTGATGAACGCGAGCGTCTTGGCGATCCGCTCACGCAGGTCGGAAAAACTCTTCTCGGTGTCTTCGTAGCGCGGCACCTCCACGCCAGCCAGGCGCGCCGAACAGCCTTTGGCGAAATCGGCCGCCACTTGCACCTGCCGCGCGAACGGGAACATGTCGGGATACAGCCGCGCCTGCAAAAACGCCGCCGGCTCGATATTCTTCTCGCTGGCGTGCCGCTCGGCCTTGTCGATGATGGCGGCCAGGCTGTTCAGGATCTGGTTGAAAACTGGCACGGATGCCTCGTACATTGAAAAACTCATGCGATGTCCCCTTTGAAAGATGCCGCGATGATAGCAAGTTGCACGCATTTGCGCTGCGGCAGCAATTCTCCCCAATTCTCACACTGTGGCGTCGCGGTTGCGGGAGTTGTCCAAAATTGTCACTTACCTTGACGCAGGCACTCCGATTGCCATAGAGTAATTGTCTTCTGCATAAAAAATGATGGCCAATTGATCTCGGCCTTTCCGGGGACAGCATTAATGGAAATGCCACTGCATGCATAGCACGCCCTATCAACAGCTGCGCGCACGGCTTCGGACCCTGTACGGCCGTTCGATTTACGGCGCGCTGCTGCTGGTGGTCGTTGGCGGGTTGGTGTTCCCGGCCATCATCGGCAGCTACCTGCTGATCGGCGTGCAGGAACATGAATCGGCCCAGACCGCCCTCAACGAGTCGCTTCAGCGCAATGCCGACATCCTCGCGCTCGGCATGCAGGAGTCGCTGTGGAACATGAATGCGGAGTCGGCCCATTCGCTGGTCGATTCGGTCATGCGTGACCCGTCGGTGCTGCGGGTCCAGGTGATCGGCCAGGCCGACACCCAGTTCATGAACGTGCAGTCGCCGAACCGCCAGGTCGGCAATGTCTACCGCGCCGAACGCGACATCACGGTGCGCGGCGAACGCATCGGCCGCATCCTGGTCGAGATGGACGACGCCCGCAGCCAGCTCGAGCTGCGCACCAAGCAGTCCAGGTACGCGCTGGTGCTGGCTGGCCAGATCGCCATTTCGCTGGCCCTGATTATCCTGTTCCTCAACCGCCGCCTGATGGCGCCGATGCGCAAGCTGATGGCCTTCTCGGACCGGCTCTCGCGCGGCGACTTCGAAACCCGCCTCGACCTCGACGGCAACGACGAACTGGGACGCCTCGGCAGCCAGATGGAGCAGATGCGGATCGCGATCAAGCATCTGTTCGAGGACATCGGCCGGCGCGAGGAGCGCTTCCGCACCATCGTCACCCAGGTGCCCGGCGCGGTGTTCCGGGTACGCCTGAACGGCCCGGTCGACTTCGTCAGCGACGCGATCGAGGAAATTTCCGGCTACCCGGCGGCGCTGTTCATGCGCAGCACGATCCACGCCTGGTCCGACCTGATCAGCCCCGAACACCGGCGCCTGCAATACGGCGCGGTGCGCGAAGCGGCTCGCACCTGCACGCCGTACGAGATCGAATACCGCATCCGCGACGCCACCGGCACCGAGCGCTGGGTGTCCGAAAAGGGCCATCCCCGCGTGGGCGATGACGGCACGGTCGAATGGATCGACGGGATCCTGACCGACATCAGCGAACGCAAAGACAATGAAATGCGCATCGAGGGCCTGCTGGCCGAGCAGAGCGCGATCCTCGACAACGTGATGTTCGGCGTGATGTTCGTGCGCGGGCGTTACGTGGTGTCGGCCAACCGTCGCTGCGAGGAGCTGTTCGGCTATGGCAGCGGCGAGCTGGCCGGCGCATCGACCGAGATCTTCTTCCATTCGCGCATGGACTACGAGATGGCCGGCATGCGCCAGTATCCAAGCCTGTCCGAAGGCCGCGACTTCAGTGAGGAGCGCGAATACATCAAGCGCGATGGTTCCATTTTCTGGTGCATGGTCAGCGGCTGTGCCATCGATCCGCTGCATCCGAACGAGGGCAGCATCTGGGTGTACGCCGACATCAGCGAACGCAAGCAGGCCGAAGAGAAGCTGCGCCTGTCGGCCACCGTCCTCGAGCACATCGCCGACGGCGTGATGGTGGTCGACACCGAGCGCCGCATCGTCGCCGTCAACCCGGCCTTCACCCAGATCACCGGTTATACCGAACAGGAAGCGATCGGCCAGCCGGCCAGCCTGACCCGTTCGGGACGCCATGAAGAGTCGTTCCACCGCGCGAAGTGGGAGGCGCTCGAAGCGACCGGTTTCTGGCGCGGCGAGATCTGGAACCAGCGTAAAAACGGCGAGGTCTATCCCGAGTGGCTGACGATTTCGGCGGTGCGTGGCAGCGCCGGCAGGATCACCCATTTCGTCGGCGTATTCAGCGACATCACCGCGGTCAAGGAGTCGCAGGAAAAGCTCGATCACATGGCTCACCATGACCCGCTCACGACACTGCCGAACCGCCTGCTGTTCCACGACCGCCTGCAGCATGCGCTCCAGCGCGCAAGCCGGATGGACGAACAGCTGGCGGTGCTGTTCATCGACCTTGACCGCTTCAAGAACGTCAACGACACGCTCGGCCACCACGTCGGCGACGAGCTGCTGATCCAGGTTGCCGGCGCCTTGTCCGAGCGCCTGCGCGAAGGCGACACGCTGGCGCGCCTGGGCGGCGACGAATTCATCGTCCTGCTCGAAAACGTCGACGGCGCGCTCGGCGCCGGGCTGGTGGCCGAGAAGCTGATGGCCATGTTCGAGCAGCCGTTCATCGTCTCGGACTACGAGCTGTTCGTCACCGGCAGCGTGGGCATCAGCCTGTATCCGAACGACGCGACCGACCTGAACATGCTGATCCGGAACGCCGACGTGGCCATGTACCAGGCCAAGGCGCGCGGGCGCAACGGCTACCAGTTCTACGCGCCGTCGATGACCGGCGAGGGCGTCGAGCGCCTGCGCCTCGAAGCGATGCTGCGCCGTTCGATCGACAAGAACGAGATCTTCCTGAACTACCAGCCGCAGGTCGAAATCGACACCGGCCGCCTGATCGGCGCCGAAGCGCTGGTGCGCTGGAACAGCCCGGAGCTGGGCGTGGTGCCGCCGTTCCGCTTCATCCCGCTGGCCGAAGACATCGGTTTCATCAGCCAGCTTGGCAAGTGGGTGCTGTACGAAGCATGCCGCCAGATGATCCGCTGGCAGGAGCAAGGCCTGTGGGTGCCGAAGATCGCGGTCAACCTGTCGGTCAAGCAGTTCGAGCGCGGCAGCATCGCGGCGATGGTGGCCGACGTGCTGGCCGAAACCGGCCTCGAACCGCACCGCCTGCAGCTGGAAGTGACGGAGACGGTGATCATGAATACCGGCGACGCGCTGGCCTTCATCAACGACCTGCACGCAATCGGGGTGGGCCTGGCGATCGACGATTTCGGTACCGGCTACTCGTCGCTGGCGTACCTGAAGCAGATGCCGGTGCAGACCCTGAAGATCGACCGCAGCTTCATCAAGGACATCTCGACCGACGCCAACGACGAAGCGATCACGATCGCGATCATCCAGCTTGGCAAGAGCCTGAACCTGTCGGTGATTGCGGAGGGTGTCGAGACGCGTGAACAGGCCGACTTCCTGCTGCGCCACGGCTGCAAGCTGGCGCAGGGCTACTTCTACGGCCGGCCGGTGATGCCGGAGGCGCTGCTGGAAACCTGGCAGGTGCGCGAGCTGGGTTAAGTGCCGGCCGCTCGCAGGAGTTCAAGCAGGTTGCACTCCTGCTGCCACTGGCGCCGCTCGGTGCTGCTGGACGCCAGGCGCGCCAGTTCCTCGCCGGACTGCGCCGCCTGCGCCTTGACCAGCCGGTCGGCCAGCGCCGGATCGGGCAGCATGGTGCCGAAGAACGCCACCACATCGTCGCGCTGGATCAGCAGGGTAGGGAAGTTTTCAACATCGAGGTCGCCCACCACGTCGGCCTGGTCCTCGACGTCGATCCACACGAACAGCTTGTCGGGATGGCGCGCCGCCACGCTGTCGAACGCGGTGCGGTACGAGGTGCAGGTGCCGCACCACGCCGCGCACAGGCAGGCCACGACCCAGCGGTCGCTGGCGAGTGCTTCGGCGATCGCGGGGCGGTTGGCGGGGTCGAGGGTCAGGCTGGGCATGCGGCATTCTACAACGCCGGCCGCGGGGCTGCCAGCACAGGCTGGCCGGGTTAAAATACGGCATGTCTATTATTCTCGCAATTGAAACCTCGTCCGAACTGGCGTCCTGCGCGCTGCTGAACGGCGACACGCTGCTCACGCGCGAATCGTCGGGCGTGCGCACCCATTCGCAGTCGATCCTGCCGATGGTGCAGGAACTCCTCGCCGAAGCCGGCATCACGCTCCAGCAGTGCGACGCAATCGCCTTTGGCGCCGGGCCGGGATCGTTCACGGGCGTGCGCACCGCATGCGGCATCGCCCAGGGCCTCGCGTTCGGCGCAAAGCTTCCTGTGGTTCCGCTGGTGACGCTCGAAGCGTTGGCGCTGGCGTGCCACCTGCAGTCCGGCGCCGCCGACATCCTGGCGGTGCTCGATGCGCGCATGGGAGAGGTCTACTGGGCCCAGTACCATTACGACGGCGGCCTTCGGGTCGTGGCCGAACCGGCGCTGTGTGCGCCCGGCGACGTGGCGCCGGCTGCCGTTGAAGGCACGCTCACCGCCTGCGGCAACGGCATCTCGGCGTATCCCGACGCTTTCGCCGGCCGCGCCTACGCTGCCGGCGCGCTGACCGCCATCATGCCGCACGCCGGCGAGATGGCGCGGCTTGGGCGCGCCGCGTTCGCCGCAGGAAGCGCTGTATCGGCCGCCGAGGCGCAGCCGATCTACCTGCGCAACAAGGTCGCCTTCACCAGCGCCGAGCGGCAGGTCATCAACGCGGCCAAGGCGGCGGCATGATGAATGCGCCAGTGCGCAGCGGCCTGCACCTGTCGCCGATGACGATGTCCGACGTCGATGAAGTCTTCGGGGTCGAACTGTCGGTCTACCCGCACCCCTGGACGCGCGGGAACTTCGCCGATTCGCTCGCCAGCGGCTACCACGGCCAGGTCCTGCGCGACGACGGCGGCAAGCTGGTTGGCTACTTCCTGCTGATGGCTGCGGTGCACGAAGCGCACCTGCTCAATGTCGCGGTCAGGAGCGAGCGCCAGGGCGAGGGGCTGGGCCGCTACCTGCTCGACATCGTTGCCGACAGCGCGCGCAGCCTCGGCATGGAGTCGGTGCTGCTCGAAGTGCGGCCATCGAACCTGCGCGCGCTGAAGGTATATGAACAATACGGTTTTACCGAGATCGGCCGCCGCAAGGCATACTATCCGGACCATAACGGACAACGCGAGGACGCCATTGTGATGAGGCTGGTTTTATGAGCGGCCGGACTGCCGCCTTCCTGGAAGAGATGGGCATCGGCCCCCTGTGGACTTTGCGCGGCGGGGCTGAAGCCGCCCCGGAAGTACAGGCTGAACAAGCCGTGCCGGTGCCGAAGCCGTACCGTCCGGAGCCATCGCCGGCGTTGCCGCCACCGCCCGTGTACCAGGCCGGGCACGAGCCGCGCGCGCCGATGAACCATCCGCAGCCACCCGGCTCGGCCTGGGCCGACGAAGGCGCGGCTCTCCCCGCCACCGACGAGGAAATCGCGGTGATGGACTGGGCGCAGCTGCGTGCGGCCATCGCCAGCTGCACCCGCTGCGGGCTATGCACGGGCGGGCGCAAGGCGGTCTACGGCAGCGGCGCGAAGCAGGCGCAGTGGGTAATCGCCGCCGGGGCCAGCACGGCTGCGGACGAAAAGGAAGGGCAGCCGATCGCGGGGGAGGCCGGCAAGCTGCTGGCGAACATGCTCGCCGCCGTCGCGCTGTCGCGCGAGTCGAACGCGTATGTCACCAACCTGGTCAAGTGCCGGCCATTGAGCGCCAACGGCGGCGACCGTGCCCCCTCGGCTGACGAAGCTCGCGCCTGCAGGCCATATCTCGAACGCGAAGTCGCGCTGACCGGCGCCGGCATGGTGCTGACGATGGGCCAGATCGCCGCCAACGGCCTGCTCGACAAGCCGCTGGCCGAACCGCTGTCCGCATCGCGCGGCGCCGTGCACGCATTGGGCGAGATCCCGATGGTCGCCACGCTGCATCCCGGCGAGCTACTGCGCCGCGGCGCCGACAAGGCACTGGCGTGGGCCGACCTGTGCCTGGCGAAGGCACACGATGGACGACCTGGCTGACACCTACCAGGCACAGTTCGCGCGCCGCTGGGGCCACCTGCGGCAGCCACACGTGCGCACCCTTGCGTGGCTGCTCGACGCGCCCGACCTGCTCGATCCGCACGACCCGTACTGGGAACACAAGATCGCCTCGCTGGGCGAGGTTGCGCCCGACGTCGCGCGCTGGCTGGCGCAGCTGGACGCCGACCCGTCGCTGCTGGAAGCATCGCTCGGCGCACGCACTTACACGAGGCTTGGGCTGTACGCCGAAAAGCTGATGGCCTTTTATTTCCGCGAGCGCGGCGAGCTGGTGGCGCACGGCCTGCAGGTGCGCAGCAGCCGTAACGACACGGTCGGCGAATTCGACTTCCTTCTCGATGCGGGGGAGGCGGGTGTGGAGCACATCGAGTTCGCCACCAAGTTCTACCTGCTCGAAGGCGCCAGCGCCTCGCGCTTCGACACCTTCGTCGGGCCGAACCTGGCCGACAGCCTTGGCGCCAAGATGCGCAAGATCTTCACGCGCCAGCTTGAACTTGGGATGCATCCGGCGGCGCAGGCGCTGCTCGAGCGCCCGGTGATCCGTGCGCGGGCGCTGGTCAAAGGCTGGCTGTTTTATCCGGCGGGCGGGCATGAGCCGATGGCTGGCGTCTCGGCGCAGCACTGCCGCGGCTTCTGGTGCGCGCTGGCCGAAGTGCCGGCGCTTTCGCAGGAACGGTTCGTGGTACTGCCGCGGATGCAATGGCTGGCGCCATACCGTGGTGACGGTGCAGATGCAGTGCTGGGGAAGGATGGGCTGCGGCTTGCCTTGGCGGGAGCCGAAATGCCGTCGCTGGTGGCGGCGGTGCGGGAAGAGGGTGGCGCCGTCATCGAAACCGCGCGCGGCTTCATCGTTCCCGACACCTGGCGCGCCCGCGCCGCCCTCGGAATCAGAACGGGAAAACGGGGTCAGACCGGCCACGTTGACCACCATTAAAATCAATTGATAATAATGGTGGTCTGACCCCGGTTTTTAGTGCTTGTGCTCGCCGATCAGCGCGAGCGAGTCGTGCTCTTTCTGGTTCAGCGCGTGGCGCTTCATGATCAGGAACATGATGCCGGCGACCGAGGCGCCAAACAGCATGATGATGATGTTCAGGTCGAGGTTGAGCGTGATCATCACCGCGTAGAGCGCCAGCATCGTCAGGATCGACAGGTTTTCGTTGAAGTTCTGTACCGCGATCGAGTGACCGGCACTCATCAAGACGTGCCCGCGGTGCTGCAGCAGCGCGTTCATCGGCACCACGAAGAAGCCCGACAGCACTCCAATCAGAATCAATAGCGGATACGCCAGCGCAACCGATTGCACCAGCGGCATCGACATGACCACCAGGCCCATCGCGATGCCGAGCGGAATCACGGTCAGCGATTTTTTCAGGGGAATGATCTTGGCCGAGGCGGCAGCCCCGAGCGCGACGCCCAGCGCCACCACGCCGATCAGGGTCGTGGCTTTGTCGAGCGGCATGTCGAGCGACTTTTCGGCCCACTTCAATACGATGAATTGCAAGGTCGCGCCGGCGCCCCAGAACAAGGTCGTCACCGCCAGCGAAATCTGGCCGAGCTTGTCTTTCCACAGCAGGCCGCAGCACACGGAAAACTCGGCAATCAACTTGGCCGGATTGCGTTCCTGGTGGGCGTACACCGCGCCAGTGTCGGGAATGCGCAGGTTGAACAGGGTCGCCAGCACATACACGAACACCACCACGGCCAGCGCCGCTTCGGTCGTGGTGTCGATGCCGGTGTCGATGAACGGCAGGTCGAAGCCGAGCATGAAGGCCGAGCCGTGCGCGCTGACCAGGGCGCCGCCCATCACCGTGCCGAGGATGATCGACATCACCGTCAGGCCTTCGATCCAGCCATTGGCTTCGACCAGTTTTTCAGGCGGGAGCAGCTCGGTCAGGATGCCGTACTTGGCCGGCGAGTATACCGCCGCGCCGAAGCCGACCACCGCGTACGACAGCAGCGGGTGCAGCTGGAACACCATCAGCGCGCAGCCGAAAATCTTGATCAGGTTGGCGATGAACATGACCCGGCCCTTCGGCATCGAGTCGGCGAACGCGCCCACGAAGGCGGCCAGCAGGACGTAGAACAGCACGAATGAAAGCTTG
>DASWSX010000235.1:0-4467 GCA_036402435.1 Telluria sp. | reverse complement strand
GACACCACCTGGCCATCGACCCGCACCCAGCCGCGGGCGATCCATTCATCTGCTTCGCGGCGCGAAGAAAGCCCGAGTTCGGACATGCGTTTCGAAAGGCGTACTAATTCAGTCATCGTGTTCTTTACTAGAGTGCTGGTTTAAACTTTAAGGGCGTCGAGCAGGTCGGTCTCGAGCTGGATCTGGTTGCGCGCGTTGTTCAGTACCGCGCCGTCGATCAGGAACACGTCTTCGACGCGCTCGCCGAGCGTCATGATCTTGGCCGTATGGACGTTGATGCGGTAGCGCGTGAGCACGTTGGCGATCGAGTACAACAAGCCGGTGCGGTCATTGGCCGCAATCGACAGCAGGTAGTACTGGCCGCGTTCATCGGGCCGCAGGTCGACAGTCGGCGCGATCGGGAAGGTGCGCGACAGGCGCGACAGCCGGCCGCGCGTCGGCGCCGGCAGCGGCGTCTGCGTCACCAGCAGCTCGCAGATTTCGTGCTCGATCAGGTTGATGATGTCGCGGTAGCTCTTCGCGAAATTCTGCTCGGTGACGAGGAAGGTGTCGAGCGCGTAGCCGTGCCGCGTGGTGTGGATCTTGGCGTCGAGGATGCTGAAGTTCTTGCGGTCGAAGTAGCTGCAGATGCGCGCGAACAGGTCTGGCTGGTCCTTCACGTACACCGTCACCTGCAGGCCTTCGCCGATCGGCGCCAGGCGGCATTTGATCACCGGCCGCTCGCTGTCGATGCGGTCGTACAGCGAGCGCGTTTGCCAGGCGATGTCGGAGGCGTCGTGGCGCAGGAAGTAGGCCATGTCGAGCTGCGCCCACAATGCTTCGTGCGCATCCGGCGGCAGCCCGAACAGGCGCAGCGTGGCCATCGCTTCGACCTGGCGGTTCTTCAGTTCGCGGTCGGCCGACGGCGGCTCGCCGCCCAGCACGCGCAAGGTGATGCGGTACAGGTCTTCCAGCAGCTTGGCCTTCCACGCGTTCCATACCTTCGGGCTGGTGCCGCGGATGTCGGCCACCGTCAGCAGGTAGAGCGCGGTCAGGTGCCGTTCGTCCTTCACCAGGTTGGCAAAAGCCTGGATCACGTCGGGGTCCGACATGTCCTGCTTCTGCGCGACGGTCGACATCACCAGGTGCTCGCGCACCAGGAAGGCCACCAGTTCGGTGTCCTCGGCGGCCAGGCCGTGCTCTTCGCAGAACTGGACCGCATCGGCGACGCCGAGCACCGAGTGGTCGCCGCCGCGGCCCTTGGCGATGTCGTGGAACAGCGCCGCCACGTACAGCAGCCACGAACGCGGGAAGTTGGCGATCAGCTGGCTGCAGAACGGGTATTCGTGCGCGTGCTCGGTCATCGTAAAGCGCCGCATGTTCCGCACCACCATCATGATGTGCTGGTCCACTGTGTAGACGTGGAAAAGGTCGTGCTGCATCTGGCCGATGATCGGGCGGAAGCTGGGCAGGTAGCGCCCGAGCACGCCGGTGTCGTTCAGCCGGCGCAGCGCGTGCACCAGCCCGACCGGCGCCTGCAGGATGCGCAGGAAACTGGCGCGGTTGACCGGATCGGCGCGGAACGCCTCGTCGACCAGCGAGCGGGCATGCCACAGCGCGCGCATGGTCCGCGCCGTCATGCCCTTCAGGTGCGGGCGCTCGGTCATCAGGACGAACATTTCGAGGATGGAGGAGGGCGTCGTCTCAAACGTATTGTCGTCGGCGATGTCGATAAAGCCTCCGACGTCGTTGAAGCGTTCGTTGATCGCCTCTGGCACCGAGTCCTGCGGGAACAGCTGGGCCTCAATGTTTTGCAGCAGGATGGTGTTCAGCTGCGTCACTGTCTTGGCGGCCCAGTAGTAGCGCTGCATCAGGTACTCGCTGGCGCGGCGCAAGTGCGCGCCTTCGCCGGTGGTGTGCAGGCCGAAGGTTTCGGCGATCGGCGTCTGCAGGTCGAACAGCAGGCGGTCTTCGCGCCGGTTGGCCTGCAGGTGCAGGCGGATGCGGATGTCCTTGAAGGCGCTTTCCTTCTCCATCAGCTGACGCGCCTCGGTCTGCGTGATCAGGCCGCGCGTGGCAAGCTGGCCCCACGAGTTGGCCAGGCCCGCGGCCTTGGCCACCCACAGGATCGCCTGCAGGTCGCGCAGTCCGCCCGGGCTCTCCTTGCAGTTCGGCTCGAGGCTGAAAGCGGTGTCTTCGTATTTGGCGTGACGCAGGCGCATCTCGGCCATCTTGGCCTGGAAGAAGGCTTGCGGGTCCATCGCTTCCATGTAGCGCTGCTGGAGGTCGTCGAACACCGCTTGCGCGCCGGTGATCAGGCGCGCTTCGAGCAGGCTGGTTTGGACGGTGATGTCGGCGGCCGATTCGACCAGGCATTCGTCGACGGTGCGGATGCTGTGGCCGATCTCCAGCCCGAGGTCCCACAGCAGCTGGACCAGGCCTTCAAGCCGGGCCTGGGTGAGGGCGTTGGCCGGCTCGGCCAGCAGGATCAGCAGGTCGACGTCGGAAAACGGAAACAGCTCGCCGCGGCCGTAGCCGCCCACGCCAACCAGTGCCGCGCCAGGCGGCAGGCCGGACACAGTCCAGGCTTCGGTCAGGACGGCGTCGACGCTCTGGCGCAGGCAGCGCAGCAGCTTTTCGGGCTTGCTGTCTTCCCTGAAGGCGGCGATGAGCTGCGCGCGGTCGGCCTTCAGCTTCTGCTTGAGCAGGTCGCGCGTTTTGCTTTTTTGCGCCGCCGCTGGCATGGCCTTATGCCGCTACGGCTTGCGCAGGGGCCTTGACGATGGCTGGCGGAGGAGGGCTGCCGGCCGACAGCGTCAGCACTTCATAGCCCGTCTCGGTGACGAGGATGGTGTGTTCCCACTGCGCCGACAGGCTGCGGTCCTTGGTTTTGATGGTCCAGCCGTCGCCCATTTCGCGGATGTCGCGGCGGCCGGCGTTGATCATCGGCTCGATCGTGAAGATCATGCCCGCTTCGAGCTTTTCCAGCGTGCCAGGCCGGCCGTAGTGCAGCACCTGCGGCTCTTCGTGGAACACCTTGCCGATGCCGTGGCCGCAGAATTCGCGCACCACGCTGTAGCCGTTCTTTTCGGCGTGCTGCTGGATCACGTGGCCGATGTCGCCCAGGTGCGCGCCAGGGCGTACCTTCGAAATGCCGAGCCACATGCATTCATACGTCACTTCCGACAGGCGGCGCGCCAGGATCGACGGCTCGCCGGCGAAGAACATGCGGCTGTTGTCGCCGTGGTAGCCGTCCTTGATGACCGTGATGTCGAGGTTGACCGCGTCGCCATTCTTGAGCACCTTGTCGCCCGGGATGCCGTGGCAGATCACATCGTTGACCGAGGTGCAGATCGCTTTCGGATACGGGGTGTAGCCAGGCGGGCAGTAGTTCAGCGGCGCCGGGATCGTGCCCTGCACGTTGACCATGTATTCATGGCACAGGCGATCGATTTCGCCGGTGGTGACGCCGACCTTGACGAAAGGCGTGATGTAATCGAGGACTTCGGAAGCGAGGCGGCCGGCAAGGCGCATGCCTTCGATTTCTTCCGGGGTTTTGATGGAAATGGTGGACATAGTGGTCACAATCGACAAAAAGCGGTTCAAAGCGGGAATGCCCACATTATAAGTGATCGCAGGGCATCACGTAGAGCGCGGGGCGGAAACGGGCAATGCCCGTCATTCGCCCGTATGCATGCAATCCAATACACGGATCACTTGAAAATGTGTCCAAAACCGGCTAGAATCTCGGGTTGCTTGAATTCAGTTCCCGAGCAATGTTGTCAAATTACTTTAAATCGCGAATCCGGCCTCAAAGGGTGCCCTCGAGGTGACTGGCCGGATTCCAGACCCAACCCTGGAGAATCACATGTCCGTAACAATGCGTGAAATGCTGGAAGCCGGTGTCCACTTCGGTCACCAAACCCGTTTCTGGAACCCAAAGATGGCTCCTTTCATCTTCGGTCACCGCAACAAGATCCATATCATCAACTTGGAAAAGACGATGGGTATGTATCAAGAAGCAATGAAGACCATCAAGCAGATCTCCGCTAACCGCGGCACGATCCTGATGGTTGGCACCAAGCGCCAGGCACGCGACATCATCGCTGCTGAAGCTGCCCGTGCCGGCGTGCCATTCGTTGACCAGCGCTGGCTGGGCGGCATGCTGACCAACTTCAAGACGGTCAAGACCTCGATCAAGCGCCTGAAGGACATGAAGGCCCAGCAGGAAGCCGGCCTCGACAACCTGAGCAAGAAAGAGCAGCTCACCTTCACCCGTGAAATCGAGAAGCTCGAGAAGGACATCGGCGGCATCCAGGACATGACCGCGCTGCCCGACGCCATCTTCGTGATCGACGTGGGCTTCCACAAGATCGCCGTGGCCGAAGCCAAGAAGCTGGGCATCCCGCTGATCGGCGTGGTGGACTCCAACCACTCGCCCGAAGGCATCGACTACGTGATCCCCGGCAACGATGACTCGTCCAAGGC
>DASWSX010000234.1:0-9807 GCA_036402435.1 Telluria sp. | reverse complement strand
TTGAAGGAGCCGATGCCTGTAGGTGGGCGCGGACTTGCGGCGGTACTGGGCGACATGTCGCGCGGTATCGCGATGGCCCGCACTGGCCAGCTGGCCGAAGCCCGCGCCGCGCTAGAGCGCATCAAGCCCACGGCCAAAAAGCTGGCCGCGAAACACACAGGCAAGGATTTCATGGCCAAGATGATCCGCGGCCTTGCGACGGTTGCGGAGGCGCAGGTGGGCGCCGAAATCGCGTTCGCCGGGCAGCGGACTGACGAAGCGCTAGTCTTGCAGGCCAAGGCCATGGAGGCTGCGGCTTTCGTCGATGGCGCCGAGCCGCCGATGCTGGCCAACGGCCCCCGCCAGCGGCTGGGCGGAATGCAGTTGAAGGCCAAGCGTTTTGCGGCGGCCGAACAGACCTTCCGAGAGGGACTGGCGCTGAATCCGGGAAGCGGTTGGGCGCTGAATGGTTTGCAAAAGGCCCTGTCTGCGCAGGGCAAAACGGCTGACGCGCAACGCGTGCAGCGCGATCTCGCGGTGAGCTGGGCACGCGCAGACGACGACACACGGGCAGCCCAATAATACGTCGTCCGTCCGGGATAAGCTCGGACTATCTCTTCGCCCTTCTAGACGCCGCATGCAGGGCCGGGAAATAGCTAAGGTGAAGAGAGCCCATCTTGGGTAGTGGCGAGTTGGTGGTTCGTCCTGGTGCAGGACCAAACCAGACATTATCGAAGGGGAGTTTCACGACTTGGCTAACGTCAAACTTTGTTCGCCGGAAGAGTCCGCTCGCAGCAAAGCCTGGCTCCGATGGGTCAAGGGCGACTTCGGTTGGATAAGTTTATCTGTGCTTTGGCTTGTGCCATAGACGACCGCAACTTCGTGTGTCGAGGGTGAAACCCGAACGACTAAGGCTGGACGTTTTTTGGGTCCCTGAACTCCGGCGATTTGAGGAAAAGCGCACCAAACGATGTCGCCCGGCGCAGGAAGCGGTAGAAATTTCCTTCCCTGTCTCTGCGACGTCATGCGGTTTAGAAAATTCTATCGGTGAAGCTTTCGTCCGGCGTGGTTGTGGCGGGGCTCGCATCGCGGATAGCGCGCAACTGTTCTTCAGTTAGCGGCCCGTCGTCCATTTCGTAACCTGGGAAGTAACGTTCGGCCAGCTGCCGTAGAGCAAATTGAACGAGTTCGTCCCGGCTCAATCCGGTTGCCTGGACGAGCTTCTCCACAGTTAGCTCACTAACCAGCTTGTCCGTATCGTGAACGCCGAAGCGGACGAGAAGTCCGGGTGACTGCCGTTCTGTCGTATTGGCCATTCTTGCCTCGTACCTGACTGTTCAGTTATGAAACCCACGGTGGTTCGACAGTGTATCTTCATTGTATAGCCGGCGTGCTTGTGGCGCTTCAAAGGCGTGGACTATTCACGCGGGCGCTAATAAGAGGCGAGCAAGCAAAGAATTAGTCGCGGCCCTCTACCTGGAAATCGCACGATCGTGCTTTAATTCTGTCCTGAAGAGGTTTTTCTCTTATAATCTAGGCCACTTTAGTCAAATACCTAATTTCTAATTTCCCAAAAGGCACCCCCATGAAAGTCCTGGTACCCGTCAAACGCGTGGTCGACTACAACGTCAAAGTGCGCGTGAAATCCGACGGCAGCGGCGTCGATATCGCCAATGTCAAAATGTCGATGAACCCATTCGACGAGATCGCGCTGGAAGAGGCGATGCGCCTGAAGGAAGCGGGCAAGGTCACCGAAGTGGTTGCCGTGTCGTGCGGCGTCACCCAGAGCCAGGAAACCCTGCGCACCGGCATGGCGATCGGCGCCGACCGCGGTATCCTGGTCGAAACCACCGCTGAACTCGAGCCGCTGGCAGTGGCCAAGCTGCTCAAGGCGCTGGCCGACAAGGAACAGCCGCAGCTGATCATCCTGGGCAAGCAGGCGATCGACGACGACTCCAACCAGACCGGCCAGATGCTGGCAGCCCTGCTGGGCTGGCCGCAGGCGACGTTCGCCTCCAAGGTCGTGCTGGAAGACGGCAAAGTCACGGTAACCCGTGAAGTGGACGGCGGCCTGGAAACCCTGGCACTGACCCTGCCGGCGATCATCACCACCGACCTGCGCCTGAACGAGCCGCGCTACGTGACGCTGCCGAACATCATGAAGGCCAAGAAGAAGCCGCTGGAAATCGTCAAGCCGGAAGACCTCGGCGTCGACATCACCGCGCGCCTGAAGACCCTGAAGGTCGTCGAGCCGGCCAAGCGTTCCGCTGGCATCAAGGTGCCTGACGTGGCGACCCTGGTTGCCAAGCTGCGCACCGAAGCCAAAGTTATCTGATCGCGGCCTGGCCGTCCTCACCCAAAAAATAGGAACAATCATGGTCGCATTAGTTATTGCTGAACACGACAACGCCTCCCTCAAGGGAAGCACCCACCACACCGTCACCGCTGCAGCACAGTGCGGCGGCGACGTGCACATCCTGGTCGCTGGCTCCAACTGCGGCGCAGCTGCCGCGGAAGCCGCGCAGATCGCCGGCGTAACGAAAGTGCTGGTGGCTGACGCCGCGCACTTCGCCGATGGCCTGGCCGAGAACGTCGCCGAGCAGGTGCTCGCCCTGGCGTCGTCGTACTCGCACATCCTGGCCCCGGCTACCGCCTACGGCAAGAACATCCTCCCGCGCGTGGCTGCAAAGCTGGACGTGGCGCAGATTTCCGAAATCACCAAGGTCGATTCGCCGGACACGTTCGAGCGCCCGATCTACGCCGGTAACGCGATCGCCACCGTGCAGTCGACCGACAGCGTCAAGGTCATCACCGTACGCACCACCGGTTTCGATTCGGCTGCCGCTACCGGCGGTTCGGCTGCGACCGAAGCAGTGACGCCGGTTGGCGATTCGGGCAAGTCGAGCTTCGTCGGCCGCGAGCTGGCCAAGTCGGACCGTCCGGAACTGACCGCTGCGAAGATCATCGTATCGGGCGGCCGCGGCATGGGCTCGGGCGACAACTTCAAGCTGCTCGAGCCGCTGGCCGACCGCCTCGGCGCGGCCATGGGCGCATCGCGCGCTGCTGTCGACGCGGGCTACGTGCCGAACGACTGGCAGGTCGGCCAGACCGGCAAGATCGTCGCGCCGTCGCTGTACATCGCCGTCGGCATCTCGGGCGCGATCCAGCACCTGGCCGGCATGAAGGACTCGAAGACCATCGTCGCCATCAACAAGGATCCGGAAGCGCCGATATTCTCGGTGGCCGATTACGGCATCGTTGGCGACTTGTTCGAAGTGGTTCCGGCACTGGTCAAAGAACTCGGCTAAGCACAGCGAAACGTGAACCATCCGTAGGGTGGAAGGGCGTGGCTGCTGCCTCGCTCTTCCACCCTACGTGACCATTAAGACTTGGAGATTAAAGTGAGCTACAACGCCCCACTGAAAGACATGCTGTTCGTGATGAACGAACTGGCCGGACTGCAGACGATCAGCCAGCTGCCTGGCTGCGAGGACGCGACCGCCGACACGGTCGAAGCGGTACTCGAAGAGAATGCCAAATTCTGTGGCGGCGTGATCGCCCCGCTGAATCACCCGAGCGACAAGGAGCCGAGCTTCTGGCACAACGGCGAAGTCACGACGTCGAAGGGCTTCAAGGAAGCCTTCAAGAGCTTCGGCGAAGCCGGCTGGCAGGGCCTGCAGCACCCGGTAGAATTCGGCGGCCAGGGCCTGCCGAAGGTCGTCGCGACGCCATGCATCGAGATGCTGCACGCAGCCTCGCTGTCGTTCGCCCTATGCCCGCTGCTGACCGACGGCGCGATCGAAGCGCTGCTCACCGCCGGCACCGACGAACAGAAAGCCACCTACCTCGGCCCGCTCATCGCCGGCAAGTGGACCGGCACCATGAACCTCACCGAGCCGCAGGCAGGCTCCGACCTGGCCGCCGTGCGCACCCGCGCCGAGCCGCAGGGCGACGGCACCTACAAGGTTTTCGGCACCAAGATCTTCATCACCTATGGTGAGCACGACATGGCCGAGAACATCATCCACCTGGTTCTGGCGCGCACGCCTGATGCGCCGCCGGGCGTGAAGGGCATCTCGCTGTTCATCGTGCCGAAGTTCCTGGTCAATGCGGACGGCTCGATCGGCGCGCGCAACGATGCGCACTGCGTTTCGATCGAACACAAGCTGGGCATCAAGGCCAGCCCGACCGCGGTGCTGCAGTTCGGCGACCACGGGGGCGCCATCGGCACGCTGGTCGGCGAAGAGAACCGCGGCCTCGAGTACATGTTCATCATGATGAATGCGGCGCGCTTCGGCGTCGGCATGCAGGGCATCGCGGTGGCGGACCGCGCCTACCAGCAGGCCGCGGCCTTCGCCAAGGACCGCGTGCAGTCGCGCGACCTGGCCGGTTCCGCCGGGCCGGTTGCCATCATCAACCACCCGGACGTGCGCCGCATGCTGATGTCGATGCGTTCGCAGGTTGAGGCAGCGCGCGCGCTGGCTTACGTCGGCGCCGGCATCAGCGACATCGCCCACTCGCATCCGGATGCGGAAGCGCGCAAGGCCAGCCTGGCGCTGTATGAATACCTGGTCCCGGTCATCAAGGGCTGGTCGACCGAAATGTCCGAGACCGTCACCCGCGACGGCGTCCAGGTCCACGGCGGCATGGGCTTCATCGAGGAGACCGGCGCGGCGCAGCACTACCGCGATTCGAAGATCCTGTCGATCTACGAAGGCACCACCGCGATCCAGGCCAATGACCTGGTGGGCCGCAAGACCGTGCGCGACGGCGGCGCCGTGGCCAAGGGCCTGGTCGCCGAAGTGCGCGCCACCGAAGCGCAGCTGCGCGCCATCGACAATGCCGACTTCGCCGCGATCGCGCGCCAGCTGGCCGACGGCAGCCGCGCGCTCGACGAGGTGGTCGACTTCATCGTCGCCAACGTCAAGGGCGACGTCAAGGCGGTGTTCGCCGGCAGCGTGCTGTACCTGAAGCTGGCCGGCGTCGTGCTGGGCGGCTGGCAGATGGCGCGTGCAGCACTTGCGGCGCAGCGCAAGCTCGATGCAGGGGAGGGGGATGCGCAGTTCTACAAAGCCAAGATCGGCACCGCGCGCTTCTTCGCCGACCACATCCTGTCGCAAGCTGGTGGCATGCGCACGGCAATTGTCGATGGCAGCGCCGGCGTCATGGCCCTGGAGGTAGACCAGTTCTAAGGTGTATCACAGGGTGAACAGAAGCATTACCACCCTGTCCACTTTTGAGCAAAAGTTCAAATTTCGCGCATATAATCGGGAGCAAACACAGCCGCTGCGGCTATGTTGTCAGAACTTTAAAAGGTGCTCCCGAATGCGAAATGCCAAGACCTTGCGGGTCCTGCCCGCTATCCTCGCCGCCGTCCTGCTCGCCTCTTGCGGCGGCGGTGGCGGCAGTCCGGGAGCGACCGTCCCGGCGCCACCGGCGCCAGTTCCTTCGCCGCCACCCGGCGGCTGCGTTGCGCAGGTCGTGTCCGACGCCACCGTTGTGGCTGGAAAAACAGCGTCCGCCAGCGCTCTCGCGTGTACCGGGGGCACCATGGGCGAGGTCAGCTGGAGCCAGGTCAGCGGCCCCGTCGTCACGCTGAACGCCGCGAAAAGCCCCACCGTATCGTTCGAAACCGAGCAAACTGGTGTTGTCACGCTGCGCGCCGAGGTGCGTCTTGCCAGCGGCCAGACCCACTCGGCCACGACCGAGGTCAAGGTTGAGCCGCGTCCTGCCGGCAGCTATGTAACGGTGCGTGCCGATCACGCCATTCGCCCGGACACCAATACGTCGCTGCGTGCATGGCCGGAGCTGTCAGGCGGTGAAGGCGTCGCGCGGATCGAGTGGGCCCAGGTGGCCGGCCCGACCGTAGCGATGAATACCGAGGACGAGCGCGTGATGATGTTCAAGGCCCCGGTCGTGCCCGCCGATACCATCCTGAAATTCCGCGCCACGATGACCACCACGACGGGCCGCCAGGACGTCGATGACGTCGTCGTGTCGGTCGAGCGCGTGGTGCCTGCCACCGATTCGCTGTTCGACATGACCGCGCGCGTACACCCATACCGGACTGCGGCGCGCTATGCCAGCGTACTGCGCGCCTGCACCTACGACACCAACCTCTACTACACGGATAACTCGCGCAACAACTTCTGCAAGGCGGGCACCTTGCCGCTGCTGCAGGAAGAGGCCGGTCCGGGCGTGATCCCGAGCGTGGAACAGATCATGGGCCGCGTGCTGACCTCGCATGACTTCCTCGGCGCGAACTTCGAGCAGTTCCTGCTGACCCAGGACCCGCATGGCGACTTCCGCCGCATGCTGGGTGGCACCACCGCGATCGTGCTGGGCTCGCACGTGCGTCCGAGCTTCTACCAGTCGGCCACCGGCGCCATCTACCTCGACGCGGCGAACCTGTGGCTGACCCCGGATCAACGCGACGTCGTTACCGAAGTCCCTGACTACCGCCTCGCGTTCGACGATGCGCTGAACTTCAGTTCCTTCGGCCGCCTGGTCAAGGGCAACGAGTACGCGCGCCGCTCGTTCCCGTCTACCGAGCGCCTCACCCGTACCCAGGAAGAACTGGTGATGGGGCTGGGCCGCCTGCTGTACCACGAGCTGGCGCACGCGGGCGACTTCTTCACGCCGGCCCAGCGCGCGCTGAACCCGGCGCAGTCGATCTGGGAAAACGTCGTCAGCCGGATCAGTTCGCGCCAGCTGGTATCGGACCTGCTGGCCAACACCTACCCGCTGACGTCGGTCGAGATGCGTGGGCTGGGGCAGGTGCTGTTCATTGGCGCCACGCCTACCGAGGAGCAGAAGGCGTACACGGCGGCCGACGTGGGACGCTTCTTTAGTTCCGACGTCGCCAACGATGAGTATGCGTATGCGATCAACGGCAACTCCTCGTCGCGTGAAGACCTGGCCATGCTGTTTGAAGAATTCATGATGGTGTACCGCCATGGCCTGCGCTACGACATGGCGTTCACCAACGTGTACCAGGACGGTACGCCTTCCGGCCAGGTGCTGGTGGCATGGGGAGAGCGTGGCCGTATCGCCGAGCCGGCAATCAAGCCGCGCATCAAGCTGGTGCTGCAGCAGGTCGCTCCGTGGATCGATCCGGCGGCTGTGGACACCCTGCCAGCGCCGCAGATGATGCGCGTGGGGCAGAGCTGGGATGCGAACCTGGTGCTGGGTACTGGTACCGGCACGAGCATGTCGGGTATTTCGGCGCGCCGGATGGAGTCCGCGGAGCAGGCGAAAGCGCGCATCAGCGAAGACCGAAAGAAACCGCGTCACTAAGTACGGCTGACAAGGTTTCCGAGACCACGCCCCGGCCAGCGTTCGCTGCCCGGGGTTTTTTTCAGACCTTACCTTGCCTACGCCAAGGGGTGTTAACCGTAGGCGCCGCCCGTGTACAGCAAGTCAAATACGCGTGCGATGGTGCCGATCAGGGTGGTGGATCCCACTACCATTGTCGTCACCAGCAGCACCGCCAGGATCCAGCGCGACGACGATGCCTGGCCGGAGCCCGGGTTGTACTTCGCGTCGAATTTCTCGTCGGCCATCACGCCGATCACCAGCGCCTCGATGAATCCCACGATATAGGAAATGGTAATCGGCAGCAGCTTGAAGAAGCCGTCTGCCTCCGGGGCCAGTCCGACCACCATGCCGGCGATCGGCACACTGCACAGGTGCATCAGGCCGAGCTTGTCGAGCGGGCCGCGCAGGTAGAAGCGGTGAACGCCGAAGCCGCCGAGGATCAGCGCGAGGAAAGTGGCGAGGGTCTTGCTCTTGTGCGGCTTGGCCATGGACTTTGCAATCTTGAAAACTGGAAAGGTGAAAGTATCGGTCATATTGCCCAACCCTGCCAGTACAGGTGGCGGTCAGGGCCAAAATCAGGGATAATGCTCAATTGGCCCGAACTGCGCGCCTGTTGTCATTAACGCTTGCTGCTGTGCGGCATTGCGCGCTATAATTGTCGGCTTTTTCCGCCCAGCACAACTTTTTGGAATTATTATGGTCGTTATTCGTTTAGCTCGTGGAGGCGCAAAAAAGCGCCCGTTCTTCAACATCGTTGCAACGGACTCGCGTAATCGTCGCGACGGCCGCTTCATCGAGCGTATCGGTTTCTACAACCCGATGGCGTCGGGCCAGGAAGTTGGCCTGCGCATCACTGCAGACCGCCTGGCTTACTGGCAAGGCGTTGGCGCACAACTGTCGCCAACCGTTGCCCGCCTGGTCGCTAACCAGCCTGCAGCTTAAGTCGTACCTGTTTTGAGCAGTTCGGCAGCACCCGGGGTGCAAGTCCCCGACGACCTGACCCAGGTCGGATACGTGTCCGGCGCCTTTGGCGTCACCGGTTCGATTCGGGTCACACCGTTCTCCGCCGATGCGGATGCGCTGCTGAACATCAAGACCTGGTGGCTGGATAAGCCCAGCCTGCGCTCCGTCGAAGTACGGACCGCGAAAATGCACGGCGGCGACGTCGTGGCCCAGTTGGTCGGAACAGTCGGGCGGGATGCATCGGAGGCGCTCAAGGGCGCTGCGGTGTCAGTCTCGCGTGCCGAGTTCCCGCCGCTGCCGGCCGATGAATTCTACTGGACTGACCTGATCGGTCTTGATGTCGTTAACCTGCAGGGTGAAAACCTCGGCACGGTGACCGACCTGATGCACAACGGCGCGCAGTCGATATTGCGCGTGGCCCCGGTGGAAGCCGGCGCCGCTGAAAAGGCGCCCGAGCGCCTGATCCCGTTTGTGGATCACTTCGTCAAGACGGTCGACCAGGAAGCCAAAAAAATTACTGTTGACTGGGGCCTGGATTATTAAGGCCCGGTCGAAGCGAGAGCCCGATGCAGTTTGACGTCGTGAGCTTGTTTCCCGAGATGTTTGCCGCGTTGACGCAGTCGGGTGTTACCCGGCGCGGCCACGAGCAGCAGCGCTGGGGCCTGACGATCTGGAATCCACGCGATTTCACCACCGACAGGCACCGCACCGTGGATGACCGCCCCTACGGCGGCGGCCCCGGCATGGTGATGCTGGCCAAACCCCTGGAAGCGGCCATTACGGCGGCAAAGCAGCGCCAGCTTGACCTCGGATTGCCCGCCCCGCGCGTGGTGTTCCTGTCGCCGCAAGGCAAGCAGCTGACCCATGAAAAGGTCATGCAGCTGAAGGACGAGCCCGGACTGGTACTGCTGTGCGGCCGCTACGAAGGGGTCGACCAGCGCTTGCTGGACCGCTGCGTGGACGAGGAAATCAGCCTCGGCGACTTCGTGCTGTCGGGCGGCGAACTGCCGGCGATGGTGCTGATGGATGCGGTAGTGCGGCAACTGCCCGGCGTGCTGGGCGACGATGCCTCGGCGATCGAAGACAGCTTTGTCAACGGCCTGCTCGATTCGCCCCATTACACGCGGCCGGAATCGTACGAAGGTGTGGAAGTGCCGCCAGTGCTCATGGGTGGCAACCACGCAGAGATTGTAAAATGGCGCCGCCAGCGCATGCTGGAAGCTACGCTGAACAAGCGGCCAGATCTGCTAGGCAAGGCGCGAGACGCCGGCCTGCTGAGCAAAGCCGATGAAAAGTTTTTGGCGGGTTTAGCAAAACCCGTGTTGTAGCAGGGCCAAACCGTGCGCATGTTGCTCACGGTTTAAACCCCATCCTCTACTGGGCGCAGGCGCCAGCACGATGGTTATCGGAGTTATAAAAATGAACTTGATTCAACAACTTGAGCAAGAAGAAATTGCCCGTATCGGCAAGACTATTCCTGACTTCGCACCAGGCGATACCGTCATCGTCAACGTCAACGTCGTCGAAGGCACCCGCAAGCGCGCCCAG
>DASWSX010000233.1:0-37104 GCA_036402435.1 Telluria sp. | reverse complement strand
TTGGTGGCACAGGGCTGGTGCGATGCGCTGCGCACCATGCATCCGGACGAACGCATCTACACGTTCTGGGATTACTTCCGCAACGCCTACGGACGCGATGCGGGCCTGCGCATCGACCACCTGCTGCTCAGCCCGGCGCTGGCGCCGTCCCTGAAGGCGGCCGGCGTCGACCGCGACGTGCGGGGGCGCGAGAAGCCGAGCGACCACGCCCCGACCTGGATCGAGCTCGACCTCGGCAGGTGATCCCTTGCGTCAGGCGCGAGCGGTGCGCAGGTGGCGCCGGCGGGCCCAGTAGCCGGCTCCCAGCAGCGCCAGCCAGGCCGGGATCATGTAGACCGACATGCGCAGGCCCGGCGTGGCGAACATCACCACCAGGATCGCGGCCAGGAAGGCCAGGCACAGATAGCTGGATGCCGGATGGGCCGGGCTCGGGAACGCGGTCGTTTCACCCAGCGCCTTCTTGTGCGCGCGGAAGCGCAGGTGGATCCAGCTGATCATCGACCAGTTGATCACCAGTGCCGCCACTACCAGTCCCATCAGCACGCCGAACGCTTCGCCCGGCATGAAGTAATTCAGGCTGACGCACAGGCCGGTGGCGGCGGCGGACACGCCTAGCGCCGCCAGCGGCACGCCGCGCTTGTTCACCTTCAGCAGCGCGCGCGGCGCATTGCCTTGCAATGCCAGGCCGTACAGCATGCGGCTGTTGGCGTACACGCAGCTGTTGTACACCGACAGCGCGGCGGTCAGCACCACGATGTTGAGCACATTGGCCACCAGGTTGCTGTTCAGGGCGTGGAAGATCAGAACGAACGGGCTGCCGCCGGTGACCACTTTCTGCCACGGATACAGCGACAGCAGTACGCCCAGCGCGCCGATGTAGAAGATCAGGATGCGGTAGATCTCCTGGTTGGTCGCGCGGGGAATCGTTTCGGATGGATTTTCCGCCTCCGCGGCCGTGATGCCGACCAGTTCGAGCCCGCCGAACGAGAACATGATGACGGCCATGGCCATCACCAGCCCGCCGGCGCCGTTGGGAAAGAACCCGCCGTGCCGCCACAGGTTCGCCACGCCTGCCTCGGGGCCTGCGCCGCCGGAGGCCAGCAGGTAGACGCCGAAGCCGATCATGCCGACGATCGCCACCACCTTGATGATCGCGAACCAGAACTCCATCTCGCCGAACGCTTTGACGTTGGCCAGGCTGATGCCATTGATGAGGATGAAAAAGGCGAGTGCCGACATCCACGTGGGAATCCATGGCCACCAGTACTGGACGTAAATGCCGACCGCCGTCAGTTCGGCCATGCTGACCAGGATGTACAGCACCCAGTAGTTCCAGCCCGAGGCAAAGCCGGCAAGATGGCCGCAGTATTTGTCGGCAAAGTAGCTGAACGACCCCGCGACCGGCTCGTCGACGACCATCTCGGCAAGCTGGCGCATGATCAGGAAGGCGATCACGCCGGCGATGGCGTAGCCGAGCAGTACTGAAGGGCCGGCCAGCTGGATGGTCTGGGCGATGCCGAGGAACAGGCCGGTGCCGATCGCACCGCCCAGCGCGATCAGCTGGATATGGCGGCTCTTGAGGCCGCGCTTGAGTTCGTTGTTGCCCGATGCAGCCATGGTCTGTATGCAAAAATGCCAAAGGGAAGCATTCTAATGCATCGGATCAGGTCCATTCATTCGGCATACTTCCCGTGCGCCATTGAAAGTGACGAATCCAGCGCTAGACTGACAGCATGTTGCTGGAGAACTGGCCATGAAGATTCCTGGGGCAGGCGTGGCGAAACGCCTTATCTTTTCGCTGTTGCTGGCTGGATCCCTCGGCGGCTGCGCGTATTACGGCCCGCCGGGCGCGTATGACCCTTATCCGTACTCGTACGGGGCGCCTGTCTATGTGGGGCCGCCGGTCAGCCTCGACCTGGGCTTCGGTTTCTACGACTATGGCCGCAGCTACCATCGCGGCCACCAGCATGGACATCGCGTCCAGCACTACCGCGGGCACCGCGGCGGCGTGCACCACGGGAACCGCGGCTTCGGCCAGGGTGGCCGCCGCTGGCGCTAGTCGATGAACAGCGTGGCCGGGCACTCCAGGTAGGCGCGCAGCGCCTGCACGAACTGCGCGGCGTACATGCCGTCGATGACGCGGTGGTCGAAGGAGCACGACAGGTTCATCATCTTGCGCACCACGACGGCGCCATCGCGCACCACCGGCCGTTCGACCATGCGGTTGACGCCGACGATGGCGACCTCCGGATGGTTGATCACCGGTGTGGTGACGATGCCGCCCATCGCGCCCAGGCTGGTGATCGTGATCGTCGAGCCCGACAGCTCTTCACGTAGCGCCTTGCTGGTGCGCGCCGCCTCGGCCAGCCGAACCACTTCGGCGGCGCTGGCCCACAGGTCGCGCGCCTCGGCATTGCGCACGACCGGCACCATCAGGCCGGCGTCGGTCTGGGTCGCGATGCCGATGTGAACCGGCTGGTGATAGGTGACGACACCCGCATCGTCGTCGAAACGCGCGTTCACATGCGGGAAGCGCGCAGCGCCCAGCACCACCGCGCGCATCAGGAGCGGCAGCAGCGTCAGGCGGCCGCGGTCCTGGCCGTGGCGCGCGTTGAGCTGGACGCGCAGGGCCTCGACGTCGGTGACGTCGACTTCTTCGACATAGGTAAAGTGCGGAATGCGGCGCTTCGCGTCCTGCATCTTCTCGGCGATCTTGCGGCGCATGCCCAGCAGCGGCACCGCCTGCACGCCTTCAAGCCTGGCGTAACGGCTGCCCCTCTCGGCCGCGCGCGGCTTGCTGCCGGCGATGATGGCATCGAGGTCGGAATGGGTGATGTGCCGCGCCGGTCCGGTCGCCGTGACGTGGTGCAGGTCGATGCCCAGGTTGCGGGCGCGCTGCCGAACCGAAGGCGATGCCAGCGGCTTTTCGCTGGATACGGAAGGCGGCGGCTGCACGGCGGCCTTTGGAGGCTCGGCCGGTTTCGCTACTTTCGGCGGCGCTTCGACCGCCACTGCCGCCTGAACGGGAGCCGGTGCTGGAGCCGGCGCCGGCGCACGCGCAGGCGGTGCAGCAGGCTTTGCAGCGGCCGCATTGCCGTCGCCTTCCACCTCAAGGCGGATCAGCTCCGCGCCGACCGCAAGCGCTTCGCCGATGGCGCCGCCCAGCGCCAGTACCGTTCCATGCACCGGCGACGGAATCTCGACGGTGGCCTTGTCGGTCATGACGTCGGCCAGCACCTGGTCTTCGGTCACCGCATCGCCCGGCTGCACACGCCATTGCACGACCTCGACTTCGGCAATGCCTTCGCCCAGGTCGGGCATCTTAATCACATGAATTCCCATTACGCCTCCATCGCACGTTTGAATGCAGCCCCGACACGGTCCGGTCCGGGGAAGTAAACCCATTCCTGCGCGTGCGGATAGGGCGTGTCCCAGCCGGTCACGCGTTCGACCGGCGCTTCCAGGTGGTAGAAGCAGTGCTCCTGCACCAGCGCCACCAGTTCGGCGCCGAAGCCGCTGGTGCGCGTGGCTTCGTGCACCACCACGCAGCGCCCGGTCTTCTTCACCGAGTTGACGATTGCATCGAGGTCCAGCGGCCAGATACTGCGCAGGTCGATGATCTCGGCGTCGACGCCGGTCTCGCGCGCCGCCGCTTCGGCGACGAACACCATCGTCCCGTAGGTGATCACGGTCAGGTCCTCGCCGGGGCGGAACACCGATGCCTTATCGAGCGGCACGGTGTAGTACCCCTCGGGCACTTCACCCAGCGGATGCTGCGACCACGGCACCACCGGCTTGTCGTGGTGGCCGTCGAACGGGCCGTTGTACAGGCGCTTTGGCTCCAGGAAGATGACCGGATCGTCGTTCTCGATCGAGGCGATCAGCAGGCCCTTGGCGTCGTACGGATTGGACGGCATCACGGTGCGCAGGCCACACACGTGAGTGAACATCGCCTCCGGGCTCTGGCTGTGGGTCTGGCCGCCGTAGATGCCGCCCCCGCAGGGCATCCGGATGGTCATCGCGGCGGTGAACTCGCCGGCCGAGCGGTAACGCAGGCGCGCCGCTTCCGACACGATCTGGTCCGACGCCGGGTAGAAGTAGTCGGCGAACTGGATCTCGACCACCGGCCGCAGTCCGTAAGCGGCCATGCCGACCGCGGTGCCGACGATGCCGCCTTCGGAGATCGGCGCATCGAACACGCGCGACTTGCCGTACTTGGCCTGCAGCCCGTCGGTGCAGCGGAACACGCCGCCGAAGTAGCCCACGTCCTGGCCGTAGATCACCACGTTGTTGTCGCGTTCGAGCATCACGTCCATGGCCGAGCGCAGGGCCTGGATCATGGTCATCGGCACGGTTTTCGTTTCGTTGTCTCTGGCCACAGTCATACCCCCGCTTGTTCGCGCTGGCGGCGCAGGTGTTCGGGCATCTCTTTGTAGACGTCCTCGAACATCGATGCCGCGCTCGGCCCGCGGCCGCTGGCCAGCGTGCCGAATTGTTCGGCTTCCTTCTGGGCGGCGACGATCTCCGCTTCCAGTTCCTTGTGCGTCGCTTCGTGCTCCTCGTCCGACCACAGGCCGCGCAGGGTCAGGTGCTGGCGCAGGCGCGCGACCGGGTCGCCCAGCGGGAAGTGGGTCCAGTCGTCGGCCGGGCGGTACTTGGACGGATCGTCCGAGGTCGAATGCGGACCGGCGCGGTAGGTCACCCATTCGATCAGGGTCGGCCCCAGGTTGCTGCGGGCCCGTTCGGCGGCCCAGCGGGAGGCCGCGTACACGGCCAGGAAGTCATTGCCGTCCACCCGCAGCGAGGCGATCCCGCTGCCCACGCCGCGCGCGGCGAAGGTCACGCTCTCGCCCCCGGCCAGCGCCTGGAAAGTCGAGATGGCCCACTGGTTGTTGACGACGTTGAGGATCACCGGCGCCCGGTACACATGGGCGAAGGTGAGGGCGGTGTTGAAGTCCGATTCGGCGGTGGCGCCGTCCCCAATCCAGCCGGACGCGATTTTGGTGTCGCCCTTGATCGCCGAGGCCATGCCCCAGCCGACTGCCTGCACGAACTGGGTCGCGAGGTTTCCCGAGATGGTGAAGAAGCCGGACTTGCGCACCGAATACATCACCGGCAGCTGGCGGCCTTTCAGCGGGTCGCGCTCGTTCGACAGCAGCTGGCAGATCATGTCGACCATCGACACCTTGTGCGCCATCAGCAGGCTTTGCTGGCGGTAGGTCGGGAAGTGCATGTCGCCGTCTTCGAGCGCCAGCGCCTGGGCGGTGCCGAGCGCTTCTTCGCCTAGCGAAGTCATGTAGAACGACATCTTCTTCTGGCGCTGCGCGATGACCATGCGCGCGTCGAAGATGCGGGTCTTCATCATCGTGCGCAGGCCGAAGCGCAGCAGTGCGTCATCGGCCTCGGGCGCCCAGGGCCCGACGGCATGGCCGGCGTCGTCGAGCACGCGGATCAGGCTCGAGGCGAGGTCGGCCGTCTCGGACGGCGCGACGTCGACCGGCGGGCGGCGTACTTCGCCGGCAGCGCTCAGGCGAAGGTAGGAAAAATCGGTCTTGCAACCCGGACGGCCGGTTGGCTCCGGGACATGCAGTGACAGAGGCTTACTCTGGCTCATATTGCTTCCCCTTGGTAAGGTGGTGCGCCGCAAGAATAACAAATTGTGCCCGCGTTGGCATGCAAATTACGCAAGTTTCCATATTGCGCTGCGCCATATTCAGGCGCACTCAAGCGAACTAAATGCACGGCTCGCTTGTCTAGATCAAGGTCGAGCATCCAGGCGAGCAGAAGCTTGCGCGATCCCCCCTGGCGCTCGGGCATCTACGCGAGACGCAGCAAGGCACCGCATTTGCGCGGTCATGCGTGTCGATCCATTTGAATGCTATTCCTGTGCCGCGGCGCCGGAGCGGTGGCGTACGCGCGCGGACAAGGGGGAACAAAATGAAAAAACATATTTCTTCAATTACTTGCCGGTTCGCGCTGATGCTGGCCGCCGGCTGCTTGCCCATGCTCGGCGCCTGCAGCGGCGGCAACAGCGGCGAAGCAAGGCCGTTACCGGCTGCGGCGCCGGCCGTCATCGCGGTGCCGGAACCGGCTTACAGCGCGCCCGCGGCCGACCCCTTGCTACCCGAGGCATCGGTGCCCGGTACCGGGTCGCGCCAAAGTTCGCCGCCGCCCGGCGGCGCGGAGTTCGTGCTGGCAGCGTTTTCCTCAAGCCCTCCTGCCAGCGTGCCGGCGCCTTCCGCCTTTCCCGGCATGGATGGTGTCAGCATGGCCGGGCTGGCGAACGAGGAGCCCGAGCCGGTGTTGCTGGCCAAGGCCAACCGGGCGGCACTGTACGTGTCGCCGCGCGGATCCGACAGCAATCCGGGCACGTCCGACCGGCCGTTCCGCTCGATCAGGCGGGCCGCCAGGTCAGCGGGGCCCGGCACCACCGTGTATGTGGCGCCCGGGACCTACAACGGCGGCATCCGCACCAACGCCAGCGGAAGGGCCGACGCGCGCATCACATATATCTCGACCACCAAATGGGGCGCGAAAATCATTCCTCCCGCCAAGTCGCAGAACAAGGCCGGGTGGGATAACCGCGGCGATTACGTTGACGTGATCGGGTTCGAGGTGGATGGCCGCGGGCACAAGGAGGGCGCACGCTGGACGCACGGCATCTACAACGGCGGCTCTTACGATTCGATCCGGAATAACTACGTGCACCATATTGCCCAGGGCATCAAATGCAACAGCGCCGGGGGCGCCGCAATCGGTGTCGACGGCTACTACCGTGGCGTCAAGTCGGACGCCATCGCCAACCTGGTCCATGACATCGGTCCGGCCGGCTGCCATTTCGTGCAGGGGATCTATTTCAGCACGTCGGGCAGCGTCAAGAACAACGTCGTCTATCGCGTGTCGGAAGCCGGGATCAACCTGTGGCACGACGCTCACAACGTCATTATCACGAACAATACCGTGACCGAATCGAATACTGGCATCATTGTCGGCGGCGGCAACTTCTATCACACCAGGGGTCCGAACGATCACACGCTGGTCTACAGCAATATCGTGTACGACAACAAGATGGGCATCTCGGAGCAGGGCAAGACGGGCAAGAACAACAGTTACCGCAACAACTTGGTGTACCGCAATTCGCGCTTCAACTGGAGCCTGAAAAACGGCCTGACGCACAGCGGAACGGTCAGTTCGCCGCCGTTGTTCGTCGGGGAGGATGCCAGTGTCCCGAACCTGAAACCGAGCCGCAGTTCACCGGCAGTCGGGCGAGCGTCGCCGACCCATGCGGCAAGTACCGATTTCGAGGGGCGGGCGCGCAATTCGCGCACCGGTTACGACATCGGGGCTTACCAGCACTGACCCGATGCGGCTCAATGGACTTCGACGCGCCCGAAAAAGCCGTATTGCAGGCTGGCCGCGATGCGGCGCGCCACCAGCAGGAATTCATCGGCCAGCTCTGGCGTAAACAGGCGGCGCGCGGTCTGTTCGAACAGCGCCAGCCAACGCTGGAAGTGGGCCGGTACGATCCCGCCCAGCGCCATGTGGGTGCCAAAGACATTGCCCTGGAACTCGTGCGTGGCGAGCATCACGGTGGACCAGAAATCGACCATGCGTCCGAGATGGGGTTCCCAGTCGGCGCCGATGGCCGCTTCGAAGATCGGTTGCAGTTCGGGATCGCGCCTGACGTCGTCGTAAAATTCATGGACCAGCTGGGCAATGACGGTCCGGTTCAGTTCTGCATGCATGGAGCGTAGTCTAAAGATGGAATTTAGATACTACATTATATGCATGTTCAGGGTCGTTCTGGATGTCAACGGCAAGCGACCAGGCGAGGAGCGGGCTCAGGTGGCCGGCGCGGCCAGCGGGTTGGCGTAGAAGCGGACCGGCGTGGCGTCGGCCTGGGGACGCGGCAGCACCGACGCCAGGGTCTGCCCGTCGAGTACGGAAAGGTAGGCAAGGGTGGCCTCGCCGAGGATGTTCTTGAGCTTGCAATCGCCGCTCAGGAAGCACGGCGAGCCGACCGGGTTGAAGCACTCGGCCATGTAGAAATCGGTTTCGCTGGCGCGCACGATGGCGCCAATGTTGATTTGGTCGGGCTCGAGTTTGAGCCGCAGGCCGCCGTTGCGTCCGCGCAGCGTCTCGACGACGCCAGCCAGCCCGAGCTGGTACACCACCTTCATTAAATGGTTCTTGGAGATGTCGTGCAGGTCCGCGATTTCCTGGATGGTGACCAGGCGGTCGCGGTGCATCCCCAAATGGATCAGGGTGCGCAGGGTGTAGTCGGTGAAGGTGGTCAGTCGCATTGTGCGGTAAATACTGCTGTCGTGTTACGAACGAAGCATACAGTATCTGGAAGATGCACATGCAAGCGGAATTTGGTGCCGGTGTTTGAGGCCACCGGACTAACCTGCGGGGCATGTTCGACCACGCCGCCTACCAAGCCATGGTAGTACCGTCATATGACCGGGGAATGACTTCGGTCTAAGTCGGCGCGTTATGGATTTCCCAGCAGACCATTGGCGTCCAGGATGGCGTAGGCGATCTCGGGATGGCGTTCCAGGCATTTGCGCACTGCAGCGGGAATCGTCTGGCGCGTCTTGCGGCACAGGCCGGGCCGTTCGTCGAGCTGGATGGTAAAGCCGCGCACCGTGCGCACGCCGCGCACGCTCGGCGTGATGGTCAGGCCGATGCCCAGCAGTTCATGCATTTTCGCGCCGAGACGTTTCAGGTCGTCGTAGGTAGCGATGCAATCGATGCGCGCGATCAGCTTCTTTTCTTCTTCACGGGTCAGGCGCAGTACCCGGAGGTCGGCATCCGGATCGGCAAGCAGGCTGTCGCGGTCGCACACGCAGGCGCCCGGCGGGCACTCTACGCGTATCGGAAACGGAACCGCTTGCAGCATGACGTCGCGCCAGTTGGTGGGGAAAGGACCATATTCTACATCGGGCGAAGCGGCGCAGGTCCAATTGGCGCAGGACCGCTGCGAATCGCAAGCGTGCATGCGCCCGAACTGGCTTAGACTATTGATAAGGCTGACGACACGGGTGGAGGGCGCCATGGTGCTGAGCGGGGGATGCTGTTGTGGTGCGGTTCGCTACGAGGTGGCGCAACAGGTTTTTCACGCGACGATCTGTCACTGCCAGACCTGCCGCAGGAGCGCGGGGGCGCCCAGCGTGGCCTGGTTCAGCGTCGCGCTGGCCGGTTTCCAGGTCATCTCGGGCTCGCTGGCCGAGCATCGTTCAAGCCTGCACGTCGTGCGCGGCTTTTGCGCCGAATGCGGCACCCAGCTGAGCTACCAGCACGACGGCTACCCCAACGACATCGACATCACGCTGTGCAGCCTCGACGACCCGGAGGCCACCCGGCCGGATGACCACACCTTCGTCCAACATCGGCTGAGCTGGATGGTGCCCGGCGACGGCCTTCCGGAATTCCCACGAAGCCGCGCCGAGGGCGCGCAAACGGCATAGGAGACGCAATGGAAAAGGAAACCGTAACCGAGCAGCACCGCTGGCTGCAGCAGCTGGTTGGCGACTGGACCTACGAATCGACCGTCGCCGCCGGCCCCGGCGACACTGAATCCTTCAGCGGCACCGACCGGGTGCGCGCGCTGGGCGACTTTTGGGTTATCGCCGACGGCGAGGGCGAGTTCCCGGGCGACGGCAACGCCAGGATGATCGTCACGCTGGGCTACGATCCCTTGCGCAAGCGCTTTACCGGCACGTTCATCCATTCGATGATGAGCTACCTGTGGCATTACGATGGCGAACTGGATGGAACGCGCCGGATCCTGACCCTGGAGTCGACCGGCCCGGGCATGAACGGCGAGGGCGCCACCGCGCGCTACCGCGACGTGATCGACATTGTCGACGCATCGCACCGGCTGCTGACCTCGCTAACCCTGCGCGACGACGGCATGTGGCAAGAGTTCATGACGGCGCGTTATACCCGCGTTGCCTGACCGGGCGCCGTTAGCGGTCAGAACGAATACACCAGGGTGATCGAGGTCTGGGTATCGGTATTTTTCTTGTTGGCCGGTACATTGGTGTCGTTGCGCGCGGCAAAGGCGGCCTTCATCTGCATGGTGTCATTGATCTTGGTCGCGAGCGACGCCTCGGCCACGGAGTGCACGTTCGAGGTGCCTCGCTCGACAATGACCGAATTGGCGAACACCGCCGCCGGCGACAGCCGCCACGAAACGGCGGCAGCGCCGCGCACCGTGAAGCCGCTTTCTTCCTCGCCGGTGGCGCGCGTACCGCTGAAATAGCCCGGGCCCACTTCGAGGTCGATGCGGCGGTCGCGCGCGGTGTCCCAGCCCCAGGCGTGGCCGATCGCCATTGTCGAGTAGGTGGTGTAGGCGCCGAACTTGTCGTCGACATAGGTGCCGAGGACAAACAGCTTTTTGCCATCGTCCATCAGCTTGTACGCCGCCTTGGCCGACAGCGCGAACCGCTCGGCTGACTTGACCGTGACCGTGTCGCCACCGCTGTTGGTTTTTTCGTCTTCCTTGAAGTAGCCGGTAGCAATGTACTGGTTGCTCCAGTTGTCCAGTTCCTGGCGCGCGTCGATCTTGCCGGTAACGGAAGTGCCGGCGGTGTTGCCGGAGGTGGTGATCGCGCCGAGTTCGGCGGAGGTATGCCAGGCCGGGTCGATGTCACCGGCGCAGGCGCCGCCATGGGCAAGGGCTGCGGCAAGCGCAAAAAGCAGGGAGGGTTTCATATCGTGTCGGACTGCTGTCGGTGGCGATATTGTACCCGAACAACATGTGAGGCCCGTGACACGGAACGGCAAGTTACGGCAACTTGCAGTCAATACGCGCTAACAATCAGGATTGCCAGCCCATCTTGGCATGCGCTTAGCGCTGCGCGTCCAGGCGGCCCTGGCGGCTGGCGGCCATTGTGCTGTCGAGCAGCATCAAAGTACGGCGCGCTTCTTTCAGCGTGGCGACATCGCGGGCCAGCGAGCGGCCTGGCGCCTGCACATCGGTGTACGGCGCGGCGCGCAGGCGCGGCGACGGTGGCAGGGCACGCACCTGGTAGCGCGCGCTGCTGGATGCGGCCTCGGCAACTGCTTCAGGCACTGACGCCACTTCCGGGGTGGCTGCCGCGGACAGGACCAGCTGCTCGTCGTCGCGCTGGCATGGCTGGTCGGTCAAGGTGACCCGGCCCGAGTCGTCCGTGCATTTGATCACTTCGGTTCCCGCGAAGGTGCTGGAAACGAACACCATGCCTGCGATGAAAAGGGTGCGGCGGACAGTGTGGCGAATCATGATATTGCTCCTCGTTAGCGTTCAGACAATTATGCCCTTGGCTAAAGTGAAGCTCTGTTCGGTACCACACGTTGTCACGAAGACAATTTACTGCTGAGCTCAGGCGCCGATCCAGGCGTACTTGAACGTGAAGGCCGCCGCGATGACCCACACCACTGGCTTGACCTCGCGCGCGCGGCCGGTCAGCAGCTTGAGCACGGCGTAGGTGATGAAGCCGAACGCGATCCCGTGCGCAATCGAATAGGTGAAGGGAATCGCCAGCGCGCAAATGGCCGCGGGAATGCTTTCCGTGGTTTCGTCCCAGTCGATATTGCCCAGGTCGCGCAGCATCAGGCAGGCCACGAACAGCAGCGCCGGCGCGGTCGCGTAAGCCGGCACCGCGCCGGCCAGCGGCGAAATGAACAGGCAGGCCAGGAACAGCACCGCAATGACGACCGCGGTCAGGCCGGTGCGCCCGCCGGCCTGCACGCCGGCCGCGCTTTCGATATAGGCCGTGGTGCTCGAGGTGCCCAGCGCCGAACCGGCAACGATGGCCGCACTGTCGGCCAGCAAGGCGCGGTTCAGGCGTTCCATCTTGCCGTCGACCAGCAGGCCGGCGCGGCTGGCCACGCCCATCAGGGTGCCGGTCGCGTCGAACAGTTCGACCAGGAAGAACACCAGCACGACGTTGAGGATGCCGACACCGATGGCGCCGCCAATGTCGAGCTGGAGCAAGGTGGGCGCAAGCGACGGCGGGGCCGAGACGATGCCCTTGAACGTATTTCCGCCGAAGAAAAAGCTGGCGATGGTGACCGCGATCATGCCGATCAGGATGGCGCCGCGCACGCGCAGCCGGTCGAGCGTGACGATCAGCAGGAAGCCGACGATCGCCATGATCGCCGGCGCCGAGCGCAGGTCGCCGGCGGTGACCATGGTGGCCGGGCTGGCCACGACGATGCCGGCGCTTTTGAGTGCGATCAGCCCGAGGAACAGTCCGAGGCCAACGGTAATCGCGGTGCGCAGCGAATGCGGGATGCCGTTGACGATCATCGCGCGCAGGCCGAACACGCTGACCAGGATAAACAGGCAGCCGGAAATGAATACCGCGCCCAGCGCCGTCTGCCACGGCACCCCCATGCCGAGCACGACGGCGTAGGCGAAGTAGGCATTCAGGCCCATGCCGGGCGCCATCCCGATCGGATAATTAGCATACAGGCCCATCATCAGGCTGCCGAGCGCGGCCGCAAGGCAGGTGGCGACGAACACGGCATCTTTCGGCACGCCGGCGTCGCCCAGGATCGACGGATTGACGAAGATGATGTAGGCCATCGTCAGGAAGGTTGTCAGGCCGGCGATCACTTCGGTGCGCACGGTGGTCCCGTTTTCCTGGAGTTTGAAATAATTGTTTAGCAGAGACACTTTTACTCCCGTGGGTGGTGTGGGCGGCCGGCAACCCGCTCCGGCCTTGACGTCTTAACAAGATCATATAACATGTCGGATCGCCACCTCACCAGAAGCAGCCATGCCAAAAAACAAGCGCCCAGTTCCACGCAAGTCCGCCGCCACTTCCGAGCCGCAAGACGAAGACGACCTGCTCGCCCAGGCGATGGCCGAGCTGGCGCTCGACGTCGCCGTTCCGGAAGAAGAGGACGCGGCAGAAGTGCGCCGGAAGCAGGACGAACTCAACCGGATGATCCTGAACGCGCTGCGCAAGAAGAACGATGGCGTGCTGTACGACGCGATCGACCGCGCCCGCTACTCGGACATTCCGGCCTATCAGCTGCTGCGCGCCAGCGTCGAGGACGCCAGCGGAGTGGTCGTGATGCGCCGCGAAGGCGCCCCGGCAATGGAAATCAACGCCTTTGCGATTCCGCTGTTCGTGCACGCAACCGGTGGACTGAAGGAGGGCGAGTCGTTCGCCGATCCGCAAGCATTCGACGCCATGGTCGAGAGCTTTCAGAAGGCCGGGCTTGAAAGCGAGACGGCGAAGGTCGTGCTGGTGGCCCACGCCTACGATCCGGAGGAAGCTGGGCGGATCACGTATTGCGAACTCAACGAGATCGTGCGCGAAGTGCAGGCGTCGATGACGGCGAAGAAACTGACCGCCACGCCGGCGCTGGACCGCAGCATGACCGGCTGGGCGCCGAACGAAGCGGCCGCCGACGAGCCGACCGTCGAGTTGCGTTTCCTGCTCGGCTTTGCGCTCAAGCGCGCCGACGATCCGTTCTACGCGATTCCGGACGACGAGGCTGGCGCCGAAGCGTATTTCGACGCACGCATGGCACGCTACCGCGCGTGGGCCGGGCAGGCGGCGCCGCTGGTGCGGCGATGCCTGGCGGCGCGTCCGGACAGCATCGAAGTCAACTTCCTGTACCAGGACCTGTTCTTCGGCGCGCTCGAGCACGGCTTCGAGGAACTGGCAACCTTGCGCATGATGACGCAGCTGAACCAGGCGCTGGAATCTGGCGGCATGGCGCCGGCCCAGGTGCTGGCACGGATCGCCGCGGCGGCCAGCGAGGACGAGCTGGTGATGCGCGTCACCTTGCTGGGCGAGGGCGGCGCCGTACTGGGCACGGTCGAAAAGCCGCTCGATGTCGCCGCCGACCTGGCAGCCGAGGTCGAAGACGTGCGCGACGCGCTGGCGGCCATTGGCATCGGCAATGTCGAGGTGGAAGGCGCGGCCACTACCGGCTAGCGTGGGCCGCCAGCGGCCTCGGCTTGCCCACCCAGAATCCCTGCGCGTAGTCCACGCCGATGGCGTGCAGGGTGCCCATGATCTCCGGGTCGCTGACGTACTCGGCGATCGTCTTGCGTCCCATCATGTGGCTGATCTCGTTGGTGAAGCGCACCATCTCGTAGTCGACCTCGCTCGAGGACATCATCTGGACGAAGGCGCCATCGATCTTGATGTAGTCGACCGGCAGCTCCTTCAGGTACGACAGCGAGGTCATGCCGCTGCCGAAATCATCCAGTGAAAAGCGGCAGCCGCGCGCCGACAGCGTGCGGATGAACGCAGTGGTTTTGTTCATGTCGGCGATCGCGCCGTTCTCCGTGATCTCGAAACACAGCTTGTGGGGCGGCACGTTCGACTGGTCGATCAGGGCGGCGGCGAACTGGTGGAAGCTCTGGTCGCCCAGCGAACGGCGCGACAGGTTAATGCTGCACATCTCCAGCCCGGCCGTGCATTCCTGGTTGCGCGCCAGCCAGTCGAGCGTGTTGGCCAGCACCCAGCGGTCGATCTTCAGGATGACGTCGTAGCGTTCGGCTGCCGGCAGGAAACTGGAAGGCCCGATAGGCGCGCCGGGGCCGGTGCCGAGGCGCAGCAGGATTTCGAAATGGCGCGCGGCCACCTCGGGTTCGCCGCCGACCGGGACGATCGGCTGCCAGTAAAGCTGCAGCTGGTTGTGGTCGAACGCCTGCGCCAGCCGTGTTACCCAGTGCATGTCGCTGCGCCGCTGGGCGAAATCATGGTCGCTGGTGTCGTGCACATAAGCCCGGTTGCGTCCGCGTTCCTTCGCGATGTAGCAGGCATGGTCGGCGCGCCGCAATGCTTCCTCAACCGTGGCGATGCCGGTGTCGATCGGCGTCACGCCGATGCTCACGCCCAGCTGGAACATGCGCCCCTTGCAGGCGTAGCGCAGGCTGCGGGTGGCGTCGAGCATCTTGTAGGCGACGCCGAGGGCCTCATCGATGTCGCAGTGTTCGACGATCAGGGCGAACTCGTCGCCGCCGATGCGCGCCAGGGTGTCGCGCTCGCGCACATGGCCTGCGTACGACTGCGCCAGCAGCCGCAGCAGCTCGTCCCCGGCGCTGTGCCCGCAGGTGTCGTTGACGATCTTGAACTGGTCAAGGTCCATGTAGAGCAGCGCCGAGCCGCTGCTGCCTTCCTGGTGCGAGCGGTCGAGGGCGCGCTGCAGGCGCAGCTCGAATTCGCGCCGGTTGACCAGTCCGGTCAGCGAATCGTGGCTGGCTTCGAAGCCCAGCCTGCGCACCAGCCGCTTCGATTCGGTGACGTCGTGCATGACCAGCACCGCGCCGATCAGTTCGCCGTCGGCGAGGGTGACCGGGGCCACCGCGTTCTCGATCGAGAAGCGCTGGCCGCCGTGGCCACGCAAGGTCAGGTGCGGCAGGTCGGGAATGACGCGCCGTTCGTCCTGGCAGCGCGCCACCGCTTGCTGGATGGCCTGTTCGCCGCCGGCTTCGTCGACGCTCAGGATATCGGCCACGGGCCGGCCAAGCGCTTGCGCTTCGGTGCAGCCGAGCAGGCGCTCGGCGCTTGGGTTCATCATGGTGACCAGGCCGTCGCGCCCCACCGTGACGACGCCATCGGTAATGGCGGCCAGCGTGACCAGGGCACGTTCTTTTTCGGTGGCGGCGCTCAGCTGTGCAAGCTTCAGCTCGGTAATGTCCTGCATCACGGCCACGGCCGTGCGCGCCGCGCCGTCATGGTCGACGATGACGGAGCTGGCGACGGCCAGGTGCAGGCGCTTGCCGTCGCCGCGCTGGTAGACCAGCTCCTGCGAGGCGGGGATTCCATGCAACAGCGTTTGCGACAGCGGCAGGTCTTGCGCGCGCACCCGCTTGCCCGCGGTATCGAACAGCACATAACTGGCGTAGTCCTGGTAACTGCCCACGCCCTCGATGCCGCGCCCCAGCATCACTTCCGCGGTGTTGTTCTGGTAGGTGAGTTTGCCGGAGGGTGCCTCGGCCAGGATGACGCCCGAGGGCAGTTGCTGGAGGATGTTCGCAAAGCGCGACCGTTCCTGCTGCAGCTGCTGGTCGAGGCGCGTTTTTTCGTTCTCGGCCTGTTTGCGGTTCTCGATGTCGACGCAGGCGCCAACCAGTAGCGGCGCAGCGCCGGCCCGGTGTTCCCAATTGGCGCGCAGGAAGAACCAGCGCGACGATCCGTCGCGTGCCTCTAGACGCAATTCGGTTTCGAGGGGCGCAAGCGCGGGATTGGCGTGCAGCTGCGCAAGCTGCGCCGCGATGCGCGCGCGGTCGCGTGGGTGGACGTGCGGCAGCCATTGGCTGAAACGCATCGTCCGGCCTCCGTCATAGCCCAGCAGTTCGCGCAGATGGCGCGATACCGCTACCTCGTCGCGCTCGGTATTCCATTTCCAGATGCCGCATCCGGCGGCGCGCAGGACAAGTTCGATTTCCTGGCGCTCGCGCTCGCACTGCTCCAGTTGGCGGAACCGCGTCAGGTCGAGGAAGGTGCAGGAATAGCCGAGCAGCGCGCCGGCCTGGTCGCGCAGGGCGGTCAGCGAGAAATGCGACCAGAACAGCTTGCCGCTGCGCTGGCGCCGCCAGGCCGAGTCGCTGAGGAAGCCGATGCGCGCCGCCACCTCGAGGTCGTGGCGCGCCCGGCCATGTTCGCGGTCGCCGTCGCTGTAGAGCAGGGCGAAGCTGGCGCCGATGGCGTCGTCGGCCCTGTAGCCCATCATTTCCTCGGCCGCCTTGTTCCAGATCGTGATCACCCCGTGCGGGTCCATCATCAGGACCGCGCATTCGCGGATGCCGGTCACCATCAGGCGAAACAATTCTGCCGACTCATGCTGCGGCAATACAGAGGCCAGGAAACGTTCGGGCATACGCTGGATCCAGCTTGCGGGCGTGCGATACCGTTGGAGTTCTGCAAGCGGCGATAGTTCCAACGCTGGCCGGCACCGGTGGCCGGCCTGGCGCGATCACCTGGCGGGTCAGCGTTTGGCTTTGCTGCGCGGCCAGTTTTTCTCGAAGATGGCCCACAGGATCAGGCCGTAGGCGACCAGGCGGATCAGGTAGTGCAGCGCACTGTCCTCGGAGGTCGCGCGCGCCATGGCCGAGTAGATGCGGTGCGCGCCTTCAATGGCAAAGGACAGCGCGAAGTACAGGAAAAACCGGTCGCCGGTGCTGCGCCAGTAGCGCACGAACACCGTGCTGATCACAAGCGACGCCATGGCAATCGCGCCGACGAGAATATCGTTCATTGTGCCATTACTCCTTCTCGTAAATCAGGCCGTACAACAGCAGCAGCAGTGCGAACAGCGACGAAACCAGGCGGTACGGCAGCAGGTCGACGGTGGTAGGGAAAACCACCCGGTCGAACAGCAGCAGCACGTTGTTGAACGTCAGGACGACGAAGCACATGCCGCTCCAGAACAGCAGGCGGTGCCGGGTGCGGCGATAACTGCCGAGCAGCAACCAGGCGCATGCCAGCGACGTCAGGATGCAGAGAGCGTAAATGAGCTGGGCCATTCAGGAATCCTTTCGCCATTTGAATGCGTCGGCAAACTGCTGCGCCTTGCGGTCATGCTTGGAGTGGATAAGGTGGGTTATTTCGACCAGGTGCCGGCCATAAAACTCGGCCAGGCTGTTGATGGTCGTGCCCAGCAGTTCAGTGGCAGGCTGATACAGGTAGCCATTGGCGGGCGCGTCTTGCGCGATGGCCATGCCGGAACTGCAGAGATCGTCGAGCAGCACGGCGGCGGATTTTTCGCCCAGGTAGAGGCGCTCGGCAACTGCGGCACTGCTCCATGGGCCGGGCGTGCCTCTAAGTAGCAGCAGGGCTTCAAGATGAGGCACCGACGGTATGCTGGTGAGGACGAACCGGCGTATGTCTTCGGGAATCGCTTGCTGCGCCATTGGGGAACTGACCGTCGCAGGTTGTGAATGAAAAATCTATTTTAATACATTCCGGCTGGCAACGCGCGTCTATCGTGCGCGCCCTTGGTGCACGGGGATAAAGCGTCAAGGCTGCCCGGGCGAGCCGTTAGAATAGCGGTTCAGAAATTTTAATCAGGCATCAATGTTTCACCAAATCCTGGCCGGGTGCACGCTGGCCACAGTGCTGCTGGCCGGCGCAACGGCGGCCGCAAGCAACTGTCCCGCCCACTATGTCGACGGGCGATTGCCCGAAATCCGCGATCGCCGCCTTGCGCTTGCCACCAGGGAGTTATGCTACGGCGTGTTCGGCGTGATGCACTCGGGCGTGACGCGTACCGCATTGTGGTCGGCCGAGCACCTGAAGGCGTACAACCTGGCGGCCGCAACAGACCAGTCGCGCATCAATTCGTTCCATGCCGAATCGCGCCTGCCGCGTGCGCAGCGCGCCGAGCTGTCCGATTACGCCCTCAGCGGGTTCGACCGGGGTCACCTCGCGCCAAACGGCAACATGCCGGACCGGCGCAGCCAGCGCGACAGCTTTTCGCTGGCGAACATGGTGCCCCAGGATGCCGCGAACAACCGCCACGTGTGGGCCGGCATCGAGGCGGTTGTGCGCAAGATGGCCGCAAAAGAGGGCGCCCTGTACGTGCTGACCGGGCCTGCTTTCCTCGGCAGCAGCTTGCGCAAGGTCGGCAATGTTCTGGTGCCGAGCCATCTGTACAAGGCGGTCTGGAATCCGGGGCAGAAAGCCGGCGGCGCCTGGTTTATCGAAAACAGGGCGACCACGGCCTACCAGACCATGACCATCGCCCAGCTCGAGCAAAAGATCGGCATCGAACTGATGCCCTCGTTGTCCGCCAGCGAAAAGGCAACGATGCTTCGGCTGCCGAATGTTCGACAGAGAAAGCCGCGCCGTGCACCGCGCCATCAATGGGAGCTGAAGTGAAACATACGATTACGTTTGAACCGTTCGCCAATGAAGCCGATGTCGTGTTTGTCGGCGAGCTGATGATCGAAAACCGCCTCGACCGCATCACGCTGAGCGGCAACGTCGACCTGACGGCCGACAAGGCCGGCCTTGACAGGGCACGCCAGCTGCACCAGTTGCTCGGGGCAGTTGTTCGCAGGCTGGAAGCGGCCGATCTCCCGGGCACGTTGCCGCCGCCGCCAGTGACAAAGGTGAAAAACCCGTTCGCCTAGCGTTCGAGGACGTAGCGCCCCGGCGCCGGCCCCAGCGCGCCTTCCACCGCGCTGGCGGGCAGCATGCCGCCGGGCGAGACGCGGCTGAGCCATGCCTCCCATTCCGGCCACCACGAGCCGGGCTTTTCGTCCGCCAGGGCGATCCATTTGTCGGGATCGGTATAACGGTCGCCGCGGTGATGCGTCGCCGTGTAGTAGCGCCGGCCCGGCCGGCCCGGCTCGCTGATGATGCCGGCATTGTGCCCGCCGCTGGCGAGGACGAAGTCGACGTCGCAGTGCGACATCAGGTGCACCTTGTACACCGAGCGCCAGGGCGCCACGTGGTCGGTCATGGTGGCCACGGCAAACACCGGCACGTGCACGTCCGACAGCGCGATCGGCCTGCCGTTGACGCGGTAGCGTCCCGAGAACAGGTCGTTGTTGAGGAACAGCTTGCGCAGGTAATCGCTGTGCATGCGGTACGGCATGCGCGTGGTATCGGCGTTCCATGCCATCAGGTCCGTCATCGGGGCCGGCTCGCCCAGCAGGTAATGGCTGACCGCGACTGACCAGACCAGGTCGTTCGAGCGCAGCAGGCGGAAGGCGCCGGCCATCTGCCGGTTGTCGAGGTAGCCTTGCTGCCACATCAGGTCTTCAAGCCATGCGACCTGGCTCTCGTCGATGAACAGCATCAGTTCGCCAGCCTCGGAAAAATCGGTCTGCGCCGCCAGCAGCGTGATCGAGTTGAGGTAGGCACGCTGGTCGTGCTCGTAGGCCGCGGCGGCGATCGACAGCAGCGTGCCGCCAAGGCAGTAGCCGGCCGCGTTGACCTTCCGGCCCGGCATGCGTTCGCGGATCTCGTCGAACGCGCGCATCACCCCTTCATGCAGGTAATCGTCGAGGCCAAGGTCGCGGTCGTCCGCGGTCGGGTTATGCCACGAGATCATGAACACCGTGTGCCCATGCCCGACCAGGTAGCGTACCAGCGAGTTGTGCGGCGACAAGTCCATGATGTAGTACTTCATGATCCATGCGGGCACGATCAGCACCGGTTCGGCATGGACATTCGGCGTGGCCGGCGCGTACTGGATCAGCTCGATCAGGTGGTTGCGGTACACCACCGCGCCGGGCGTGACCGCTACTTCGATGCCGGGCCGGAATGCCTCGGCGCCTTCGGGCGGCAGGCCGCGCGCGCGCAGGCTGATGTCTTCCAACAGGTTCTTGGCACCGCGCACCAGGTTGGCGCCGCGCTCGCGCACGATGGCCGCGCTGACTTCGGGATTGGTGGCGACGAAATTGACGGGCGAGACCAGGTCGAGCAACTGGCGCGCCACGAACGAGACGACCTGTTGGTGGTGCGTGGTGACGCCATCGATGCCGGTGGTCGCGTTGTGCCACCACTGCTGGTTGAGCAGGAACGCCTGCTGGCACAGATTGTACGGCCAGCGCTGCCACTCGGGGCTGCGGAAGCGGCGGTCCTGCGGCAGCGGATCGATGCACGGCTCGGCATCCTGTCCCAGCGCCGAGCGGACCGCGTATTCCATCCAGCGAAGGTCCTTGTTCCATGCCTTCTGCGCCAGCTGCTGCCATTTGCCGGGCGACTGCGCCAGGTGCAGCATCCAGTCGCACCAGGCCAGCGTGAGGCTGGTCGGCGAAATGCCCTGCGTAAGCTGGCCCATCATCGCATGCAGCATGCGGTCGAGATCGCTTGGCGGTTCGATGTCGGTGGGGCGCACGCCGCCCATCTCGGTGCGGGTAGGCGGCGGGTTGGCGACCTCGAGCGTATACGACGTGTGCTCGTGCGCCGGCTTGTTCATCTGCATTGCGTTCTCCGTGGGGCAAGCTCAGGAAATATCAGCTTCGTATCCACGCGAAATGCAAACTTGAGCAGCGTCAATGGTGTGCAGGTTCGCCGCTGATTCGGGTACTCTTTAATCAGCAAGATGACAGCGATTTTCCAAGGAGCGGATGTAATGACGAGCGATACCGAAGGCATGGCCACCAGCACTTCCAGCACGGCCGTGCCGGTGTACCAGGAACAACTGGACGTCGGCATTCGTACCGTAGAAACCGGGCGCGGCGTACGGGTCAACAAGTCCGTCGCGGAGCACGAACACCGCATCGAAGAAACGCTGATGCATGACCAGATCGACGTGCGCCACGTGCCCGTCGACAAGATAGTCTCCCTGTCCGAAGCGCCTGCTTCGCGCTACGAAGGTGACACCTACATCGTGCCAGTACTGGAGGAAATCCTGGTAGTCGAAAAACGGCTCCGCATCAAGGAAGAGATCCATATCACCCGCCGCAAGAGCCCGCAGCGCTTCTCGGAGACCGTTCCCCTGAAGTCGGAAACGGTCTCCGTCGAGCGTTTCGATGAAGGCCCTGGTGTGCGCCGGGAATGACATCAACAGTTTGGAGGAAATCTATTATGCAACACACACTTGTAGCCGTATTTGATAATCGAAGCGACGCCCAGAAAGCCATGGATGACCTGCTCGCGGGCGGGTTCAACCGCTCCGACGTGCGCCTGTCCGAGGGCGGCGCGCAGGCCGGCACCACGGCCGCCGGCAGCGAGCTGCGCGAGGACGAGTCGATTGGCGAGAGCATCAAGAATTTCTTCAGTGACCTGTTCGGCAGCGACCGCGGCGACCGCATGGAGCAGTATTCGGAAGCGATCTCGCGCGGCAATTACGTGCTGACCGTCACGGCGCCGAACGAACCTGAAGTGGAGCGCGCCGCCGACCTGGTCGAACGCTACGGCCCGATCGACATCGACGAGCACGCCTCGGGCTGGGCCGCAGGCTCAACGGCGGGCAGCAGCGCCGGCGCGATGAGGACCGGCAGCCAGTCGTCGTCATCGTCGGCACCGGCCTCGATGCAATCGGGCCAGGGCTCGATGCAATCGGGCCAGGGCTCGGTGCAAGGCAGCACCGGCAGTTCGATGCAGTACGCCAAAACCGAGTCGGAAGCGATTCCGGTGGTGCAGGAAGAGCTGAAAGTGGGCAAGCGCGAGGTGCAGCGCGGCGGTGTGCGGATCTTCTCGCACGTGGTCGAAACGCCGGTCGATGAAAGCGTCAACCTGCGTGAAGAGCACGTCACCGTGCAGCGCCGCGCGATCGACAAGATGGTTGATCCTGCCGAGGTTCCGGCCTTCCAGGAAAAATCGTTTGAAATGCGCGAGACCGCGGAGGAAGCCGTCGTCAACAAGTCGGCCCGTATCGTGGAAGAGGTTGTGATCGGCAAGGAAGTGACCAGCCACGAAGAGCATATCAAGGACACGTTGCGCCGTACCGAGGTGGAAGTGGAGCAGCTGTCGGGCGGCACCACCAACGACGACGACTACTACCGCAGCCACTGGAACAGCAACTACGCCAGCGCGGGAAAACCGTATGACGAGTATGCACCGGCCTATCGTTATGGCAGCGACATGCGCCGCAGCGAGCTGTATCGCGGGCGTCCGTTCGAGGATGTGGAAACCGACCTGCGCTCGGACTGGTCGCGTACCCACCCTGGATCAACGTGGGAAAACTTCAAGGCCGCAGTACGGCATGGCTGGGATCGCATAACGAGCTGATTGATTTGCCCGTGATTGATCACGGTCAGTAAAAACGTCGTTTCCGCCCTTGGTGGAAACGACGTTTTGCATTGCGCGCCTGCCTGCCGGCGCTCTTACTTCGCGAAGGCCGCCGACGCAGGCGTGATCGTCACCGCCTCCGGACGAATGTTCAGCTTCGCGCCGCCAATCGCCTTGTCCTCATCGAGCAGCGCTTTCGGCTTGTCCGCGTCATACTTAATCGGCGAGAACACGTCGCTGACCAGCTTCTCCTTCAGTCCGGCCGCGTCCTTGGTCACCATTACCACCGACACGTTTTTCGCCGACAGGTGCCTGCGCATGGCCGCATTGACGTCATCCACCGTCAGCTTCGACAGTCCATCGCGCATCAGCTTGGTGAACTCGGGGGTGCCGTACCATTTCGAATCGAGCGCGTAGCCCAGGTACTGGTCTTGCGTCGCGGTCATGACGAACACGTTCTTCATCAGGTAGTCGCGCGTGGTCTCGAACTGCTGGCGCGTCAGGCCCTGGGCGATCAGCTTGTCGATTTCGGTGAGTGCGACGCGCAGGGCGAAGTGCGCATTCTCCGGCGCGACCGGGCGGATCCACACTTCAAACAGCTGTGCCTTGCGGCCCAGGTTCGGGTTCGGGAAGAACTGGAACATGCCGCGCGGGAAAGCTTCGATGTAGGCATAGTCGCCATAGTTCATGCCGCGCACTTCGCGGATGCGCTGGTACAGGTAGGAGCTCGACGCGCGGTGCTCGCCGAGGAAGGCCTTGGCCAGCCACAGTGCCGGGAAGTCAGGATGGGAACGGGTGACCGCGGTCGGCAAGCCGAACGAGATGGCAGTCGCGCGGGTGTTCTTCTCGATGATCTCCACTTCCAGGCCGTTCGGCATGCGGCCTTTTGGCGCGGCGCCGTACGACAGGCCCGGGCCCTGCGGCAAGGCGGCGAGGGCTTTCTTCAGCGACGCGATCTGCGCATCGGACACATCGCCCGACATGCCGATCTGCAGCGCGCCCTGCGTGTAAGCCTGCTTGTAGAAGGACTTGACGTCGTCCAGCGTGATCGACTCGAGGCCCGCTGCCGTGCCCAGCACAGGGTGGCCGTAAGGCGTGCCGTCGAAGATGTTGGTCTGCAAGCGTTCCTTCGCGAATTCTTCCTCGTTGTTGTCCTTCAGGTCCAGTTGCAGCGCGTTCTTCTGGGCATCCTTCAGGCGGCGGAAGTCTTCCTCGCGGAAGCCCGGCGACATCAGCAGCGGCAGGGCCACGGCGGCGTACTCGTTCCAGTTATCCTTGTGGATCGAGCCGGTGAAGGTCGTCATTTCCTTGTCCACCTGTTCGCTGAAGCTGCCCGCCATCGGGAACAGCGCCTTGGTCACTTCGTCGATCTTGCGATCGCGCGAACCGGCCGAAGCCACCATCGCCGCGGTCAGTGCGGCCAGGCCTTCCTTGCCTTTCGGATCGTGCGCCGAGCCGGCGGTGAACAGCAGCTTGAAGCGCAGCTGCGGCAAGGCCGACTTCTGCACCAGCACATCGAACTTGCCTTCAGCCACTTGCGGCGCCAGCTGGTCGAGCTTCGGCAGGGTTGCCATCGCGGCCGGCATCGGCTGGTGCGACAAGGTGGTGACGATCATCGCGTCATCGACCAGGTACTTGCGGGCGGCAGCCTGCAGGTCGGCCGGGGTCAGCGAATCGACCAGGCGGTAGTACTGGTTCAGGGTGCCGTAGGACCGGTTGAAGTGCACGTACGACGCGAGCGTGCTGGCGATCTGCTCGGTGTTATCGAGCGAGCGCACCAGGCCGTACTTCTGCGCCGACTTGGCGTCGGCCAGTTCCTTGGCCGATACCGGCGTGGTGCGCAGCTGGGCGACGGTCTGCATGATGGCGTCGCGCACGTAGACGGCATCTTCCGGTTTCTTGACGCGCGCGGCGATGGTGGCCAGGTTGGCGTCGACGCGGTTCGGGCTGTAGTCGAACAACTGGTCGACCTTCTGCTCATCCTGTACCAGGCGCTTGTAGAGCGGCGAGGTGCGCCCGAACGACAGCGACAGCAGCGTCGACAGGGCGGCCTGGTCCTTGGTCTTTTCCGAGAACGCCGGGGCGCGGAAGGCGACGGTGACGAACGGCAGGGTCGGGCTGGTCCATGGTACGTGCTTGTAGATGGCGCCGCGCGGAGCCGGCTCGGCCGGCACTTCCGCCTTGTAGGTGCCGCGCTCCCACTTGGCCCAGTATTTTTCGACCAGCGCGATGGTTTTCTTCGGATCGACGTCGCCGGCGATGATCAGCGCGGTTCGTTCAGGGCGATACCAGCGGTCGAAGAAGACCTTCGAGTAGGCATACTGGTTCGGCATGTCCTCGATGTCCTTCAGGAAGCCCATCGTGGTGTGCTTGTAGGTATGCGTAGTGAACGCGGCGTCGCGCTGCACTTCAATTAGTTTCGACAGCGGGTTGGCGCTGTTCTTGTTGTACTCGCCCAGCACCGCGCGCGATTCGGTCTTGAAGGGGCCTTCCTCGTACGACAGGTTCTGGAAGCGGTCGGCCTCGACCTTGAGGATCGTCTCGAGGTCTTCCTTGGCGAAGGTGGTGTAGTAATTGGTCAGGTCGTCGCTGGTGTAGGCGTTCTGGCGCGCGCCGGCGCGGGTGATGACTTCCTGGTATTTCTCAGGCGGATAGGCCTTGGTACCACGGAACATCATGTGTTCGAAGAAGTGGGCAAAACCCGACTTGCCCGGTTCGATCTCGTTGCGCGAGCCGGTCTGGACCGGGATATGGACCGACACGAGGTTCGGGAAGCCGGTCGGCACGACGATGATCTTCAGGCCATTCGGCAGGGTTTTTTCGGTCGCCGTAAATGGCAGCACGTCGCCTTTGGCCGGTGCGCTCTTCGGCGCTGCGGCAGCAAGAATGGGGATGCCGAGCGCGAGCAAGGTAATCGGGATGAGTTTTGACACACTGTCTCCTTGAGTAACTGACAAGGCGGCAAGGATAATTTAATCGCTTGATAAATGACAGTGAAAAGTCAGCGCCGTTGCAAATTGGGCAGCCCTGTATGTATGCATATCGGAGAGCAGAGGTCGGCAGCAGTAATTACACGGTTTCGGTTGCAGGCAGGCTGATGCGGTTGCGGCCCATGTGCTTGGCACGGTAGAGGGCCGCATCGGCAATGGCGACCAGCTGCGAGGCCTCGGTGTCGCTCGACGCCAGCGCGGTCGCCGCGCCGATGCTGACGGTAACCCGGCCGTCGCGCGAAAAGCGGTTGGGCAGGCGCAGCTGCTCGACCCTGGCACGGATGCGTTCGGCCACGATCGCGGCGCCCTTGAGCGCCTGGTTCGGCAGGATCACGGCAAATTCCTCGCCGCCGTAGCGCGCAACCAGGTCGTTGGCGCGCATTTCCGAGGCCACCGCCGTGGCGATGCGCTTGAGGCAGTCGTCGCCCCCGAGATGGCCGTTGGCGTCGTTGTAGGCCTTGAAATTGTCGACGTCGACCATCAGCAGCGAGAGCGGCTGTTTCTGGCGCATGGCGCGCGCCCATTCGGCGTGCAGGGTGTCGTCGAAACAGCGCCGGTTGGCGAGGCCGGTCAGGCCGTCGCGCGTTGCCAGCTGTTCCAGCGCGATCTGCGCCTGCTTCTCCTGTGTCATGTCGCGCAGCGTTTCCACCACGGCGATCAGCTGGTTGTTGTCGTCGCACACAGGGCTGGCGTCGGCGGCAAGGTAGCGTCGACCGGAGCGCGGCATGTCGCACCAGCTTTCGGCGCAGAGCTGGGTTCCGGCACGCGGCTGGCGCGAGGCCGCGCCGTACAATTGCGTAACCTGCTCCGGGCGGTCCTCGAGCACGAGGTCGGCCAGGGTGGGACGCTCCTCCTGGTAAAAGCTGCGCCAGTGGTCGCGGGTGCCGATAACTTCATTGGCCGAAACCCCCGTCAGGCGCTCGCAGGCCCGGTTCCACAGCATGACCCGGTGCCCGGTATCGAGTACAAAGGCCGGGACTGCCAGCATTTCGAGCAGCTTGTTGGCAAAAATGCGTTCCGGCGTGGCGGCGCTGCTGTTCAGGCATGAAATGGTTGAGGTGCTCATCGTGGGCCGTTCCCTTTTTTTAAAGACTGGCTGCCTTGGGGCAAGTAGTTGTCCGCCTGCAAGACTTAATTTTCCTACCGGAACTTCTGCGCACCTTTGATCCACGACAAAGTGCTCGGGAATTAGGAATCGGCTGACGACGCTACAGGCTTGTCAAACATGCCAGCCAGGTCCTCCAGCGAAACGCCGCGATTTACGCGACCGTGGCGCGGCGCGTTATAATGGAGGGTTGATGATTGAGGCAATTCCCCGTGACTTACAGCATTAAAGAAATTTTTTATACCCTGCAGGGCGAGGGCGCCCACGCTGGGCGTCCCGCCGTTTTCTGCCGCTTTTCGGGCTGCAACCTGTGGACCGGGCGCGAAATCGACCGTGCCACTGCCGTCTGCACCTTCTGCGATACCGACTTTGTCGGCACTGACGGCGAACTGGGCGGAAAATTCCCGACCCCGGCCGAACTTGCCGCGCGCATCGACAGCCTGTGGCCGGCGGCGCATCCTGCCTCTAAATATGTGGTGTTCACGGGCGGCGAGCCGCTGCTGCAGCTTGACCAGGCGCTAATCGACGCCATGCACGCGGTGGGCTTTACCATTGCCATCGAAACCAACGGCACCTTGCCAGTGCCGGCCGGCGTCGACTGGGTCTGCGTCAGCCCGAAGATGGGCTCGAAGCTGGTGGTAGGGAAAGGCAATGAGATCAAGGTCGTCATTCCCCAGGCTAATCAGGAACTCGCCGCCTACGAACAACTCGATTTCGAGAACTTCTTCGTGCAGCCGATGGACGGCCCGCTGGCCGAATTCAACACCCGCCTCGCGATCGAGACCTGCAAGCGCAATCCCAAGTGGAAGCTGAGCCTGCAAACCCATAAACTCCTCCAGATACCCTGAACGCATGCTCACTATTACCCGCAAGCTCGAATTCGACGCCGGCCACCGGATTCCCGACCACAAAAGCCAGTGCCGCAACCTGCACGGACACCGCTACACGCTGGAAATCACCCTGACTGGCGCCGTGATCGACGTCGAAGGCGATTCCGACAACGGCATGATCATGGACTTTTCCGACGTCAAGGCGCTGGCCAAGCAACACCTGGTCGACGTCTGGGACCACGCCTTCATCGTCTACGAAAAAGACGACAAGGTGCGCGAGTTCCTGGCCAGCCTGCCGGGCCACAAGACGGTCGTCATCGACCGTATCCCGACTGTCGAGAACCTGGCCCAGGTGGCTTTCGGCATCCTGAAAGCCGTCTTCAAGGACCGCTACGGCACCGGCTTGCACCTGCACAAGCTGGTATTGCACGAAACTCCTAACTGCTGGGCTGAAATCACCGATGCCTGACAGCGACTTCATGCAGCTGGCGCTCGACCAGGCCCGCCATGCGTGGACCCTGGGGGAAGTGCCGGTGGGCGCCGTCGTCGTCAAGGATGGCGAGGTGATCGCCGTCGGCTACAACCAGCCGATCGGTCGCCACGACCCCACCGCGCACGCCGAAATCGTCGCCTTGCGCGCCGCGGCGGCCAAGATCGGCAACTACCGCCTTCCAGGCTGCGAGCTGTTCGTCACGCTGGAACCTTGCGTGATGTGTTCCGGCGCCATGATGCACGCCCGCCTGGCACGAGTGGTGTACGCCGCGCAAGACCCAAAGACGGGCGCGGCCGGCTCGGTCGTCAACCTGTTTGAGCAAGAACAATTGAACCACCACACCGAGGTGGTCGGCGGCGTCATGGCTGAGGAAGCCGGGGCGATGCTCAAGGGATTTTTCGCCGAACGCCGAAACGCCGCGCGCCGGATCGTCCTGCCGGAATAGTCTGCGGCGCCGCATGCGGCAGGGGTGCTGCGCGCATACCCCGCGTGCGCAAAAATGGTATGCTGAAATCAGGATAAAACAGCGCCCGATACCATGCCTACACTGAAGTCGAACGGCATCCGCCTTGCCTATGAAACAGCGGGGGACCCGAAAGATGCCCCCATCCTGCTGATCATGGGCCTTGGCATGCAGTTGATCGCCTGGCCCGACGATTTCGTCGAAGGGCTGGTCGAGCAGGGCTTCTATGTCATCCGCTTCGACAACCGCGACTGCGGGCTGTCGACCAAGTTCGACCACGCCGGCACGCCCAACCTGTGGCTCACCTACCTCAAGTCGCTGGTGCACTGGCCGATCAAGACCGCGTACACGCTGGACGACATGGCCGAAGATGCGCGCGGCGTGCTGCGCGCCCTTGGCGTCGCCAAGGCCCACGTGGTCGGCGTGTCGATGGGCGGCATGATCGCGCAGATCATGGCCGAAAAACACCCCGACCGTGTCCTCAGCCTGACCGCCATCATGTCCACCAGCGGCCGGCGCGGCCTGCCGGGGCCGACGCGGGAGGCGCGCGCCGTGCTGATGCGGCGCCCGCGCAACGCGCGCGACATGGAAAGCATCATCGAGCACACCGTTAATATTTACCGCACCATCGGCAGCCCGGCCTATCCCACGCCCGACAAGCAGCTGCGCGATAACATCGCCCGTGCCATCCGGCGCAATGTCACCGGCGCCGGGGTGGCGCGCCAGATGGTGGCCGTGACCGCGGCGGGTGACCTCAGCCCGCGGCTGCGCCGGATCCGGGTGCCCACCCTCGTCATCCACGGCGCCGCCGACCCGCTGGTGCCTGCCGCCTGCGGCATCGATGTGGCGCGCCAGGTGCCGGGGGCGCGGCTGGAAGTCATCGAAGGCATGGGGCACGACCTGCCCGACCAGCTGATCGAGCGGCTCCTCGCCTTGATCGACGCGCACGCGCACGGTAAGATGGAAGCCGACCCAACACCACGGCTTTTCGAAAAACAGTGATCAAATCCAAACCAGGCATTGGCATCGTCGCGCCCAGCGGATACACGCTCGACGATGCCGCCGTCCAGCGCGGCATCGCGCGTCTTGAAGCACGCGGCCACGTCGTCCACAACTACTTCGACACCGCCAAGGTGTTCCAGCGCTTCGGCGGCACCGACGAGGCGCGCCTGGCGCAGCTGCAGGCCGCGGCCTGCGACCCGGACATCGATGTCGTCGTCGCTTTGCGCGGCCAGTACGGACTTACGCGGCTGCTGCCGCGCATCGACTTCGAGACGATGGCCGCCAGCGGCAAGATCTTCGTTGGCTTCTCGGACTTCACCGCGTTCCAGATGGGTCTGATGGCAAAGACCGGCGCCAAGAGCTATGCCGGTCCGATGCTGTATGCCGACTTCGGCGCCACCGAGCCGGTCGATTTCACGCTCGACGACTTCTGGAAGTGCCTGGCCGGCCCGACGCACCGCATCGACGTCCAGGCCCAGGGCAATCCCTCCGTCGAGGCCAATGGCACGATCTGGGGCGGCAACCTCGCGATGGTGATGTCGGTGCTGGGAACCAGCTACTTCCCCAAGATCGACGATGGAATCCTGTTCTTCGAAGACGTCAACGAACATCCGTACCGTGTCGAGCGCATGCTCCTGCAGCTGCTGCAGGCCGGAGTGATCGAGCGCCAGAAGGCCATCGTGCTCGGAGACTTCTCCTCGTACGGCATTACGCCGGCCGACAATGGCTACAACTTCGACGTCATGGTCGATTACCTGCGCAGCGTGATGCCGGTACCGGTGCTGACCGGCCTGCCATTCGGGCACGGGCGTACCCGCGTGACGATTCCGTTCGGCGCACACGCGCGGCTGGTGTCCAACGCCACCGGCTTCACGCTAACGATGAGCGACTACCCGACGGTATCGCATGGCTGAACCGCTGCCGGCGCACAGCTTTTACCAGGCTACGTCGGCAGGCGATTCTTACCCACGGCTTGAAGGCGCCGCCGAGACGGCGATCTGCATTATCGGCGGCGGCTTCGCCGGGCTGGCGACGGCGCTGTCGCTCGCCGAGCGCGGCGAGAGCGATATCGTGCTGATCGAGGGCGCAGCGATCGGGCATGGCGCATCCGGCCGCAATGGCGGCTTCGTGTTCGGCGGCTTCTCGCTCGGCGAGCGCGCCCTGCTTGACAGCGCCGGTGACGAAGCGGGGCGAGCCCTGTACCGGCTCACGCTGGCCGCCGTCGAACAGATCCGCTCGCGCATCAGGCGCTACGACATCGACTGCGACGCACGCTATGAAGGAGTCATCCTCGCCAACTGGTTTAACGACGACCGCATCCTCGACGATCAGCAGCGCTTCATGGCGGACCGGCTTGGCGTTGAATGGCAGCGCATCCGCCGTGCCGACCTCGCCGACCAGCTCCTGACGGCGCGGTACTACGGCGGCCTGTTCGAACCGGCTGCATTCCACTTCCATCCCCTCAAGTACGCCCAAGGGCTGGCGCGCGTGCTCGCAGCGCGCGGCGTGTCGATCCATGAGCACAGCAAGGCCACGCACATCTCGCGGGACGGGGAGGGCTGGCGGGTAAAGACGGCGCATGGCGAAGTGCGGGCCAGGGATGTGGTGGTGTGCTGCGGCGGCTATATCGAGCGCCTGTATCCGCGCCTTGGAGGCGCCATCCTGCCGATTGCAACTTACGTGATGGCGACCGAGCCGCTCGGCGAGCGCCTGCAAGCTTCGGTTCGCACCGGCGCGGCGGTCTACGACACCCGCTTCGCGTTCGATTACTATCGCCCGCTTCCCGACACGCGCTTGCTGTGGGGCGGACGTATCGCCGTGCGCGACCGCAAACCGGCCGACGTCGCGCGCCTGCTGCAGCAGGACATGCTGAAGGTGTATCCGCAACTGGCCGGCACCCGCGTCGACTACGCGTGGAGCGGGATGATGAGCTACGGCCGCCACCGCATGCCGCAGGTGGGGCGGCTGCCCGAGGGGCTTTGGTATGGCATGGGCTTCGGCGGCCATGGCGTCGGTCCGACCACGCTGGCCGGAGAGCTGCTGGCCGCAGCGCTGCGCGGCGACGGCGGCCCGCTGGCCAGCTTCAACGGCTGGGGCTTGCCGCACGCGGGCGGCCCCGCAGGCCTGTTCGCGGCCCAGCTCGCGTACTGGTATTACGAACTGCGCGACTGGATGCGCCAGTAGTGGGGGCGCCTTCGCCAGGCAGGTCGGCGCGCATCGATGCGCTGCGCGGGTTTGCCGTGTTCGGCATCCTCTTGATTAACGTCTGGGGTTTCGTGTACGGCTACACGGCCTTGCGCTACGGCGTGGTGGAGGCGTCCGCGACCAGCGCCGACCGGCTGGCGGTGTTCTTCGCCGCGGCGTTCGCGGAGCAGAAGTTCTACCCCATCTTCTCGTTCCTGTTCGGTGCGGGCTTCGCGCTCCAGATGCGGTCGCTGGAGGAGAAATCGGGACTCGACAGCGCGAAGAAAATCTACCTGCGACGGCTGAAATGGCTGCTGGTGATTGGGCTCCTGCACGGTACGCTGCTGTGGTTTGGCGACATCCTCACGGCATATGCGCTTACCGGCTTCTGGCTCCTGACCCGCGCCGGCCAGGCGCTGTCCGAAACGCTGCGCTCGCTCAGGATTGCCGTCATCGTTAACGCGTTTGTGCTGCTGCTGACCGCCATCCTCATCGCGGCGATCGCCAACATGGATGACTACGGCGCCGAGACGGCGGCCGAAGCCTTGTGGGCGAACGATGTTTATTCAGGCGGCGGATGGATCGAGGTGGCGCGCGCCCGGCTGTCCGACTTTGGCGCGAACATTGGCGGGTTCTGGCTGTTCGTCCCGCGCATCGCGCTGCTGTTCCTGCTTGGCGTGGCGGCAGTGCAGCTTGGGTGGCTGACGCATCCTGAGCTGCACCGCGCGGCATGGCGCCGAATCCTTCTGGGCGGCCTTTTTGTCGCACTGCCGCTCAACGTCTGGTGGGGCTACGAAGCATTGGGGTGGGCGCTCGACCCGGAGATGAATACGCGTTCAATGCATGGCGCGTCATTCCTGCTCGATCTCTCTGGACCTGCACTGGGCGCGGCGTACATCGCGGCGTTCATGCTCGCCGGGGAGCGCGTGATGGGCTTCGTTTGCAGGTGGCTGACCCCCGTGGGACGCATGGCCCTGACCAATTACCTGATGCAGTCGGCGCTGTGCGGCGTGCTGCTGCCGGCATATGGACTGGGGCTCGGCGCGGTGCTGCCGCGGGCGCACCTGATGCTCGTGTGGGCGGGCATTGTGGTGATCCAGATCCTGTTCAGCCACTGGTGGCTCGCCAGGCATGAGCAAGGCCCGATGGAAGCGCTGTGGCGGCGATATACGTACCGGCGCTGACTGGACGCGGTATACTTGCGCCCTTCAACGACAGGATATCCAGATGACTGCTTTACCTCCATGCCCGAAATGCAATTCCGAATTCACGTATGAAGACGGTTCCCAGCTGGTCTGCCCGGAATGCGGCAACGAGTGGGCCGCGCAGGCCGCCGGCGCGCAGGAAGAGGGCGCCCGCGTCTATCGCGACGCGTCGGGTACCGTGCTGCAGGACGGGGACACCGTCACCGTCATCAAGGACCTGAAGCTCAAGGGTTCGGGTGGCACGGTCAAGATGGGCACCAAGGTCAAGAACATCCGCCTGGTCGACAGCGACCACGATATCGACTGCAAGATCGACGGTTTCGGTGCGATGAGCCTGAAGACGGAGTTCGTGCGCAAGGTCTGAACCTTACGGACGCACGCCGAGACGGCGCAGCTGCGCTGCCTGGTACGCGCCGAAGGCGTCATTGAACAGGCAGCGGATCAGCGGGTCGTCGACGATTTCGGCCGATTCGATTTCCTCTTCGATGGCGGCGTCAAAAACGGTGTCGTTAATCCGCATGTACATCGAGGTCAGCGACTCGCCAAGCGCGAGGGCCGCATACAGCTTCGCCGCCGGGACTTCAGTGGTCCACGCGAGCGCACCGTCGGCGCGTTCCAGCAGTTCGATCGTGTCGCCCTGGACCCGGTAGTGGAACCGGCGCTGCGTTCCAGTGTGATCGTAGATCGACAGCCGCCACAGGCGCGGCTTCCCGAAGTAGCTGTCGTCGGGCAGTTCCATGTCGGTGTATTTCTCCAACAGCCCAGCCTCGCAATAGTCCAGCACCGTTTGCATCTCCGCTGCGGTGAGCGGCGGGAAGCGCTGCGCAATGTCTGCTGTCAGGGGTGCCGGGACGTTTGCATCGTAGCGGTAATCGACATCCTGCTCGCCGACGGGATGCGCCCACGCCAGTGGAGGCGCCGCGCGAAGCGATGTCGCGTCCAGTACCACCGACACCGACGGATTGAGGCGCACCACCTGCGTGGCAGGCAGCGCGGCCTGCACGTCCTGCGTAAATTGCCGGTAGCTGATCGGGAAGAAGCGGTGGTTGTACCACGACCAGTCCTCCTGTCTGAACTGGCATGAACTTGGCACGACATAGCGCGGATTGAGAACGCTTAGCTGGTCCATCCACTCCGCTGGCGACTCCAGCGAGGCCGCGTCGGCGCGCGATGGCGCCAGCACTTCAATCTCGCGCATGGTCTGGAACGGCCACAGGACCATGTCCCACGGGGCATGCTTCGCGAGCCCTGCAAGCGCCACTGGCGAGATCCATGAATCGACGACGTTGAGCACGTTGAGCCCGGCGGCTTTGATCTGGAACATCGAGTCGACATCGGAATCGAGCGCTTCGCGCGGGGTTACCTCAATCGCGCCGATGGTGACCGCTGCATCCGTCTCCAGCTTGTTCACGTTTGTGAAGCCAAGCTCCCTGACCATCGAAAACAGCTCATCGAACAGGCAATAGATATGCAGCGGGGTGGCGCGGTCCAGCAGATCCAGGCTTTCGAACGAACAGTGGTCGTCGTGAAAGTGGGAGATGAATACGGCATCGAATCGCACTTGCCGGATCCGCTCCAGGTCGAACGCCACGTCCGGAAACGCATGGCAATTCCGGCTGAACGGATTTTCGAAGATCGGGTCGAAGGCAATCCGGGTGTCTTCGCATTCGAAGACGTAGCCGGCGTGGAGGATCCTGGAAATTCTGAGAGTCATGGGTTCGGCAAAGAGACCGGTCGCGCGTTGGACTGCGGATTATCGCATGCAGGACAGGTCAAATATCCGCGCGGAAAGCTGTCCGTGCGCGTCGCTCGTAGTATTTATCATAAGTTTAAGGTTCGAATCGGTCGGCTGGCCGCAGACTATCGGCGCAAGATGGTAAAATACGCGGTTAATCAAATCATCGCTTGCAAGGGCTTTACCAGTGCTATCTACCGCTAACATCACAATGCAATTCGGCGCCAAGCCGCTGTTCGAAAACATCTCCGTCAAGTTCGGCGATGGCAACCGCTATGGCCTGATTGGCGCGAACGGCTGCGGCAAGTCGACCTTTATGAAAATCCTTGGCGGCGACCTCGAACCGTCGGGTGGCAACGTCATGCTCGACACCAACGAGCGTCTCGGCAAGCTGCGCCAGGACCAGTTCGCCTACGAAGACACGCGCGTCCTCGACGTGGTGATGATGGGCCACACCGAACTGTGGAACGCGATCACCGAGCGCGACGCGATCTACGCGAACCCGGAAGCGACCGACGACGACTACATGCACGCGGCCGAACTGGAAGCCAAAGTGGCCGAATACGACGGCTACTCGGCCGAGGCGCGCGCGGGCGAACTGCTGCTGGGCGCGGGCGTGTCGATCGATCAGCACCAGGGTCCGATGAGCGCCGTGGCGCCGGGCTGGAAGCTGCGCGTGCTGCTGGCGCAGGCGCTGTTCTCGAACCCGGACATCCTGCTGCTCGACGAACCGACCAACAACCTGGACATCGATACGATTCGCTGGCTCGAGGACGTGCTTAACCAGCGCAACTCGACCATGATCATCATTTCGCACGATCGCCACTTCCTGAACCAGGTCTGCACGCACGTGGCCGACATGGACTACGGCACGCTGAAGATCTACCCGGGTAACTACGACGAGTACATGCTGGCCTCGACGCAAGCGCGCAACCAGCAGCTGTCGAACAATGCCAAGGCCAAGGAAAAGGTCGCCGAACTGCAGGACTTCGTGCGCCGCTTCTCGGCCAACAAGTCCAAGGCCCGCCAGGCGACGTCGCGCGCCAAGCAGATCGACAAGATCAAGGTCGAGGACCTCAAGCCGTCCTCGCGCGCCTATCCGTTCGTGCGCTTCGAAGGCGAGAAGAAGCTGCACCGCCTCGCGGTGGAAGTCGAAGGCATCTCGAAAAAGTACGACCACCAGCTGTTCAAGAATTTCAGCATCATGGTTGAAGCGGGCGAGCGCATCGCGATCATCGGCCCTAACGGCGCCGGCAAGACCACGCTGCTGCGCTCGATCTGCGGCGACCTGTGCGGCATGAAGACCGACACCGGCCGCGTCAAGTGGGCCGAGAACGCGAACGTCGGCTACATGCCGCAGGATCCGACCGAAGAATTCATGACCGACCTGACCCTGACCGACTGGATGGGGCGCTGGACCAAGGAAGGCGACGACGACCAGGCCGTGCGTTCGATCCTGGGCCGCCTGCTGTTCGGCGGCGACGAGGTGAAGAAGTCGGTCAAGGTGCTGTCCGGTGGCGAGAAGGGCCGCATGATGTACGGTAAGCTGATGCTGGGCCGTCACAACGTCATGATGCTCGACGAGCCGACCAACCACATGGACATGGAATCGATCGAGTCGCTGAACATCGCACTGGATAAGTACGCAGGCACCCTCATCTTCGTATCGCATGACCGCGAATTCGTTTCGTCGCTGGCTAACCGCGTACTCGAGATCAAGGACGGTCAGATCATCGACTTCCGCGGCAACTACGAAGACTACCTGCAAAGCCAGGGCATCAACTAAGCCGTTCTAATTTTGGGGTGAATGCCATGAGAGTCCTTCCAATCAAGACCGTCGAATACGACCACCCGCAAGGTGGCCTGAGCTGCACCGCAGAGGCCTGGGCGCGCGCGCCTGCCACGCCTTCGCCGGAAGAGAAGATCGCGCTCAAGGAGCGCATCCGCAAGCTGCTCAAGGAGCGCGAGGCGGTGCTGGTGGCGCATTACTACGTCGACAGCGACCTGCAGGACCTGGCCGAGGAAACCGGCGGCTGCGTGTCCGACTCGCTCGAGATGGCGCGTTTCGGGCGCGACCACCCGGCCAAGACCCTGGTGGTGGCGGGGGTGCGCTTCATGGGCGAGACCGCCAAGATCCTCAGTCCCGAAAAAACCATCCTGATGCCGGACCTGGACGCCACCTGTTCGCTCGACCTGGGCTGCCCCGCCGACGAATTTGCGGCCTTCTGCGACCAGCATCCGGACCGCACCGTGGTCGTGTACGCGAACACCAGCGCGGCCGTAAAGGCGCGCGCCGACTGGATGGTAACGTCCTCGATCGGCCTCGATATCGTGGCGCACCTGCACGCGCAGGGCAAGAAGATCCTGTGGGCGCCGGACAAGCACCTCGGCGGCTACATCCAGAAGAAGACTGGCGCGGACATGCTGCTGTGGCAGGGTTCGTGCATCGTC
>DASWSX010000232.1:0-44858 GCA_036402435.1 Telluria sp. | reverse complement strand
AGCGCGGCAGCGGCTCAAGCTGCTGTCGACCTGGGTCTACTTCGGCATGTTCTTCGCGCTGGCGATGCTGTGGATGGCCGCCGCGGGCGGCGTGTTCAAGGAAGCCATCGTCACCTTCGGCGGCAAGGTCCTGATCAACGCGCCGCGTTCGATCGACCTGACCGTGGCCTTCCTCGGCTGCCTCGGCGTCGTGGTGGTCGCGGCCATCGCGGGCCGCTCGGTGCAGCAGGACTTCGAATACGACATGCACCACTTCTTCTTCAGCGCCCCGATCAGGAAGGCCGATTACGTGTTCGGGCGCTTCCTCGGCGCCTACGTCACGATGGCGATCGTCTTTTCCAGCATCGTGCTGGGCGCCTGGCTGGGCACCTGGATCCCCGGGATCGAACCAGAACGCCTGGGGCCGTCCGGCCTGATGATGTACCTGCGGCCGTTCGCCTTCACCTTGCTGCCGAACCTGTTCATCTTCGGCTCGATCTTCTTCGTGCTGGCCGCGCTGACGCGCCGCATGATGCCGGTGTACGGGGCCAGCGTGGTGATGATGATCGGGTACATCGTTGCGCCCCAGTTGGCGCGTGACCTCGACTACAAGACCCTGGCCGCCCTGATCGACCCGTTCGGCACCACGGCCCTGATCAGGGTCACCGAGTACTGGACGATCGCCGAGCGCAATGTGCGCGCGATTCCGTTCGAAGGCGTGTACCTGACCAACCGCCTGATCTGGTCGGGCTTCGGCCTGGTGGTACTGCTGTTGGGCTACTGGCGCTTCCACTTCATCAGCACCGCCGACAGCGGCGCGGCGCGGCGCCGCGACAGCGAGACGCCGCTGCAGCTCTCGCAAGCGGCCACCGACACGCGCGAAAAGCCGGACTTCGCCAGCCGCAGCCTGGTGCTGCTGCTGGCCCGCTCGGCCTGGCTTAACCTGCGCGAATCGGTCAAGAACGTGTACTTCGCGGTCATCGTGCTGGCCGCCGTGCTGGCGGTGTTCGCCAGTTCGCTCAACATGGGCGCGATCTACGGCACCAATACCTATCCGGTCACCTACCAGGTCCTCGAGCTGATCAGCGACACCTTCTCGCTGTTCATGCTGATCATCACGACCTTCTACGCGGGCGAGCTGGTATGGCGCGAACGCGAAGCGCGCGTGGCGCCGATGCTCGACGTGATGCCGGTGCCGACGTGGGTGCGCATGCTGGCCAAGGTGTTCGCGCTGGTCGGCCTGCAGGCGCTGATGCTGTTCGTGCTGATGCTGTGCGGCCTGCTGATCCAGGTATTCAACGGCTACTTCGTGTTCGAACTGGGGCTGTACGTGAAGACCCTGTTCCTGATCCAGCTGCCGCAGTACGTGCTGCTGGCGGTGCTGGCGATCGCGCTGCAGGTGCTCCTGAACCACAAGTACGTCGCCTACTTCGCGATGATCATGTACTACGTCGCGACGATCAGTTTCGACACCCTCGGCCTCGATCATCCGATGATCGTGTACGGCACCTCGCCCGACTTCGTGTATTCGGCGATGAACGGCTTTGGCCACTATCTCGCGCGCGAACGCTGGTTCCAGCTTTACTGGGGCGGCGCGGCGCTGATGCTGCTGGTGCTGACGCTGGTGTTCTGGCCGCGCGGCTGCAACGACGAAATCGGCAGCCGCCTGCGCCTTGCGCGCCGCAACCTGAGCATGCCGGTGCTGGCCAGTTTCGCGCTCGGCCTGGCGATCTTCGCCGGTTCCGGCGGCCTCCTGTACTACAACCTGCACGTTGCGAACGACTTCCAGACTGTGTGGCAGGACCAGCAGCACCGCGCCGAATACGAAATGCGCTACAAACCCATGGCCGCGCTGGCGCAGCCGCGCGTGACCGACGTCGACCTCCAGGTCGACATCAGCCCCGGGCAGCGCAGCCTGGCAGTGCGCGGCACCTACCAGCTCGAGAACCGTTCGGGCCGGCCGGTGACCGACATCATCGTCCACCAGGACCGCCGCGCAAAGCTGCAGGTACGCTTCAGCCAGCCGGCGCGCCGCGTGGTCGCCGACAGCGAGCGCGGTATCCGCATCTACAAGCTGGCCACCCCGCTGGCCGCGGGCGGACGGCTGGCGATGGCGTTCGAACTTGCGTACGCGCCGAAAGGCATCCTCGGCCTGGGACTCGACACCCCGGTGGTCGGCAACGGCACCTTCTTCAACAAGGACGCGCTGCCGGCGATCGGCTACCAGCGCGCAATGGAGCTCGTCGACGCGCGCGACCGCAAGCGCCACGGCCTGCCGCCGCGCGAGCGCATGCTGGCGCAGGGCGACCCGCAGGGCCGCGCGGTCAACTACATCAGCTCCGACGCCGACTGGATCAGCTTCAACGCCGTGGTCAGCACCAGCCCGGACCAGATCGCGATCGCGCCCGGCACGCTGGAAAAGGAATGGCTGGACAAGGGCCGCCGCTACTTCCACTACAGGATGGACAAGCCGATCCTGAACTTCTACTCGTTCCAGTCGGCGCGCTACGAAGTGCGGCACGACCGCTGGCGCGACGTCACGATCGATATCTACTACCATCCGGCGCACGACTTCAACCTTGACCGCATCGTCCGCGGGGTCAAGGCGTCGCTCGAATACTATTCGGCCAACTTCAGCCCTTACCAGCACAAGATCGTGCGCGTGGTTGAATTCCCGCGCTACGCCACGTATGCGCAGTCGTATCCGGGCACGATTCCGTACTCGGAGAATATCGGTTTCATCGCCAAGGTGGACGACAAGGACCCGAAGGACATCGACTACCCGTTCAAGGTCACCGCGCATGAAATGGCGCACCAGTGGTGGGGACACCAGCTGGTCGGCGCCGATACCCGCGGCGCCACGGTGCTGTCGGAAACGCTGTCCGAGTACTCGGCGCTGATGGTGATGAAGAAGACGATGGGTCCGCACAAGATGCGGCGTTTCCTGCGCTATGACCTTGACCGCTACCTGATGGGACGGGCAATCGAGAGCAAGAAGGAACTGCCGCTGGCGCAGAACGAAAACCAGGACTACATCCACTACCACAAGGGCGGGCTGGCGATGTACCTGCTGCAGGACGTGCTGGGCGAGGAAAAGATCAACGGCGTGCTGCATGGCCTGCTGACCGAGCATGCCTTCCACGGCGCCCCCTACCCCGGCGTCGATGTGCTCACCAGCGCGCTGCGCCGGGTCACGCCGCCGGAATACGCGTATCTGATCGATGACCTGTTCGAATCGATCGTCCTGTACGAAAACCGCGCCACCACGGCCACGGCCCGGCGCAGGGCCGACGGCAAGTACACGGTGACGCTGGCGGCGACGGCAATCAAGATGCGCGCCGGCGAGCTGGGAGAGGAAAAGGAAGCGCCGCTCAAGGACGTGATCGAATTCGGCGCCGACGACAAGGACGGGCGGCCGCTGGTGCGCGAACGACGCATTGTCGGCAGCCGCGACGTGGTGGTGACGCTGGTCGTCGACGGCCGCCCGGCGCGCGCCGGCATCGACCCGGACAACAAGCTGATCGACCGCAAGCCATCGGATAACATGATCGAGGTTGAAGTGCGCTGATGCGCAGGGCCGGCCCGGAACTCTCGTCTTTGCAATTACGGACGAGCAGCATCCTTCCGATTTCTGGACTAAACGAGCGTCAAAATAAAAAAAACCGTGCCCCGGTAATCCGGTGACACGGTTTTCTTATATCCGAGCAGGGGCTGTTACTTCGCGACTGCGACCTTCTTGGCTGGTGCCTTTTTGGCCGCGACCTTCTTCGCCGCGGGTTTCTTCGCCGCGGGTTTCTTCGCAGCCGCCTTCTTCGCAGCTACCTTCTTCACCGGCGTCGCAACTGCCGCTTCTTCGCCTTCAACCGCAGGTTCCGCCTTCGCCGCCTTGCCCTTGGCCGGCGCCTTTGCTTTGCGCTCCTCGAACTCGAAGCTGGTCTTGCCGTCCTTGCCCCTTACCAGGAAGGCCTTGAACGGACGGCGCGTACGTTGCGACACGAAGCCAGGCAGCAGGTCGGTCTTGCCTTCGTTGAGCAGCTTGGCCATCTGCTCCGGCAGGATTTCCTGCTGCAGGATGATGCGGCCGCTGCGGAAGTCGCAGGTCTTCGGCTTGGCGACGCTGTGCTCGCACACATACGCCAGGCCCATCTCGTACACGCCGCCGGCGCATTTCGGGCACGGTCCGAGCGGGGTCTGGCCGGTGAAGTCGACGCCTTCGCCGTCCTCGCCGCCTTCATCGTTCTGGCCGAAGTCGAATTCGAGCTTGAAGTTGTTGATGTCTTCATCGCGCACGATGCGCAGGATCGCCGCGAACGGCCGGCCCATCTTCGAACGGAAGCCCTGCAGCGGACCGATGGTGCGGTTCTTGAGCAGCTCTTCGACCTCGGGGATCTCGAACTGGCGGCTGCCAGGCGTCTTGCTCATGTTGAATTCGCACTTGGTGCAGGCGAAGCGGCGGTAGTTTTCCTTGACCACGCCGCCGCAATTCGGGCACGGCGTCGCCAGCGTCGCGTAGTCGCCCGGGATCGTCGCGTTGTCGTATTCCTTGGCGCGCTTGACGATAATCTGCGTCATCTGGGCGATCTCGCGCATGAACTCCTCGCGCGATATCTTCCCCTTCTCCATCTGCGACAGCTTGTATTCCCACTCGCCGGTCAGTTCCGGCGCGGTCAGTTCGTTCACGCCCAGGCCGCGCAGGAGCGTCATCAGCTGCGCCGCTTTCGCGGTCGGAATCAGTTCGCGCCCTTCGCGGATCAGGTAGCGCTCGGTCAGCAGGCCCTCGATGATCGCCGCGCGCGTCGCCGGAGTTCCCAGGCCCTTGCCGGCCATCGCGTCGCGCAGTTCATCGTCGTCGATCAGTTTGCCCGCGCCTTCCATTGCCGACAGCAAGGTCGCTTCGCTGTAGCGCGCTGGCGGCTTGGTGACCAGGCCATTCGCCGTGACTTTCTCGGTCAGGACTTTTTCGCCCTTCGCCACCGGGACCAGCGTGCCTGCGTCTTCCTTGTCGTCGCCGGCCGCTTCCTTGCCGTAGATCGCCAGCCAGCCAGGATTGGTCATGACCTTGCCTTCGGTCTTGAACTGGTGGCCGGAGACTTCGGTGTAGCGCGTCGTGACCTGGAATTCTGCCGCCGGGAAGAACACCGCCATGAAGCGGCGCGTCACCAGGTCGTACAGCTTCTGTTCAGGCTCGGACAGGTTCTTCGGCGCCAGCGTGGTCGGGATGATCGCGAAGTGATCCGAGATCTTGGTGTTGTCGAAGATGCGCTTGTTCGGCTTGACCCAGCCGTTCTTGCTGATCTGCTTAGCGAACTGATGGTAGTTGTTGTTCTCGGCCAGCGACTCCATCGTTTCCTTGACGGTGCTGATGTAGTCTTCAGGCAGGTGGCGCGAATCGGTACGCGGGTAGGTCAGCACCTTGTGCTTTTCGTACAGCGCCTGGGCCAGGCCGAGCGTGTTCTTGGCCGAGAAGCCGAAGCGGCCGTTGGCTTCGCGCTGCAGGCTGGTCAGGTCGAACAGGGCCGGCGCCATCGAGGTGGTCGGCTTCGATTCTTCGGTGACGTTACCCTGGCGGCCCTTGCAGGCCATGGCGATGGTGTCGGCCGCGGCCTTGCTCCACAGGCGTTCCGGGCGCCGCTCCGGGTCGTTCTCGTCCTTCTTGAACGACTGGTCGAGCCAGCGGCCTTCGTAGACGCCGGCGGCGCAGATGAATTCGGCGCGCACTTCCCAGTAGTCGCGCGAGACGAACTTCTTGATCTTCTCTTCACGCTCGACCACGATCGACAGGGTCGGCGTCTGCACGCGGCCCACTGTAGTCAGGTAGAAGCCGCCCTCTTTCGAGTTGAACGCGGTCATGGCGCGGGTGCCGTTGATGCCGATCAGCCAGTCGGCTTCGGAGCGGCAGCGCGCGGCGTCGGCCAGCGGCAGCATCTCGTCGTCGCTGCGCAGTTGCGCAAAGCCGTCGCGGATCGCGCCCGGCGTCATCGACTGCAGCCACAGGCGCTTGACCGGCTGCTTGGCCTTCGCGTTTTGCGCGATCAGGCGGAAAATCAGCTCGCCCTCGCGCCCCGCATCGCATGCGTTGATCAGCTGGGTGACGTCCTTGCGCTTGATCAGCCGGTTCAGCACCTTCAGGCGCGACTCGGTCTTGGCGATCGGATTGAGCGCGAAGTACGGCGGGATCATCGGCAGGTGCGCGAAGCTCCACTTGCCGCGCTTGACGTCGTACTCTTCCGGCACCGCGATTTCCAGCAGGTGGCCGACCGCGGACGACAGCACGTACTCGTCGGATTCGAAATACTCATCGTGCTTGGTGAAGCCGCCCAGCGTCTTGGCGATGTCGTTCGCAACGGAGGGCTTCTCGGCGATGATGAGGGTTTTGGTCATATAAGTTTCTCGTCGTACTCTTAGTTATTTGGCCCGCGCATCATACATGCTCTGTAGATGCTTTGCCGCAATACCGAGATTTTGTCATCCCGATATCGAATTTGTAACAATCGATTGGTGCGGCCAATGATAAGCGGGTTGTCGTGAAATCCGCAAGTGGCCATTGACGCCAGCCGCCGGGCTGGACGTTAACGTTGCGCTATGGGGAGAAGCAGAAAGGCGCGGCGCGGGAAGCGTCAGTGCAGCAGGCGCGGGGTCTGTTCGTCGTCGGAACCGAACAGGTCATCGAACATCAGGGCGTCGGGTTCCTTGCCCTGGCTCCACAGCAGCATCAGCACGATGATCTTCAGCTTGCCCAGGCTGACCGGGGACTCGTCCAGCGCCAGCGCACGTTCGATGACGATCTCGCGCTGGACGGGGCTGAGCACGCGCGCGCTTTCGAGGAACTGGATGAAGCCGACCGCGGCCGTGCCGAGCACGTCGTATTCCTGGTCGACGTAGAAGCGGATGCCATCGGAGGAAGCGACAAAGTCGAGGTCGCCGCCGGCCATCTCGGTCAGGTCGTTGAGCCAGACCAGCGCTTCGGAGATCTCGACATCGTCAAAGCCCACCGCCGACAACTTGCGCGCCAGGGCGGCCGGCTCGGGGCAGGCGTCGGGGCGGTAGTAGGTCTCGTAGAGGTAGACAAGGATATCGAACATGGCTCTACTCTATCAGTTAAGTTCGTCGGGGCACAAGTGTCCGACGTACCGCCCGGCAATGCCGCTAAGCCATCCGCTGGAACATGCCTCCCGGCAACCTTTCGAGCTTGCCCGCCAGTTCCAGTGTTAACAGGTGGGCGCTGAGCGTGCCGGCATCGAGTCCGCAGGCAATGGCGAGTGCATCGGCGCAGACCGGGTCGTAGCCCAGGGCGTCGAGCAACTGGTCGAACGGCGAATCGCCCGCCGGCGCGGCGCCGGGCGGCGGCGTGTGCCGGGCGCCGGGCATCAGTTCGTCGAGCACGTCGGCAGTACAGTCCACCAGCTTGGCGCCGTCGCGGATCAGCTGGTGGCAGCCTTTGCTCATCGGGGCGTGGATCGAGCCGGGAATCGCGAATACCTCCCTGCCCTGCTCGGCGGCCATGCGGGCGGTGATCAGTGAACCGGACCGTGCCGCAGCCTCAACCACCAGCACCCCTGCCGACAAGCCGCTGATCAGGCGGTTACGCCGCGGGAAGTTCGAGGCCAGCACGGGATGTCCAAGCGGATACTCACTAATAATACAGCCCGCTTCCGCGATCCGATGGGCCAGTTTGTGGTTGCGCGCCGGGTAGACCACGTCGGCGCCGGTGCCGATCACGGCGACGGTCGAACCCGGTCCGGCCAGCGCGCCTTCGTGGGCGGCGGCGTCGATACCGAGCGCCAGCCCCGACACAACGGCCAGGCCGGCGTTGCTGAAGGCCTGGGCGAAGGCACGCGCGTTGGCCTTGCCCTGGTTGCTGGCGTTGCGGCTGCCGACGATGGCGATGGCGGGGGCGGACAGGAGCCCGGCCCGGCCGACCGCGTACAGCAGCAATGGAGGATCGTGGATTTCGCGCAGCATGCGCGGATAGGCGGGGTCGTGCAGCGTAATGATGCTGTTGCCTGGCTTTGCCAGCCACTCGCGCGTGCGATCAGCCTGGCCGAGGGCCGACGGGGGTGCCGGCGCATCGATGGCATCGGCGATCTGGGCGCCGCAGACGGCGGCGAGGGCGGCGCGGCCGGCTGCAAATACCGCCGCGGGCGAGCCAAAGGCGTCGAGCAGGCGCGCCCCCAGCACGCACCCGACGCCCGGCACGGCGGCAAGGCGCAGCCAGCCGGAAAGATCGGGCAGGCTGGCCTGGTGCGTGGGGTCCGTGTCCTGCACGGCGGTTTTACTCCGGTGATTTAGCCACGTCGCCGACCTGCACCGGCTCCGTTACCTGCATGACCAAGCCGTACGAAACGTTCTTGAACACGCGGAAGACAAACAGGTTGCCGTATTGCTCGTCCGGCAGCTTGATCTTCGGCCTGCGCATGCCGAACGTGCCTTTGTTGCCGCCCGGGTCAGCCACAACCTTCCCGAAATGGTACAGCTGCAGCACGGAGCCGATATCGAGCCCGTCAACCGAACCGCGATTGATACTGACGATCTGGTTCTGGCCCGCGTACGTGACGCCGCCGTAGATCGACACCACGCGCGCGTCGACCATCTGCTCGGGCGGATGCGGCACGTAGCTGCGGAACGGTTCCGGCGGCATCGGGGTCAGGCGGTCGCCCACGCCCATCTCCTGGTGCGCGCTGGCCACTTTAAACGTATGGACGTCGACGCCAGGCGTGGCTTCCGCCTGCAGCGCCACGGTGCCGAGGTACTGTGCTTCGTAGCCGAGCAGCTTGCCGGTTTCCGGATCCTTCAGCGGCGTGCCGGGACGGAACACCTGGAACGACTTGACGCCATTCAGTGCACCGCTGACATATACCGTGTCGCCCTCCCCCAGGTACACGCGGCCTTCGCGCGCGGCGGCAATGCGTGGCGCGCCGGCCAGCTCGTCGGCGCCGATCACCAGCGGGCGGGTCAGGAACGGTTCGATCACCGATGCCGGAATCGACGGCACCGCGTCGCGGCCCAGGCCTTCGGTGCGCACTTTCGGCGACAGGCGGGTGATGCCCGGCTGGCCCGCGCCATCGCTGCCCGGCTTGTTCAGCGACAGGCGGCCGGTCTTGCGGTCGAAGTAGACTATCTGGCCAGGGTAGATCCAGTGCGGGTTGCGGATCTCGTCGCGGTTCATGCCCCACACCTGCGGCCAGCACCACGGATGCTCGAGGAACTTGCCCGAGATATCCCACAAGGTGTCGCCCTTGACGACCAGGTGCTGGTCGGGGGCATTCGGGCGGAACGCGCAGGTCGCTGCCTGGGCCGGGGCGGCCATCAGGCCTGCCAGGAGGGCTGCTCCAGCAAGACGAGCGCCGACTGTGCTAAAATTTTTCATTGTGATGTCCGAAAAGTGCGGCATTAACACGGAATTGCTGGCTTAACCCGTCACCACTGCGCGCCACGGCGCAAAAGGCAGCAGAAAAGAGCGCTCCCCTCAAACTTGCTGATAGTAAAGGGTTGCCGTACTGGATCAAATTCTGCACATAAATCCTTGAAGTAGCAAGAAATACTGCGCCTGAACCCTGCGGCGGACTGTGTGATTTTGTTGTTTTAAGGCATTTTTTGGTCTTCTCGACCACACCGATTATTAAATTGTTACTGAGCTGGACGAACCTATGGCATTACTGAATATCCTCCGCTATCCCGATGCACGCCTGCACAAGGTGGCCAAGCCGGTCACCGAGTTCGGCGAACGCATCACGACGCTGGTGGCCGACATGGCCGAGACGATGTACGAGGCGCCCGGCGTCGGCCTGGCTGCGAGCCAGGTGGACGTGCATGAGCAGCTGCTGATCGTCGACATCACCGAAACCAAGGATGACCTGCGGGTGTTCATCAACCCCGAGATCACCTGGGCCAGCGAGGAAAAAACCATCTACGACGAAGGCTGCCTGTCGGTGCCGGGCATTTACGACGGTGTCGAACGCCCGTCGAAGATCAAGGTCCGCGCGCTCGACGCGCAAGGCGTGCCGTTCGAACTGGCGGCCGACGGCCTGATGGCGGTCTGCATCCAGCATGAGATGGACCACCTGAAGGGCAAGATCTTCGTCGAGTACCTGTCGCCCCTGAAGCGCAACCGTATCAAGGCCAAGATGCTCAAGGAAGAGCGCGGGCTGGAACGCGAAGCTGCACTGCGCGCCGCCGGCCGCCGCTACTGACGCGCCGGATGAAAGTCGTCTTTGCCGGTACGCCCGAGTTCGCCGCTGTCGCCCTGCGCGCCCTGCATGAGGCCGGCTTTGAAATCCCCCTGGTCCTGACCCAGCCCGACCGCCCCGCCGGGCGCGGGATGCAGCTGCAGGCGTCCGCCGTCAAGCAGTTCGCGGTGGCGCACGGCATCGAGGTGCTGCAGCCGCTGTCGCTGCGCATGGACAGCAAGGACCCCGAGCGCGCGGCGCAGGCAAAGGCCGCGCATGAGCGCCTGCTGGGCCTGGACTACGACGTGATGGTGGTGGCCGCTTACGGCCTGATCCTGCCGCTCAGCACCCTGGCGATCAAACCCTGCATCAATATCCACGGCTCGCTGCTGCCGCGCTGGCGCGGCGCCGCGCCGATCCACCGCGCGATCGAAGCGGGCGACCTTGAAACCGGCGTGACGATCATGGAAATGGAAGAAGGCCTCGATACCGGCCCGATGCTGATGATCGAGCGCGTGGCGATTGAGCCGGCCGACACCACCGCCACCCTGCACGACAAGCTGGCGGCGCTGGGCGGGTCGATGATCGTCGCGGCATTGCGTGAACTGGAACAGGGCAAGCTGAAGCCGGTGCCGCAGCCGGAGCAAGGCGTGACCTACGCGGCCAAGACCAGCAAGGACGAAGCTGCGATCGATTTCGCGCTGTCTTCAAACGAGATCGCACGCAAGATCCGCGCGTTCAACCCGTTCCCGGGTGCGCACGCGCAAGTCAACGGTGTGACGATCAAGATCTGGGGTGCCGAAGCCCTGCCCGATGGAAGCCAGACCTTGCCAGGCCAGGTGCTGGCGGCCGATGCGCATCATGGCATCGTGGTGGCGTGCAAGGAAGGAACCTTGCGCCTGAACGAACTGCAAAAGCCAGGCGGCAAGCGCCTTCCAGCGCAGGAATTCCTCAAAGGATTCCCGCTGGAAGGCCAGTGTTTCGATTAAGCGTCCGACGAGACGGCCGCCATGGCCTTGGCGCGCTCGGTTTCCATGTGCTCGCGCAGCAACTGGTTGATGCGGGTCTGGTAGCCCGGGCCTGCCGACTTAAACCACTCCAGCATGTCCACATCGAGGCGGATCGTGACGATCTGTTTCTGCTGCGAATTGCCCACGCTCTTGGCCGGCTGTTGCGGCGCGCTACCCATGTAGCCTCCCTGTGCGGGTTCATCCCATACCGGTGCGAAATCCTTGTTCATTGCATCATCCTCATATCGACGGCGGATCCTCCGCGCACGCGACAAGCGGCGCGATTCCTGCCTATTGTTTGATTTGGGGGGCAAATAGTGCACCCGAAACCTGTCAATACTGTGATTGTCGCGTTGGCATGTAACGTAATGATTGCCGGACACTCAGGTTTTGTATCCTCATGTTTCTGTCCATACGTTTAATACATAAAGATACAAACGCTCCTCGTCGAACAGGAATGCTGCACTGCGATAAGCAAATGGTAAGGATGACGTATAATTTTAGACCCGGGTCGGGCCCGCCTGCCCCCTGAAAACTGAAAGCACAACATGACGACCGCCACGCCCGCCATCTCCCCTACCGAAGCCAAGCTGCGCGAGATCCTCGCGCGCCGCATCATGATCCTCGATGGCGCGATGGGCACGATCATCCAGCAGTACAAGCTGGATGAGGCGGCGTACCGCGGCGAGCGTTTTGCGGACTTTGCGGCGCCGGCGGACAGCGGTGCGCGCGAGTTATTTGTCAAAGGCAACAACGAACTGCTGACCCTGACACAGCCGCAGGTCATCCAGGAAATCCACGAGCGCTACCTCGCGGCCGGCGCCGACCTGATCGAAACCAACACCTTCGGCGCCACCAGCATCGCCCAGGACGACTACCACATGGGCCACCTGGCCTACGAGATGAACGTCGAAGCGGCAAAGCTGGCGCGCCGCGCCTGCGACAAATACAGCACCCCGGACAAGCCGCGCTTTGTCGCGGGCGCGCTCGGGCCGACGCCGAAGACCGCATCGATTTCACCGGACGTCAATGATCCGGCGGCGCGCAACGTCAGCTTCGACCAGCTGGCAGCGGCCTACCTCGAGCAAGTGCGCGGACTGGTCGAAGGCGGCGCCGACGTGCTGCTGGTCGAGACCATCTTCGACACTTTGAACTGCAAGGCGGCGCTGTTCGCGATCGACCAGTACTTCGACGAGCATCCTGGCGACGAACGTTTGCCGATCATGATCTCGGGTACCGTCACCGACGCGTCGGGCCGCATTTTGTCGGGCCAGACGGTGCCGGCTTTCTGGAACTCGGTACGCCACGCCAAGCCCCTGACGATCGGCCTTAACTGCGCGCTTGGCGCGGCGCTGATGCGCCCATATGCCGAGGAGCTGTCGCAGATCGCCGATACCTTCGTCTGCATCTATCCGAACGCCGGCCTGCCCAACCCGATGAGCGACACCGGATTCGACGAGCTGCCGGCCGATACCTCGGCGCTGCTGCGCGAGTTCGCCGACGCGGGCTTCATCAACATCGCCGGCGGCTGCTGCGGCACCACGCCGGAGCACATCAAGGCGATCTCGGACCTGCTCGCGGCCAGCGCCCCGCGCACCGTGCCGGAGATCCCGGTCGCGCAGCGCCTGTCGGGCCTGGAGCCGTTCACCATCGACGAGAACTCCCTGTTCGTCAACGTCGGCGAACGCACCAACGTCACCGGGTCGAAAGCGTTCGCGCGCATGATCCTCAACGAGCAGTACGACGAAGCGCTGTCGGTGGCGCGCCAGCAGGTGGAAAACGGCGCCCAGGTCATCGACATCAACATGGACGAGGCGATGCTCGATTCGGTCGCCGCCATGACGCGCTTCCTGAACCTGATCGCGTCCGAGCCCGACATCTCGCGCGTGCCGATCATGATCGACTCGTCCAAGTGGTCGGTCATCGAGGCGGGCCTGAAATGCGTGCAAGGCAAGGCCGTGGTCAACTCGATCTCGATGAAGGAAGGCGAGGAAGAATTCATCCGCCAGGCCAAGCTGTGCCGCCGCTACGGCGCCGCGGTCATCGTGATGGCCTTCGACGAAAAGGGCCAGGCCGACACCTTCGAGCGCAAGACCGAAATCTGCGCGCGCGCCTACAAGGTGCTGACCGAACAGGTAGGCTTCCCGCCGGAAGACATCATCTTCGACCCGAACATCTTCGCGATCGCCACCGGCATCGAGGAGCACAACAACTACGCGGTCGACTTCATCAACGCCACGCGCTGGATCCGCGCCAACCTGCCGCATGCGAAGATTTCGGGCGGCGTGTCGAACGTGTCGTTCAGCTTCCGCGGCAACGACCCGGCGCGCGAAGCGATCCATACGGTGTTCCTGTACCACGCGATCAAGGCCGGCATGACAATGGGTATCGTCAACGCGGGCATGATGGGCGTGTACGACGACATCGCGCCGGAACTGCGCGAGCGCGTCGAGGACGTGGTGCTGAACCGCCGCGACGACGCGACCGAGCGCATGATCGAGATCGCCGGCACGCTCAAGGCCGGCGACAAGCAGGACGCGCAGAACCTGCAGTGGCGTGAAGGCACGGTTAACCAGCGCCTGTCGCACGCGCTGGTGCACGGCATTACGCAGTGGATCGTCGAGGACACCGAAGAAGCGCGCCAGGACCTGCTGGCCTCCGGCGGGCGCCCGATCCACGTGATCGAAGGCCCGCTGATGGACGGAATGAATGTCGTCGGCGACCTGTTCGGGCAAGGGAAGATGTTCCTGCCGCAGGTGGTCAAATCGGCGCGCGTGATGAAGCAGGCCGTGGCCCACCTGATTCCGTTCATCGAAGAAGAGAAGAAGCTCGAGGAAGAACGCACCGGCATCGTCGCCAAACCGAAGGGCAAGATCGTCATCGCGACCGTCAAGGGCGACGTCCACGACATCGGCAAGAACATCGTGTCGGTGGTCCTGCAATGTAATAACTTTGAAGTCGTGAACATGGGCGTGATGGTGCCGTGCTCGGAGATCCTGGCGCGCGCCAAGGTCGAGAACGCGGACATGGTGGGCCTGTCGGGCCTGATCACGCCGTCGCTCGAAGAGATGGCGCACGTGGCGCGCGAAATGCAGCGCGACCCGCACTTCCGCATGCTGAAGATCCCGCTGCTGATTGGCGGCGCGACCACCAGCCGCGCCCACACCGCGGTCAAGATCTCGCACCACTACGACGGTCCGGTGGTGTACGTGCCGGACGCCTCGCGTTCGGTGTCGGTGGCCCAGTCGCTGCTCACGCCCGAGACGCGCGACCAGTACATCGAAGACATCAGCACAGATTACGCGCGCATCCGCGAGCAGCACGCCAACAAGAAGGCGCTGCCGATACTCACGCTGGCCGACGCCCGCGCCAACAAGGCGAAGCTGGACTACGCGCCGATCCGTCCGAAGTTCATCGGCCGCCGCGAGTTCCGCAACGTCGACCTGGGCGCACTGGCCAGGTATATCGACTGGGGCCCGTTCTTCCAGACCTGGGACCTGGCCGGACCCTACCCTGCCATCCTGAAGGACCCGGTAGTCGGCGAAGCGGCCAGCCGCGTGTTCGAGGAAGGCCAGGAGCTGCTGAAAAAGGTCATCGAGGGCCGCTGGCTGACCGCCAACGGCGTCATCGCGCTGCTGCCCGCGAACTCGGTCAACGACGACGACATCGAGATCTACACCGACGACACCCGCACCGAAGTCGCGTTCACCTATTACGGCCTGCGCCAGCAAGGCGTCAAGCCGGTGGTGGACGGCGTGCAGCGCCCGAACCAGTGCCTGGCCGATTTCATCGCGCCGAAATCCTCTGGCGTGGCCGACTACATCGGCATGTTCGCCGTCACGGCGGGCCTGGGCATCGAGAAGCACGAGAAGCGCTTCGAAGACGCGCATGACGACTACTCGTCGATCATGCTCAAGTCGCTCGCCGACCGCCTGGCCGAAGCGTTCGCCGAGTACCTGCACGAGCGCGTGCGCAAGGACCTGTGGGGCTATGCGGCCGCCGAAACGCTGAGCAACGAAGACCTGATCGGCGAGCGCTACGCCGGCATCCGTCCTGCGCCCGGCTACCCGGCCTGCCCGGAGCACACGGTCAAGGCCGACATGTTCCGCGTCCTGCAAGCAAACGATATCGGCATGGAACTGACCGACTCGTTCGCGATGTTCCCGGGCGCTGCCGTGTCCGGCTTCTATTTCGCCCATCCGGAAGCGAAGTATTTCGTGGTCGGCAAGATCGGCGAAGACCAGCTGGCTGACCATGTAGTGCGGCGCAGCGCCAGCAAGGATGACCTCGAACGCTGGCTCGCGCCGAACCTGTCGTAAAACGCTCCGCCGTGGCCCGAACTTTTGAGGGATATTTCCCTCAAAAGCATTGACCACGGGCTTGGCTGGCGCAGCATCTCTTCGGTTCCGCAAGGCCGCGCCGACCGTGGACACGGAGGCAATATGGCACTGCACTTCAATGCCCGGCGCTGGCAGGACCAGCTGATCCTGTTGTCGGGCCTCTGGCTGCTGTTCTCGCCCTGGGGGCTCGGCATCCCGGGCGATTCACCGCAAGCAATCAACGCAACCGTGGTTGGCCTGGTGATGGCCATCCTGGCGGCATTCGACCTGTACAAGACTTACCTGTGGGCTGTCACGGCCAACCTGTTGCTTGGCGCCTGGCTCGCGATTTCGCCGTGGGTGCCGCCGTTTGCCGGCGCAGGCGCGATGATGAGCAATTCGGTGCTGGTGGGCATCGCGGTCGTCTTGCTGGCCCTGTGGGAGCTGCGCAGCGACCCCGAGCTGCACCGCCAGTGGGCGGGTTCCTAGATCGCGTAGCGGGCGACGCTATCGCTCCATTCGAAGGCGGCGATTTCAAGCTCGCCAAGCTCGCCGGCCGACAGTGCCAGCCCGGCCAGCGCGGGCGCGACTTTTTGCTCGCCTTCGTCCATCTCGATGTTTTCTGCAAGGCTGAGCAGTTCGCCGAAGAAACCGGTGCGTCGCAGCAGCGCGGCCGCCACGTCGTCGCCGACCGGGACCTGTTGCACGATCTCGTCCATCGGCATGCCGAACAGCGCGTCCATCAGCGACATGATGCCGACCGTAAACGCGATGTCGGGCACGCTGCGCTGGCCGGGGCGCAGGCGCTGGGCCAGCAGTTCCATCAGGCGGCCGCGTGCAGCGGCCAGCGTCAGCAGCGGCGGCATGCCCTGGCCGCGCTGCGCCGGTTCGGCATACAGCATGATCTGCAGCCAGCGCTGCAGCTGGCGGCGTCCCAGCACAGTCAATGCCTGGCTGACCGACTCGATCCGGTGGCCCGCGCCGACGGCCGGGGTATTCACGATGCGCAACAGGTTCAGGGCTAGCGTGACGTCTTTCTTGAGCGCACGCTCGATGACGATGTTGTCGGCGTCCGAGACAACCAGGTTCATCAGTTCGAGCAGCGCAGCCTGCCCCGGCGACAGCTTGCGTCCGCTGAGGATCGCTGGACGCGCAAAATAAAAGCCCTGGAAATAATCGAACCCAAGTGCCTTGCAGGTGTCGAACTCTTCGTACGTTTCAACTTTTTGGGCGACCAGTTTCTTGCCGGCCCCCTTCAGCCGCGGCGCCAGGCGCTGCAAGGCGGGCTGGGTCGTGCAGCGCAGGTTGAGCTTGACGTAATCGACCATTGGCAACAGCGGGTCGCCGTCCGGCAAGTCGGTGATGACATCGGACAGCGCGAAACGGAAACCGTGTCCGCGCAGCTGTGCAATACGCTCCAGCAACGGCGCGTTCGGCTGCATCGACTCGACAATCTCGAGAACAATTTTTTCGCGCGGCAGGAAGGCGAAGATGTCGCTGGTCAGCACTGTCGCATCGACGTTGAGGAAGCCGCAGGCGTCGCCGAGCACCTTTTGCAAGCCGAGCTGTGCGGCGTGGGCGATGACCGACGCGGTTGCCGACAGGTGGGTATCGATGCTCGCCGGCGCGGCGGGCGCGCTGCGAAACAGCAGTTCGTAACCGTACAAGGCCTGGCCCGGCCCGAGGATCGGCTGGCGTGCGATATAGAAATCGCGCACCCGGATATCGGCGCGGGTGTTGTCGGAACTTGTGGAGTCGATCATGTCGGCGGCCAGTGATAAACGGAATGATGGCCGATACTTTAACCCATTATTTTTGGCGTCGTGGCTTTTTTGTTAACAAACAACTGCCGGACCGTCAGTCCTGCGGCCAGCCGTCCACAAACACTTTCAGCTCGCCGGGCGCGAAGGCGGTCCATTCTTCATTGGTGGTCAGCGGCGCCGTCACGATGACGGCAACCCGGTCCTGCGGCGTGGTGACCTGGGCGAAATCGACGCTGACGTCTTCGTCGGCAAGCTTGGCGGTGGGGAATGGATACTGGCGCACCACGTAGTGCAAGGTGGTCGAACAGTGCGCAAACAGCGCGGAGCCGTCCGACAGCATCATGTTGAACGTGCCATGGGCGGCGATGCCCTCCACGAGCGCGGCGAGCACGGCGCGCAGCTCGGCCAGGGGCGGCGCGACGTCGCCGAAGCGCGCCCGCAGTTCCTGCAGGATGAAGCAGAACGCGCGCTCGCTGTCGGTGGTGCCGACCGGGCGGAACGCGCCATTCAGTTCCGGATGGAATTCCTTCAGGTCGCCGTTATGGGCAAACACCCAGTAGCGGCCCCACAGTTCGCGCACGAATGGATGGCAATTCTCCAGCGCGACATGGCCCTGGGTTGCCTTGCGGATATGCGCGATGACGTTTTTCGATTTGATCGGGTACCGCTTGATCAGTTCGGCCACGGGCGACTCGATCGCCGGCATGTGGTCGACAAACAGGCGCACGCCGGCGCCTTCGAAAAATGCGATGCCCCAGCCGTCGTGGTGGGTGTCGGTGCGGCCGCCGCGCAGGGCGAAGCCGGTAAAGCTAAAGACAATGTCCGTAGGGACATTGCAATTCATTCCGAGGAGTTGGCACATGGAGCAAGCTTACCATGTGCTGCCTGAGGTGCTGTTGGAAAGGATTGCGTGCGCGCCATGCGGCGGCAGGAGGTCGCCGGGACCGTGGGCTGCCCGCGGGAGGCCCACGTCCGGACGGGTTTAGTGCAGGAGCACAGGGTTGCTCATCAGCGAATCATAAGAACCAAGGAAGTCATCAATCTCTTCCATGGTCGGCTCGCTGGCGATCAGCGTATTGACGTCGCGCCGGAACGATTGTGCCAGCTTGCCACCGATAAATGCTTCGCGGCGGCCCGACTTGTCGACGATCTCGTAACCGCCGAAGCGCAGGGCTTCGAGGTTCTGATCAACGCCGAACTCGACGACGCTGTACTGTTCGCTGTTGTAGATCATGTTCATACCTTACTCCTTCACTCGATCAGACGGTTTTGCAGATCGGAACCGTCTATATGCAGACGGCTGACTTTCCACTCCGTTCAATGGGGAGGTGGGGATCCCGGAACCAATTTCAAGTGCTGAGGTCCGGAGTCAGTTCCAACAGCTGATCGTATGGCGGTTGTTGCAGCCACGATCGCAACTGATCAAGATGTTCCGTACTGGCAAGCCCGATATACAAGCGTTCGGGCCGGCGGCGCAGGACACGATTTAATGTTACACGCAAAACCAGATTGCCGGTGCAGCACACGCAACCGGGGGCGATGCGGTGTACATCAAGGAAGGCGGAAGTAGTGAGGATGGAGCGGGGATCAGGCAGGCCTTCGAGGATGGCGGCGGCAACGCCGCCCTGCCCGGCGCCGGCCAGGCTGGCGGCAATGGCCGCTTCCCGCAGCGCAGCGCTGGCGCCGGTCACGAGGGTGGCCGGCAGCGCTGCCAGGCTCATTGCCCTTTTTTGGCCAGCTTGCCCGGCTCGACGCCGAGTTGCTTGAGCTTGCGGTACAGGTGGGTGCGTTCAAGGCCGGTCTTTTCGGCCACGCGGGTCATGCTGCCGCCTTCGCGCCCGAGGTGGTGTTCGAAGTACATACGCTCGAACGCGTCGCGCGCCTCGCGCAGCGGCAGGTCGAACGACAGGTTGTAGCCGTGGCCCTCGCCGTTGGGCATGCCGCCGATGCGGGTGGGAATGCCAACCGGCTGCGGCGTTGATGCGAACATCGCGGCGCCGGCCACCACGCTTTCCTCGACCTGCACCGCCATCATCGGGCGCGGTGCAATCGCCGGGGCGCGCACCACTTCCTGCGCGCGCGAGAGTCCCTGCTGCACTGCCTTGAGCAGTTTTTGCAGGGCGATCGGCTTTTCCAGGAAATTGAGGGCGCCGATGCGGGTCGCTTCCACCGCCGTATCGATCGTCGCGTGACCCGACATCATAATGACCGGCATGGTCAACAGGCCGTCGCGCTGCCATTCCTTGAGCAGGGTGACGCCATCGGTATCCGGCATCCAGATATCGAGCAGCACCAGGTCCGGCGCGCCCGCGGCGCGCGCGTCGCGTGCCTGCTGCGCGTTTTCGGCGAGCTGGATCGCATGGCCTTCATCGCCAAGGATCTCCGAGAGTAGCTCGCGGATGCCCATTTCATCATCAACTACGAGTATGTTTGCCATCTAAGCTTGCCTTCCTGATTTTGCCCATGCCGGGCCGCGCGCGTGCGCGCCGCCAAAGCCATGATTCTATGCCTGAATCTTACCTTACGCCACTACGTCGCAGGAGCTAACTTTAACAGCAAAATCAAGACTGACGCGCCTGTTCCGTCGCTGCGGTTCTGAATGTCGATCCGGCCACCATGTTCGTCGACGATTTTTTTGACCATTGGCAGGCCAAGCCCGGTGCCGCGCGCCTTCGATGTGACGTACGGTTCGAACGCGCGCGCCAGTATGCGCGGCGCGAATCCGGGGCCGTTATCGACGATCGACAGGCGCACCGCGGTGCCGGCGCTGCCGCCGGCGCCCTGGTAGTGGACCGCTTCGGTGGTGAGGTCGATGCGCGGCGGCGGCGCATCCGGCGCGCGGTCGTTCATCGCGTCCTGCGCGTTCTGCAGCAGGTTGTGGATCACCTGGCGCAGCTGCGTCGGGTCGCCCATCACTGCCGGCAGCCCGGGCGCCAGCGCCGCGTGGATGATGTCGCTGCCGTCGCCGGCCAGGTACAGATCAAGGATCTCGCCGATCAGCGCATTCAGGTCGAGCGTCTGGAGCTGGGCCGGCGGCGCCTTGGCATAATCGCGGAAGTCGTCGACCATGCGCTTCATCGCATCGACCTGGTTGACGATGGTGGCGGTGCCGCGGTTAAGCAGGTCGGCTTCCTTTTGCGGCAGGTGGGCTTCAAGCTTCATCTGCATGCGTTCGGCCGCCAGCTGGATCGGCGTGAGCGGGTTCTTGATTTCATGGGCCAGGCGGCGCGCCACTTCACCCCACGCGATCGAGCGCTGGGCCGAGATCACGTCGGAGATATCGTCGAACACCACGATGAAGCCGCTGCCGGCGCCCACCGGCAGGCGCGAGCCGCGTGCCAGCAGCGTGATGTCATGGTCGTCGGCGCTGCCGGGACGGCGCGGGATCTCGAGCTGCTGCTGCCAGTGGCTGCGCAGGCGCGCGCTGCCGGCGGCCGATCCGGCGCTCTGCGCCGAGAAGGCGCGGTTGACGGCGCCGGCGAACACTTCGAGGCCGGCGATATCCGACAGCGCCGCGCCGAGGTGGGCCGCCACCGGATGGAGCAGGATGCGTTCGACCGCTTCGTTCGAGTTCACCACGTGGAAGTCGGCGTCGAGCACGATCACGCCGGCCGACATGTTGGCCAGCACCGACTCAAGGTGGGCCTTGGCGCTTTGCAGCGCCGAGCGGTTGCGTTCTACCGCGCTGCGCGCTTCGAACAGCTGGCCGGTCATCATGTTGAACGACTGCGTCAGGGTGCCCAGTTCGTCGTTGGTGGCCACGATCGGGCGCGGCGACAGGTCGCCCTCGGCCACCGCGCGCGTGCCTTCTGCCAGCACCAGCAGCGGCTGCGCCAGCCGGCCGGCGATGATGAAAGCGCTGGCAATCGCCCCGAAGATCGCCAGCAGCAGGGTCAGGGTCAGCGTCTCGATGTACATCTTGCGCAGCGCTTCGCGCGCGGCCGAGCGCTCCTGGTATTCGCTGTAGGCGCTGCGCAGCACTTCGGCGTTGGACGCCAGGTGCACCGGCACCGCCTGCATCAGCTGCAGGAAGCGCGGCTGCGCGCCGGGCGGTTCGGGAATGGCCTGCACCACGCGCAGGCGCAGCCCGGTGGCCGCGTCGGTGGCGCTGTCGGATGCGCCGGGCGCGGCGCGGAAGTCGCGCTCGATGCCGCCCTCGGCACGCGCGTACCCGCCGGGCATCACTGCCTGCAGCAGCATCTGCGGCGTCGGGATGTCGGCCGCCAGGTCGGCCCTGCGGCCGGCCGATGCGCTGGCCAGCACCTTGCCGTCGGCGCCGATGATCATCGCGTTCTGCATGCCTTCGCGCTCGTCCAGCAGTCGCTTGAGGATCTGCTGGCCGGACCAGACGTCCTGGCCGGCCACGGTGGCGGCGCTGACCTCGGCCTGCGCGCCCAGTTCCGACAGCGACTGGTCAAGCGCGGCCACGCCCAGGTTCACTCCCGACTGCAGCGCCGCTTCGATCTTGACGTCGAACCAGGACTCGATCGAGTGCGACACGAACTGCACCGACACCATGAAGATCACCAGGCCGGGAAGGATGCCGATGGTGGCGAACAGCATCATCAGGCGCGCCATCAGGCGCGAGCCGAACTTGCCGCTCTTGTAGCGTGAATACAGGCGCGCCAGCGCGACGATGGAGAACACCAGCAGGGTCGCGGCCACCGCCGCGTTCAGCCCAAGCAGCCAGGAGTAGTAGCGGTCGAAGAAACCGGAGCTGTCGGAGGCAGCGGCGAGCAGGAACAACAGGATGCTGACGACGCCGCCAGCGACGACTACCGCGTACCGCAATCCCTGTTTCACTTACTCGGCCTTGTAGGTAAACGTCTTGGTATCGGACGACAGGCGCCAGCCCGAATTGCTGAACGCATTGACCTGGCTCGGCTTCGACAGGTATTCGCGGTTCATCCCCATGCGCAGGCTGACGTCATACACTTCGCCCGGCTTGAGCGCGCCGCGCGGCGCGATCACCCAGCGGCTCGGACGGCGTATCAGGAACAGCGCGTCATCCAGGGTCTGGAAGCTTTGCGGAACACTCCCCTGCACCAGCACGTTGTACTGGCGTGTCAGGACGTTGTACTTGATATGGATGGTCTGCTTGGCCGAAGCGGCCTTTTCGTCGCGCCAGTACCACCGCGGGCGGGTCAGCTGGACTTCGGTGGTGAAATACAGGTCGACGCCATGATGGATAGCATCCTCGATGGCCGAATTCAGGTCGAACGCATAAGCGGCATCGAGCTTGTAGCCGTCCTCGGTCGCTTCGATGCGGGCACGCGTGATATCCACGCCATCGGCCGCATGCGCCTGGGCGCACGCAAGCGCCAGCAGCAGCTGGCATGCCAGGAGTCGAAGAAATCGTAGTGTCACAAGTGGGCCAGAGCCTTAATCATCATTGAAATGCCGGAGGACCCGTTACGGCGCCTTCTGGAACAGCGCGTAGAACAAACCGTCGTGATCCTGTCCGGCGTCGCAGCCCGGAAGCAGCTGGCCCGGCGCATCGAGGCGGATCGCCTGGTGGCGCACCGCGAACGCGGCGGCTTGCGCCTCCGATTCCTGGGGCCAGAGCGAACATGTCACGAACAGCAATTTACCATCGGGGCGAAGCATCTGCCAAAGGTTGTCGAGAATTTTGGCCGAAAGTGTTGCAAGTTGGAGCGTGTCGCCCTTGCGTCGCAGCCAGCGGATGTCGGGGTGGCGCCGGACGATGCCGGACGCCGTGCAGGGCACGTCGGCCAGGATGCGGTCGTACTGGCGGCCGTCCCACCAGCCGCTCTCCTGCGCCTGGGCCGCCGTCATGGTGGCGTGCAGGCCGAGGCGCTCGAGGTTCTCGCGCACGCGCACCAGCCGCTTCGGGTCGGCGTCGAGCGCGGTCACGTCGGCGTCGGCCAGTTCCAGGATATGCCCGGTCTTGCCGCCGGGGGCGGCGCAGGCGTCCAGCACGCGCATGCCGTCGGCCAGGTCGAGCAGCGGCGCGGCCATCTGGGCGCCGGCATCCTGGACCGACACCACGCCGGCGTCAAAGCCGGGGATTTGCGATACCGGCAGCGGGCGCTCGAGGCGCACCGCGCTCGGACCGATCTGCGCCGCGCCGATACCGGCCGCGGCGAGCAGTTCAAGATAGCCGGCGGTCGTGCTCTTGCGGCGGTTGACGCGCAAGGTGAGCGGAGGCGGCGCATTGCCGGCGGTGAGGATCTGCTGCCACTGGCGCGGGTGCGCCGCCCTGGCGGCGTCGATCCACCAGTCCGGGTAGTTCCACTGCGCGACCGGCTGCTTCACCGCTTCGGCCACCAGCGCCGTGCGTTCGCGCAGGAAGCGGCGCAGCACGGCGTTGACCATGCCGCGCGCGTGCGCCATGTCCGGATGCGACGCCGCTGCCGTGACAGCCTGGTCGACCACGGTGAATTCTTCATACGCCGCGGCTTCCCCCTCCGCGGTGTCGAGCAGCGCCAGCGCGCTGCACAGGAGGCCGGCCAGCATCGGCGGCTCCGGCGCTTTCGACGTCATCAGGCCGAGCAGCACCTCGCTGCGGCCCATTTTGCGCATGGTGCGGTACGCGATGTCCTGGATCGCTCCACGCGCCTGCGGCGACGCGTCCATCACCTCGAACGAGGCGGCAAGCGCCTGCGGCAGCGTCACGCCGCCGCGCACCTGGGCCACCGCGTGGGCCGCGCCGGCCAGCGCCAGCGCCAGCGAATCGTCGCGCAGGTCGGGACGGTAGCCGCTTTGCAGCACCGGCTTGACCTCGTAGCTGGGCCGGATCACGGGCGCGGGGGCGCGTTTCGGCGCGCCGGATTTCTTGGGCGCTGGCTTGAGGGAGAGCGTCGGGCGCTTGTCGGTCATGGTCGTCTTTACAATACGTGCACTATAAAGGCGCCATTGTACCGGGTGAAACCATAAGCCAAGCTTAAACACGCCACCGGTGCGCTGCTGCCGGCGGTACTGCGCAGGGCCCCAAACCAGTATAATTGACCAACTTTGCCCGTGGCACCGCCACCGCACCTTCACTTTACAGACCCACCGCACATGCTCGCCCAACAAAAGCAAGAAATCGCCGCCCTGTTCCAGGCCGCCCTCGCCCCTGTACTCGAAGGCACCGGCCTCACGCCGGCCGTCGTCCTGGAGCGCCCGCGCGACCCGTCGCATGGCGACATCGCCTGCAATATCGCGATGCAGCTGGCCAAACAGCTCAAGATGAACCCGCGCGAGCTGGCCCAGAAGATCGTGGCAGGCCTGCTTGAAAACCCGGCCGGCAAAGGCCTGGTTGAAAGCGCCGACATCGCAGGTCCTGGCTTCATCAACCTGCGCGTGGCCGCCAGCGCCAAGCAGTCGGTGGTGCGCACCATCATGCAGCAACAAGGCAAATTCGGCCGCGGCGACCTTGGCCAGGGCAAGAAGGTCATCCTGGAATTCGTCTCGGCCAATCCAACCGGCCCGCTGCACGTCGGCCACGGCCGCCAGGCCGCGCTCGGCGATGCGCTGTCGGCGCTGTTCGAAGCGCAGGGCTTTGCCGTGACCCGCGAGTTCTATTACAACGATGCCGGCGTGCAGATCGCCACCCTGGCGAACTCGGTGCAGGCGCGCACCCGCGGCGTCAAGCCGGGCGACGCCGGCTGGCCCGAGTCGGCCTACAACGGCGACTACATCCAGGACATCGCTAACGACTTCCTGGAAGGTAAAACCGTCTCGGCCAGCGACGGCGAGCCGGCCACCGCCAGCGGCGAGCCGGACGACATCGAATCGATCCGCAAATTCGCCGTGACTTACCTGCGCAACGAGCAGGACATCGACCTGCAGGCGTTCGGCGTCAAGTTCGACAACTACTACCTCGAATCGTCGCTTTACCTCGAAGGCAAGGTCGAAGCGGCGGTCGACACGCTGGTCCGCGCCGGCAAGACCTATGAACAGGACGGCGCGCTGTGGCTGCGCACCACCGAATACGGCGACGACAAGGACCGCGTGATGCGCAAGTCCGACGGCACCTTCACCTACTTCGTGCCGGACGTGGCGTACCACGTCACCAAGTGGCAGCGCGGCTTCGTCCAGGCCATCAACATCCAGGGCAGCGACCACCACGGCACCATCGCGCGCGTGCGCGCCGGCCTGCAGGCGATCGACATGGGCATCCCGCAGGGCTACCCCGACTACGTGCTGCACAAGATGGTCACCGTGATGAAGGACGGCGAAGAGGTCAAGATCTCCAAGCGCGCCGGCTCGTACGTCACCGTGCGCGACCTGATCGAATGGTCCGGCGGCGGCGACATCGGCAAGGGCCGCGACGCGGTGCGCTTCTTCCTCATTTCGCGCAAGGCCGACACCGAGTTCGTGTTCGACGTCGACGTCGCGCTGGCCACCAGCGACGAAAACCCGGTGTATTACGTGCAGTACGCCCATGCGCGCATCTGCTCGGCCCTGGCCAACTGGGGCGGCGACGAAGCGCAACTGGCCGATGTCGACCTGTCCCCGCTGGCTACCGCGCACGAAGCGAGCCTGCTGGCCAAGCTGGCGGCGTATCCCGAGATGCTCGAGCGCGCCCAGGCCGAGCTTGGCCCGCACCAGGTCGCGTTCTACCTGCGCGAGCTCGCCGGTGAGCTGCATAGCTACTACTTTGCGCACAAATGGCTGCTCGATGATAACGAGCCACTGAAACTGGCGCGCCTGGCGCTGGCCGCCGCCACCCGCCAGGTGCTGCGCAACGGCCTCGCGCTGATCGGCGTATCCGCGCCAAACAAGATGTAACCGGGACAAGCCAGGATCCAGATGAAATCAAACCACCTCTCGTTTTCGCCTGCGCGCCAGCGCGGCAATACCCTTACCGGCATCATCATCGGCCTGATCATCGGCCTGGTGATCGCGGTTATCGTAGCGCTCCTGATCACCAAGGGCGCCACCCCGTTCACCGACAAGACGGGCAAGCTCGGCAAGATGGGCGAGCCGCAATCGGGCCAGGCCGCCGACCCGAACAAGCCGCTGTACGGTAACAAGCAGGCTGCGCGCGAGGCCAACAAGCAGTTTGCCGGCAAGCCGGCGGCGCCGGAAGCCGATCCGCTGGGCGACGTCATCGCCGGCCTGGACACGGCCGCTGCGCCGGCCGCCCCTGCGCCAGCGCCGGCACCGGCTGCCGTTCCTGCCGCCGTGGCTGACGGGGGCGAAGAAAAAACCATCTACTACCTGCAGGCCGGCGCGTTCCGCGAAATCGAGGATGCCGAAAACACCCGCGCCAAGCTGGCCCTGCTCGGTTTCGAAGCCAACATCACGGACCGTACCAACGGTCCGGACGTGCTGCACCGTGTGCGTATCGGCCCGTACAACCAGGTCGAAACCATGAACCGCGCGCGCGCCAAGCTGGTCGACGCCGGCATCGATGTCGCCATCGTGCGCAACCAGAAATAACACCCACCCCAGGAGCCTCCAGCATGCGATTCATCCGGACCATCTTGTGCGCAGCGGCGCTGTGCGCCGTCGCGGCGACTGCAACCGCCTCCCCTGCCAGCCCGGCCAACGGCGTCGAGTACCTGACGCTGCCGGAGATCCAGAGCACGGATGCAGGGGCCAAGGTTGAAGTCACGGAGTTCTTCGATTACGCGTGCCCGCACTGCCACGCTTTCGAGCCGGTGCTTGCCGCGTGGGTCAAGAAGCAAGGCGCGAACATCGTCTTCAAGCGCGTGCACATCACGCGCGGCGGCGGCGTGCTGCCGCAGCAGCGCCTGTATTACACGCTTGACGCGCTCGGCGTGCTGGACCAGTACCACGCCAAGGTCTTCAACGCGATGCATCACGAGCGCCAGCGCTTCCCGAACGATGAGGCGGTATTCGCGTGGGCCGAGAAGAACGGCATCGACCGCGCAAAATTCATCGACGCCTACCGCTCGTTCGGCATGCAGGCCAGGACGCGCCGCGCCGCCGACCTGATGGAAGCGTACAAGATCGACCACTGGCCGATCCTCGCCGTGGGCGGACGCTACCTGACCTCCCCTTCGCTGGCCAGCGCCGCGGTGAAGACCGACCAGAGCGAAGAAGAGCAGCAGCAGGCAGGGCTCAAGGTCCTCGACCACCTGGTCGCCAAAGCCAAAGCAGCAAACAAGTAACCCGGCGATGCGCCCGGCCATGACACGTGTCTTCATCACGGGCGCATCGAGCGGCATCGGCGCGGCGCTGGCCGCCGAATACGCCGCGCGCGGCGCGATTCTCGGCCTGGCCGCGCGCCGGGCCGATGTGCTGCAGCAGCTCGCGGCCAGCCTTCCCAACCCACACCTGCACAAGGTCTACGCGCTGGATGTCACGGACCATGCGGCGCTGGCGGCGGCCGCGCGCGACTTCATCGACAGCCATGGCGGCGCCGACGTCGTCATCGCCAACGCCGGCATCTCGCACGGCACGCTGACCGAATTCGCCGCCGACCTGCCGGTATTCGACACCATCCTGGCAACCAACGTCAGCGCCACCGTGGCCACCTTCGCGCCGTTCATCGCGACGATGAAGGCGCAAGATGGCGCCTGCCGCCTGGTCGGCATCGGCAGCGTGGCCGGCATCCGCGGCCTTCCCGGCGCCGGCGCATACAGCGCATCCAAGGCTGCCGTGCTCAGCTACTGCGAATCGCTGCGGCTCGAACTCAGGCACGACGGCATCAAGGTGGTTACCATCGCGCCCGGCTACATCGATACGCCAATGACGCGCCACAACCGCTATCCGATGCCATTCCTGATGCCGGCTGCGCGCTTCGCGTCCAAAGCGGCCGATGCGATCGAACGCGGCACCAGTTACGCCGTCATCCCGTGGCAGATGGGCGTCGTGGCCAAGGTGCTGCGCGCACTGCCCAATGCAGTCTACGACTTCGCGTTTTCGCGCGCGCCGCACAAGGCGCGCAAGGCTGCGGAATGAACGCGGGCGCGATCGCGCAGCGTAGCCGCGCCAACGTCGCGGTTGAAGTCGTCGCCGAGACGGGTTCCACCAACGCCGACCTGCTCGCCCGCGCCGCAACGCTGGCGGGACCGACGCTGCTGGTGGCCGAACACCAGAGCGCAGGGCGCGGCCGCGCAGGGCGCAGCTGGCTGTCCGCACCCGGCGATTCGCTGACCTTTTCGCTCGCCTGGAAATTCGACCTGCCCTTGCAGCAGCTGGCCGGCCTGCCGCTGGCGGTGGGCGTGGCGCTTGCCGACGCGCTTGCTGCGTGCGGCGTCCAGGTCCAGCTGAAATGGCCGAACGACGTGCTCAAGGACGGCAGCAAGCTGGCCGGCGTGCTGATCGAAACCCAGTCCGCTCCAGGCGGGGGCATCTGGGCCGTGATCGGTGTCGGCCTGAACCTGCGCATGCCCGATGAAATGGAAGCGCGCATCGGACGCACTGTCGCGGCAGCCCCGTGGCTGGCGCAAATGGACCGCGACCAGCTGATGGCGGCGCTGCTCGACAGCCTTGCCGCCGCACTGGATGAGTTCCGGTCTGCCGGCTTCGGCGCCTTCAGCGCGCGCTGGAACCGGCTGCATGCGTGGCAGGGGCGCCTGGTCGAAATTGTCGACAACGGCGCCACCCTGCACGAAGGGACAGCCGCAGGGGTCGACGACGGCGGCCGCCTGCTGCTCGATCGCGCCGACGGCCGCATCACCGTGCTCGCCGGCGACGTCTCGCTGCGCGTGCGGGAGCACTGACATGCTGCTGCTCGTCGACGCCGGGAACACCCGCATCAAATGGGCGCTGGCCGAAGCCGGCGCACCCGCCGGACAGTGGGCCGCCTCCGGTGCGGCCGCGCACGCCGACCTGAACCACCTTCCCGCTGCATGGCAGGGCATCGAGATCACGCGTGCGATCGTATCGAACGTCGCCGGCCAGCGGCTGCGCGACCAGCTGCAGCTGATGCTGCCGCCGGTGCCGGTCACGTGGTTCGCCTCGGCGCCCGAGCTGGCGGGCCTGCGCAACGGCTACCGCAATCCTCAACAACTGGGCTGCGACCGCTTTGCCGCCGCGATCGGCGCGCGCGCACTGGCGCCCGGCCAGCCGCTGGTGGTCGCCACCTGCGGCACCGCCACCACGATCGACGCGGTCAGCGCCGACGGCCTGTTCATCGGCGGGATGATCCTGCCGGGCCTGGGCCTGATGGCCGCTTCGCTTGCATCGAATACGGCGCAGCTGCCGCAGGTTGCACATGCCGGCGCACTGGCCAGCCCTTTCGCCGACAACACCGACGACGCAATCCGGTCCGGCTGCCTGTCGGCGCAGGCCGGCGCGATCGAACGCGCGTGCCGGCTGCATGGCGGCGCACTCTGCATCATCTCCGGGGGCGCGGCGCCGTTCATCGCCCCCGCGCTATCCATCCCGCACCGGCTGGCCGATAATATCGTCCTGGCCGGACTGCATGCCTCCGCCACTTTTACAGGATAAGCTGTGCTGAAATTTCTCTTCTGGTTCCTGCTCTGCATTAACGGGGTGCTGTTCGCCTACGGGCGCGGCTACCTTGGCAACTTCAAGGGCAACGAGCGCGAGCCGGCCCGGATGAAGGGCCAGGTCAACGCGGACAAGCTGAGGCTGGTGCCCGCTGCAAAAGCGACCGAGGAAAAACCGGCCGATGCGCCGCCGCAGCCGCTGCCCGCGGCGCCGGTCGCCGCCACGCCCGCGCTTATCGCCTGCATTGAAATCGGCAGCCTGAACGCGCAGGACGCGCGCCGCTTCGACAACCGGATCGCGGCGCTCGGCCTGCCGCAGCAGCCGCTACGCCAGAACGTGACCACCACGGAGGTGGGCAGCTACATGGTCCACGTGCCGCCGCACGCATCGCGCGAGGCAGCCGACCGCAAGGCGGACGAACTGAAAAACCTCGGCGTGACGAACTTCTACGTCATCCCGGACAATACGCCGATGAAGTGGGCGATTTCGCTGGGCGTGTTCAAATCGGAGAACGCGGCCAAGACGCTGCTGGCGGCGCTGAACAAACAGGGCGTGCAAGGCGCGCGCATCAGCAGCCGCGGCACCCAGGTGGTACGAGTGAATTACCGCTTCCGCGATATCGACGCGGCGACCGGCCAGAAACTGGACCGCATCGCCGCCACCTTCCCCGGCCAGCGCGCACGCAACTGCAGGTAGCGCGGGTCAGCGCCTGATGACCATCGGGTCCAGCCCGAGCGCCTTCAATTCGCGCAATGCGTCGTTCGCCTCTTCCCTGCTGGCGAACGGACCGCTGAACAGCCGGTGGATCGATCCACCCTTGACCACTTCGAGCACACCGCGCACGCTGGCGTTATTGCGAAGGCGTGCGCGCTCCTGTTCGGCCTTGTCGGCACGCGAATAGGCGCCAAGCTGCAGGTACCACGCATTGGACGGGGCCACCGCCGCGCGGTCGGTCGACGCTTCGCGGTCGGTGGCGCCATCGGTCAGCGCAAGCGCCGCGATACCCGCCGGCGCCTGCGGGGCATTGCGGCGCTGCGCGGCGATGTTGACTTCGCGGTTAGGCAGCAGGCGTTCGACCTCCACCTCCTGGCTGCCCTTGCCCAGCAGGCCGAGCTTGAGCGCGGCCGTGAACGAGACATCGATCACGCGGCTGGCGTGGAACGGGCCGCGGTCGTTGATCCGCACCACCACCTGCTTGCCGTTGGCGAGGCTGGTCACGCGCGCGAACGACGGAATCGGCAGCGTCGGATGAGCCGCGGTCATCTTGTACATGTCGTAGATCTCACCGGACGCGGTGCGCTGGCCGTGGAACTTCTTCCCGTACCAGCTGCTCACGCCGCGCTGCACGAACGGCTCTTCGTTCACGATCGGGACGTAGGTCTTGCCGAATACGGTATAGGGCCGGTTGGCCCATTTCGAATAGGGTTCGGCGCGCACGACCGCGTCAGCCAGGTCCTTCAGGTTCGCCGGCGGGTACTCGCCCGGTCCGTCGTCCTGGTAGTACCCGCCCCGGCCCGAGCCGGCGGCCGGCAGCAGCGGCAGGTCCGGATCGACCGGATGGCGGTCCTTCTGCAGGATTTTAGGGAATGGCCAGATCGAGTGCTGCTTGTGGCCGGACGTGCTGCCGCAACCGGCCAGGGCCAGCGCCAGCAGCGGAAGCGACATCTTGCCGAGCGCGGACCGCATCAGGTCTGCACCAGCTTGCGGTGGCGCTGGATGCTCATCAGGATGCCCAGGCAAAGCCCGAGTGTCATCAGCGCGGTGCCGCCGTAGCTCAGGAACGGCAAGGGCACGCCAACCACCGGCAGGATCCCGCTTACCATACCCATGTTAATGAACACGAAGGTAAAGAAGATCATCGAGATCGCGCCGGCCAGCAGGCGCGAGAACAGGTTGGCCGCATTCGCCGCGATCATCAGGCCGCGGCCGATCAGCAGCAGGTACATGAACAGCAGGATCAGGATGCCGATCAGGCCGAATTCCTCGGCGAAGACAGCGAACACGAAGTCGGTGGTGGCTTCGGGGACGAATTCAAGGTGGGCTTGCGATCCGTGCAGCCAGCCCTTGCCCGATATGCCTCCCGAGCCGATCGCGATGATCGACTGCAGGATGTGGAAGCCCTTGCCGAGCGGGTCGGCGGTGGGGTCGATCAGCGTCATCACGCGGTCGCGCTGGTAATCGTGCATCAGCGACCAGGCCACCGGAAGGCTGGCGAAGAACGCCACCACCAGGCCGGCGATCGCCTTCCATGACAGCCCGGCCAGGAAGATGACGTACATCCCCGAAGCGAGCACCAGCAGCGATGTGCCGAGGTCGGGCTGCAGCTGGATCATCCCGACCGGTATGGCCAGCAGGACGGCCGCAACCAGGAAGGAACTCCACTTCACCACCCCGGCACGCTGCTGGAAATACCAGGCAAGCATCAGGGGCATGGCAATCTTCATGATTTCGGAAGGCTGGATATCGATACCGATGTGCAGCCAGCGGCGCGAGCCTTTTTTGATAATCCCGAACATGAATACCGCAATCAGCAGCGCGACGCCGACCGTATAAATCGGCACGGCGAGGCGCATGAGCAGCTGCGGCGGCACCAGGGCGGCTATCCACATGAAGATGAACGAGACGATGATGTTGCGGATCTGGCCTTCGACCCGGCCCGGGAAATCGATGCCGGCCGAGTACAGCGTCACCAGGCTGGTGGCGAACAGCAGGAACACGATCAGCGCGAGCGGGCCGTCGAAGACGGTGAAGTAGGGCCGCATGCGGCGCCAGAGCGAGCGGCGTTCGTTGATACGCATGTTATTCCTCAGTGTGCAGGTGCGGCTGCGGCATCCGGCTTGGGTTCGACCTTGATCACCGGCCGCTTCCCCAGCAGGTAGTAATCCATCGCCTTGCGTGCGATTGGCGCGGCGGTGGCGGCGCCGAAGCCCGCGTTCTCGACCACCATCGCCAGCGCGATGCGCGGCTTATCCGCGGGCGCGAACGCGACGTACAGCGCGTTGTCGCGGAAACGTTCGGCAATCCGGCTGGCGTTGTACTTCTGGCCTTTCAGGCCGATCACCTGCGCGGTACCGGTCTTGCCGGCCGATGTGTAGCCTGCATTCGCGAACGCGATGCGGCCGGTGCCGGTAGGCTCGGTGTTGACGCCCACCAGCGCGCGCTTGATCACATCGATGTTTTCCTGCTTGAGCGGCACGCGCCGGGTTTCCTTCGGCACGGTCAGCGTGCGCGCGCGGGTGGCGCCGTCCTCGATGATCTTGACCAGGTGCGGCTTCATCACCACGCCATTGTTCGCCAGGATCGAGACGGCGTGCGCCAGCTGCAGCATGGTGTAGTTGTTGGCGCCCTGCCCGATGCTCACCGAGATGGTCTCGCCCGCGTGCCACTTCTGCATGGCCTTGTTGTTCTTGTAGCGCTCGCGCTTCCATGCGGTCGACGGCAGCACGCCGGTCTTTTCGTGCTCCAGGTCGATGCCGGTTTTCTCGCCGAAGCCGAACTTCTGCATGAAGTTGTGGATGTTATCGACTCCCATCTCGTTGCCGAGCTGGTAGTAGTAAGTGTCGCACGAGGCGACGATTGAATCATGCATGTTGACGAAGCCGTGGCCGCCCGGCTTGTCGTCATTGAAGCGGTGCCCGCCGAGGTAGAAGAAGCCAGGGTCGGAGATACCCTGCGACGGCGTGCGGCGGCCCTGCTCCAGCGCCGCGAGCGCCATGAACGGCTTGAAGGTCGAACCAGGCGGATAGGTGCCCGACAGCGGGCGGTTCATCATCGGCCGGTCCATCGAGGTATTGAGTTCGTTCCAGTTCTGCGTGTCGATACCGTCGACGAACAGGTTGGGGTCGTAGCCGGGGCGCGAGACGTAAGCCAGCACATCGCCGGTTTCCGGCTCGATCGCGACGAAGGCGCCCTTGAAGTCGCCGTACGCCTCCTCGACGATCTTTTGCAGCTCGATGTCGACCGACAGGATCAGGTTGCTGCCCGGGGTAGCCTCGGTGCGCGACAGTGTCGACACCGCGCGCCCGCCGGCGGTCTTGATCACTTTTTCGTAGCCGGTGCGCCCATGCAGGTGCTTCTCATAGCTTTTCTCGAGGCCTTCCTTGCCGATATGGTCGGTGCCGTTGTAGTTGGCCGCGTCCTCGCTGGCGTCGATCACCTTGGCGTCGCGCTGGTTGATGCGGCCGATGTAGCCGATCACGTGCGAAGCGACTTCGCCCAGCGGATACTGGCGGAACAGGCGCGCCTGCACTTCGACGCCGGGGAAGCGGAAGCGCTGCGCGGTGAAGCGCGCCACCTCGTCGTCGGTCAGCCGGGTGCGCAGCGGCACGCTGGCAAAGCTGCGCGATTCTTCCAGCAGGCGCTTGAAGCGCTTGCGGTCGCGCGGCGTCACTTCCACCAGCGTGGCCAGTTCGTCGATGACCGAATCCTGGGTGGCCTGCAGTTTCGACGGGGTGATTTCGAGGGTGTAAGCCGAGAAGTTACGCGCCAGGACGACGCCGTTGCGGTCGACGATCAGGCCCCGGTTCGGCACGATCGGCACGATCGCGATGCGGTTGTCTTCAGCCTGCGCGGCGTAGTCGTCGTACTTGATGACCTGCAGCCAGACGAAGCGCGTCACCAGCACGCCGAAACCGATGAATACGATCCCGATGAACGCCGCAAGGCGCATGCGGAAGCGGTGGATCTCCCGGTCGTTGTTCTTAATTTCAGTCATCGCTGCTTCAGATTGGGCGCGTGTGGTCGCGGTCCACGGCGCGGCGCTGCGGCGCCATCAGCAGGGACGAGATCACAGGCCACAGCGCAATCGCGACGGCGCTCTCGACGAACTGCAGCCAGCCGGAGAATTTGCCCGAGCCGATCAGGTGCACCAGCATCTGGATCGCCTGCGCCATCAGCAGCAGCGGGAATACATGGATCGCCTGGGTCATCACCGGGAACCACAGTACGCGGCGGTGGATCATGATCGCGAAATAGGACAGCAGCGTGTAGGCCAGCGCGTTCTCGCCCAGCAGGGTCGCTTCGTGCACGTCCATCAACAGGCCCATGAAGAAAGCCACGCCGATGCCCACCTTGCGCGGCTGTTTGATGCCCCAGAAGACCAGCACCAGCGCCACGAAATCGGGCACGCCGATCCACTTCCCCCACGGGAGCAGGTTAAGCATGAAGGCGCAGGTCAGGCTGAACGCGATGAACAGCGGGCTGACCGGCAGCAGGATGTAATGTGGACGGCTCATCGTGTGCTCTCCGGTGCCGGGGCCGCGACGGCGGGCGTGGCGGCTGGTTTCGTTACGCCGGCAGGTGCCGCGGCGGTTGCAGGCGCCGCGGCCGGCGGCAGCTGCGGCGCGCGCGGGGTGTCGAGCGGCGCCATTTTCGGCAGCAGGCTGCGCTTGGCTGGCGGGGGAGCCTCTTCAGGCGGGCGCGGAGGCAGTTCTGGCAACGACATCAAAATCAGCAGCTGGCGGTTGCGGTCGACGCCGGCCAGCGGCTGGCACACCACGCGGCCGAACGCGCCGGCGGCGTTGTTCTCGACCTGGACCACCTTCGCCACTGCCAGCCCGGCCGGGTAGACCCCGTCCATGCCGGATGTGATCAAGACGTCGCCGACCTGCACGTCCGCGTTGGGCGCGACGAAGCGCAGCTCCAGCGTGCCTGCATTGCCGCGGCCGTGGGCGACGCTGCGCAAGCCATTGCGCAGCACCTGGACGGGAATCGCCTGCTCCTTGTCGGTCAGCAGCGTTACTTCGGACGTGAACGGGAATACGCGGGTGACCTGGCCGACCACGCCGGCATTGTCGATCACCGGCAGGCCGAGCGCGACGCCATTGCGCGAGCCGCGGTCAAGCACGACCTTGCGCGCCGACGGGTCGCGCGCGTCGTACAGGATCTCGCTCATCATCGATTTGACCGGAATGTGTGCGCGCGCGCCCATCAGCTTGCGCAGGTGCGCGTTCTCGGCCATTTCAAGGCGCGCCTGCTGCATCAGGTGCGCGGTGGCGGCCTGCTGGCTTTTGAGGTCGTGCACTTCCTTCTGTAGCGCGGACAGCGAGGAAAAGTAGCTGCCCATGGTCGTCACCGCCTCGCGCGGCATCAGCGCGGCCATTTGCAAGGGATAGAGGACGGTGCCGGCGACCTGTCGGATGGTGGCCAGGGTGTTCATGCGCGCGTCGACCAGCAGCAGCACGATGGAGATCAACGCGAAGACAGTCACCTTGACCCGCGCTGGGGCGCCTTGTTTGAACAGTGGCGGTGGGCTGTATTCCATGATTCTTAAATGTGAAGATGGCGGCGCGCTGCGCCAGGGTCACTGCGCGGAGCGCGTGTGCGCCCCGCTTCGCCACGGACTACCGTGCCGGGGCACGGAACAGGCCGCGGGTGCGGCCAGCGGCATGCGATCACTCGTAGGAGAAGATCGAGCCAAGCTTGTCCATGCGCTCGAGCGCCATGCCCGAACCGCGTACCACGCAGGTGAGCGGGTCTTCGGCGACCAGCACCGGCAGTCCGGTTTCTTCCATCAGCAGGCGGTCCAGGTCGCGCAGCAGTGCGCCGCCGCCGGTCAGCATCATGCCCTTTTCGGCGATGTCGGCGCCCAGTTCCGGCGGGGTCTGTTCGAGCGCGTTCTTCACGGCCGACACGATGTTGTTGAGCGGGTCGGTCAGCGCTTCGAGGATCTCGTTCGACGAGATCGTGAACGAGCGCGGGATGCCTTCGGACAGGTTGCGGCCCTTGACTTCCATTTCCTTGACTTCGGAGCCAGGGAACGCGGAACCGATCGCCTTCTTGATCGCCTCGGCGGTCTGCTCGCCGATCAGCATGCCGTAGTTGCGGCGGATGTAGTTGACGATCGCCTCGTCGAACTTGTCGCCGCCGACGCGCACGGAACCCTTGTACACCATGCCGCCCAGCGAGATGATGCCCACTTCAGTGGTGCCGCCGCCGATGTCGACGACCATCGAGCCGGTTGCATCCGACACCGGCAGGCCGGCGCCGATGGCCGCTGCCATTGGCTCTTCGATCAGGTACACCTGCGACGCGCCGGCGCCAAGCGCCGATTCGCGAATCGCGCGGCGCTCGACCTGGGTCGAACCGCACGGCACGCAAATGATGATGCGCGGCGAAGGACGGAAGAATTTGGAGTCGTGCACCATGCGGATGAACTGCTTGAGCATCTGTTCGGTGACGGTGAAGTCGGCGATCACGCCGTCTTTCATCGGGCGGATCGCCTCGATGTTGCCCGGTACTTTACCGAGCATCTGCTTTGCTTCCTTACCGACTGCCTGGATGGTCTTCTTGCCGTTGGGGCCGCCTTCCTGGCGAATAGCGACGACGGATGGTTCGTCGAGGACGATGCCGAGGCCACGCACGTAAATCAGCGTATTAGCCGTACCCAGGTCAATTGCGAGATCGTTCGAAAAATAGCTGCGTAAAAAACCAAACATGTGTGTCCTGTGGCGCATCGGCGCATTTAGCATTAATAAGGATACTTCGCCGCGCGTATATTGTCGCACCGTCGCGCAGTTCGCAAGCCGTAACAGGCGGTATTCAGCCTCCACAGCGCATTAGCCCGCCATTCTACCTTATAATTTGGCGTGGAAATGCTGAAAAACCGGTGATTTCCACGCCAGTTTGCCCGATGAAATCGCCGGTGTTAACAAGGTTTTATCTACATTTAGCGCTCTGTTATCCAAGTTTTAACTTTTTGACCACCCCATTATGAACGCGGCATACGCCGCGCTATCCCGCCATGTCCCTGACACTTTCAGACGTAAAACGCATTGCCCACCTTGCGCAGCTCGATATGGACGAGTCCCATGCAGAGACCGCATTGAATGAATTGAATGGCATTTTTGCGCTGGCCGAGCAAATGCAGGCAATTGATACTTCTGGTGTGGCGCCACTGTCACAACCGCTGGCCGCGGTGATGGATTCGCTGTCGCTGCGCCTGCGCGACGACGTCGTTACCGAAGAAAACCGCCGCGACGATTACCAGGCGCCGGCGCCGAAAACCCAGGACGGCCTGTACCTGGTACCAAAAGTTATTGAGTAATCACGGATTCGACCATCAGCCATGCATACAAACACCCTGAAACAGCTGTCCGAACTCCTGCATTCGAAACAGGTGTCTGCCACCGAACTGGCCACACAATACCTCGCCCGCATCAAGTCGAGCGACCTGAACGCGTTCCTGCACGTCGATGAATCGCTGACGCTGGCGCAGGCCGCCGCGGCAGACGGGCGCCTGGCTGGCGGCAGCGCCGGCCCCCTCACCGGTGTGCCGATCGCGCACAAGGACATCTTCGTCACGCGCGGCTGGCGCTCCACTGCCGGCTCCAAAATGCTCGGCAATTACACCAGCCCGTTCGACGCCACCGTGGTCGAACGCTTCAGCGCGGCAGGCATGGTCAGCCTGGGCAAGCTCAATTGCGACGAATTCGCGATGGGCTCGTCGAACGAGAACTCGGCGTTCGGTGCGGTGAAAAACCCGTGGGACAAGCTGGCGGTGCCGGGCGGCTCCTCGGGCGGCTCGGCTGCCGCGATCGCCGCGCGCCTGGCGCCTGCGGCCACCGCCACCGATACCGGCGGCTCGATCCGCCAGCCGGCCTCGTTCTGCGGCGTCACCGGCATCAAGCCGACGTATGGGCGCGTGTCGCGCTTCGGCATGATCGCGTTCGCCTCCTCGCTCGACCAGGGCGGCCCAATCGCCCAGACGGCGGAAGACTGCGCGCTGCTGCTCAATGAGATGATCGGCTTCGACGCGCGCGACTCCACCTCGCTGACGGCCGAACAGGGCAACGTGCGCGAAGACTTCACGCGCGACCTGGCCAGGCCGCTGGCAGGCCTGCGCATCGGCGTCCCGAAAGAATACTTCGGCGAAGGCCTGGCTGCTGACGTCGAGCAGGCCGTGCGCGGCGCGCTGGACGAATTCGTGAAGCTGGGCGCGACGCTGGTCGACGTCACGCTGCCGAAAACCTCGCTGTCGATCCCGGTCTACTACATCATCGCGCCGGCAGAAGCATCGTCGAACCTGTCGCGCTTTGACGGCGTGCGCTACGGCCACCGCGCCGCCGAGTACAAGGACCTGCAGGACATGTACAAGAAATCGCGCGCCGAAGGCTTTGGCCCTGAAGTCCAGCGCCGCATCATGGTCGGCACCTACGTGCTGTGCCACGGCTACTACGACGCCTACTACCTGCAGGCGCAGAAGATCCGCCGCATGATCGCCGACGACTTCCAGTCGGTTTTGGGCGACAAGTGCGACGTGATCATGGGCCCTGTCGCACCGACGGTGGCGTGGGACCTGGGCGACAAGTCGAACGACCCGGTGGCCAACTACCTGGCCGACATCTTCACCTTGTCGACCAGCCTGGCCGGACTGCCCGGCATGTCGATTCCGTGCGGCTTCGGACAAGGCGACAAGAACAGCAAGCGCCCGGTTGGCCTGCAGATCATCGGTAACTACTTCGCCGAAGCGAAGCTGCTGAACATCGCGCACCAGTACCAGCTGGCGACCGACTGGCACACGCGTGCCCCGGCCGGCATCTAACATTCAAAGAAGCGAGAAACCTATGCAATGGGAAGTCGTCATCGGTCTTGAGAACCACGTCCAGCTCACGACCAACTCCAAAATTTTCAGCGGCAGCTCGATCCAGTTCGGCGCCGAGCCGAACACCCAGGCCAGCCCGGTCGACCTGGCGCTGCCTGGCGTGCTGCCAGTGATGAACAAGGGCGCGGTCGAACGCGCCATCCGCCTTGGCCTCGCCGTGGGCGCCAAAATCGCGCCAAGCTCCGTCTTCGCGCGCAAGAACTACTTCTACCCGGACCTGCCGAAGGGCTACCAGATCAGCCAGTTCGAAGACCCGGTGGTCATCGGCGGCCAGCTCACGTTCGGTTACGAGAAGGACGGCAAGCTCGAGACCAAGACGGTGAACCTGACCCGCGCGCACCTCGAGGAAGACGCCGGCAAGTCGCTGCACGAAGACTACGCGGGCATGACCGGCATCGACCTCAATCGCGCCGGCACGCCGCTGCTGGAGATCGTCTCGGAGCCGGAGATGCGCAGTTCGGCCGAAGCGGTCGCGTACGCGAAGGCACTGCACTCGCTGGTGGTCTGGCTCGGCATCTGCGACGGCAATATGCAGGAAGGCTCATTCCGCTGCGACGTCAATGTCTCGGTGCGCCCGGTTGGGCAAGCCGAATTCGGCACGCGCTGCGAGATCAAGAACCTGAACTCGTTCCGCTTCATGGAAGAAGCGATCGCGTACGAAGTGCGGCGCCAGATCGAGCTGATCGAAGACGGCGGCAAGGTACAGCAGGCGACGCGCCTGTGGGATCCGGACAAGAAGGAAACGCGCGCGATGCGCACCAAGGAAGACGCGCAGGACTACCGCTACTTCCCTGACCCGGACCTGCCGCCGCTGGTGATCTCCGCCGAATGGATCGACCGGATCCGTGCCGATATGCCGGAACTGCCGGCCGCCATGCGCGTACGTTTCGTCAGCGACTACGCGCTGCCGGAATACGACAGCCTGATTTTGACGTCGTCGCACGAGATGGCTGCGTACTTCGAAGCGGTGGTTTCCAAGGCTGGCAAGGAGAATGCGAAAGCCGCGGCGAACTGGCTGATGGGTGACGTGTCTTCGACGCTGAACCGCGAGGGCGTCAGCATCGCCGAGTCGCCGGTCGAGGCATCGCAACTGGCGCTGCTGCTCAAGAGGATTGCCGACGGCACGATCTCGAACAAGATCGCCAAAGAAGTATTCGGCGCGATGTGGGAAGCGAAGTCGAACGACGAACACATCGCCGACACGATCATCGACCAGAAGGGACTGCGCCAGATTTCGGACAGCGGCGCGCTGGAGAAGATTGTGGACGACGTACTGGCTGCCAACGAGAAGTCGGTTGAACAGTACCGTGCCGGCAAGGAAGCGGCGATCAACGCGCTGATCGGCCAGGCGATGAAGGCGTCTAAGGGCAAGGCCAACCCAGCCCAGCTGACCGAACTGCTGAAGAAAAAGCTGGCAAGCTAACGAGTCGAGGCCGACTGGAAACATTCTAAAATCGGGGACAGACCGGGTCACGTTGACCCCGATTTTAGAACTGTTTAAACCCCGTAGCGGGCGCGGTAGGCGGCGACTGCTTCCTTGTACTGGCCCAGCTCCGGGTCGGCGCCCTCACCGTTGAGGTAGGTGAACAGGTCGTCGAGGTTGGCGATCGAGATCACCGGAATGCCGAACTCGCGGCTCACTTCCTGTACCGCCGAACTGGCCGACAGCGCGTCGTCCTTGCCCGAGCGTTCCATGCGGTCCAGCGCGATCAGCACCGCGCAGGGCTCGGCGCCAGCAGCGCGGATCATCTCTACCGATTCGCGCACCGAGGTGCCGGCCGAGATCACGTCGTCGATGATGACGACCTTCCCCTTCAGCTTGGCGCCCACGATCGTGCCGCCTTCGCCGTGGTCCTTGGCTTCCTTGCGGTTGAAGGCGAACGAGGTGTCGCGGCCCTTGCCAGCCAGCGCCACCGCAGTCGCCGAGGCCAGCGTGATGCCTTTGTAGGCGGGCCCGAACAGCATGTCGAATTCCACACCGGAGTCGAGCAGGGTCTGCGCGTAGAATTGCGCCAGCTGGCCCAGCGTGGCGCCTTCGTGGAACAGGCCGGCGTTGAAGAAGTAAGGCGACAGGCGCCCCGCCTTGGTCGTAAATTCACCGAAGCGCAACACGCCCGTGGCAACTGAAAAAGCGATAAACTGTTGGCGCAAATTGTTCACGAAGACCTCACTGTTAAAATCTGGCCGTATTTTACGCCACCCCTACTTCCCCTGGAACCATGCCAAGAATTATTTCCGCGAACCTGAACGGGATCCGCTCCGCTCACAAGAAGGGCTTCTTCAACTGGATGGCGGCGCAGACCGCCGATTTCGTCTGCGTGCAGGAGCTCAAGGCGCAGCTGCCCGACATGACCGAGGAGTTCCTCACGCCCGGCGGCTACCACGGCCACTTCCATTACGCTGAGAAGAAGGGCTATTCGGGCACCGGGATTTACAGCCGCACCAAGCCCGACGCCGTGCGCACCGGCTTCGGCTGCCCCGAGTTCGATGCCGAGGGCCGCTACGTGCGCTGCGATTTCGGCGACTTGTCGATCATCTCGGTGTACTGCCCGTCCGGCTCGTCGTCGCCGGAACGCCAGGAGGCCAAGTTCCGCTTCATGGAGGTGTTCCTGCCGCACCTGCTCGCGCTGAAGGCCGAGGGCCGTGAAGTGGTCATCTGCGGCGACTGGAATATCGCACACAACGAGATCGACCTGAAGAACTGGAAGGGCAACAAGAAGAACTCGGGCTTCCTGCCGGAAGAGCGCGCGTGGCTGACCCGCGTGTTCGACGAGTGCGGCTTCGTCGACGTCCACCGCGGCATCGACAAGCGCGAGGAGCAGTACACCTGGTGGAGCAACCGCGGCCAGGCGTACGCCAAGAACGTGGGATGGCGCATCGACTATCACGTCGCCACCCCGGGTATCGCATCGCAGGCCAGGGCGGTCGCCATCTACAAGGACGAGCGCTTCTCCGACCACGCGCCCCTCATCATCGATTACGGCATCCAGCCGTAATTTCAGTCCAGCGTGCGCTCGCTGTCGAAGCGGCGCCGCTGGCCACTCAGCGGGTCGCGGAAGGAAATCGAGCGCGCCAGCAGCTTGAGCGGCTTCGAGAAGTCATCTCCCTTGCACGGCAGCGCGACCGGATAGAACGCGTCGTTGACGATCGGCGCGCCCAGGCCCGCCATGTGCACGCGCAGCTGGTGCTTGCGCCCTGTATGCGGCTCGAGCCGGTATAGCAGCTTGTCGCAGCGCTCACCGATCACGTCCACCAGTGTCTCAGAATTGGGCTCGCCCTCGACTTCCTGCATGCGGAAGAACGGCGTTCCGTCGACCATACGGCTGCGGTGAACGAACGGGAAGCTGCGGCCCGCCATCGGCCCCGCCAGTGCCTCATACGTTTTCTCGACGCTGCGTTGCTGGAACAATGACTGGTAGGCGCCGCGGCTCGCTTCGCAGTGCGAGAAGATGACCACGCCCGCCGTCTCGCGGTCGAGCCGGTGAATTGGCGTGAGCGCCGGTAGCCCGAGCTTGTCCTTGAGCCGCACCAGCAATGTCTCGCGCAGGAAGCGTCCGCTCGGCGTCATCGGCAGGAAGTGCGGCTTGTCGACCACAACGAGATGATCATCGCGGTACAAGACCTGTTCTTCAAAGGGGATAGGCGTCTCGGCCTCGATCTCGCGGTAGTACCAGATGCGCATGCCGCGCCGGACCGGACTGTTTTCGGCAAGCGCCGCACCGGCGCCGTCGACCACTTCGCCGCGCGCCATGCGGTCGCGCCACGCCGCTTCGCCCACGGCCGGGAACTGCTCGCACAGGAAAGCCAGCATGCCGCCCGTCCGATCCTCGTCGAGCCACAGGTAGCTGGGCGCGACGCCGTCCCTGACAGGGAGCGGCCGGATGGCGTTGGCGGCGGCTTGTCTTCCCATTTACCTGATCGAGGTGGTGCGGTACGGCGGCAGTTTGGCCGTGCTGGTCCCCTTTGCGCGCGCGTACAGCGGCAGCAGGACGTCCATATGGTTCTTCATCTGCTGTATGCGGTTGGTGCCGCCCGGGTGGGTCGAGAGGAATGCAGGCGGCGCGCTCTTGCTTAGCGTGGCCATCTTCTGCCACAGCGCGATGCCGGCGCGCGGGTCGTATCCTGCGCGGGCAGCCAGGTCGAGTCCAATCAGGTCGGCCTCGCGCTCGTCGTCGCGCGAGAACTTCAGGGAAGCCAGCTGCGAGCCGTATTGGGCCACCGTGTCCGTCAGGCGCGGGTCGATCCCGAGCACGCCAGACAACAGCGCGCCGCCGAGGCGTAGGCCCATCGACGTGCCGGCCGACTTCACCATCTGCTCGCGCCCATGCTCGCGCAGCGCGTGCGAAATCTCATGGCCCATGATGGCGGCCGCTTCATCGTCGGTCAATTTCAGTTTCGTCAGGATGCCGCTGAAGAAAGCAATCCGCCCGCCCGCCATGCAGAACGCATTGACCTGGTCGGAGCCAAGCAGGTTAACCTGCCAGTCCCAGCGCGAGGCGGCCGGATTCCAGCGCGTTGCATGCGGAATGATGCGCTTGGCGATATTACGCAGCCTGATTGTCTGCGGGTGATTGGCCGGCGCCAGCGCGCCCTGCTTCTTCGCCTCGGCCATCAGCGCGGAATATTGTTGCTGCGCCTGTTGCTCCATCTGTTCCTGCGACGCCAGTTCGCGGTAGCGCGGCATCGGACGGACCTGGATGCCATCCTGTACCGGAGCTTCCTTGGCCATAACCGGCGCCACGCCGGCAGATGCTGCGAGCGATACTGCGAGGACTATCTGTTTAAACTTGGTCATGTGGTTACCGTGCTGATTATCTGATAACACCATCATCTCAAAAATCCGCCCAAAGTCGCACACGATATGTACAGCGGCTCGTCAGGGGGCCGGCCAGGCCTACGCCGGGCTCCCTTTTTTACGCAGACGGAAGACCGCAAGGCTGCCGCGCAAGTTCGGCATGAAGGTCACCGGCTGCCCGCCCACCAGCGCCACGCGCTCAAGCACTTCGAGTCCGCATTCCTCCGCGAGTTCCTCGAAATCGAAGATGGTCGCGCAGCGCACGTTCGGCGTGTCATACCACTGGTACGGCAGCGAGCGCGATACCGGCATGCGCCCCCGCAGAAGCGCCACGCGGTGCGGCCAGTATGCGAAGTTCGGGAACGAGACAATCGCTTCGGCGCCGACGCGCACGATGTCGCGCAGCAGCGCTTCGACGTGCTGCATCATCTGCAGCGACGACAGGCACAGCACCGTATCGAACGAATTGTCGCCGAATAGGCCGAGGCCCTTCTCCATATCGTGCTGGATCACGTCGACGCCGCGCGCGGCGCTTTCAAGCAGCTTGTGGTCGTCGATCTCGATGCCGTAGCCGGTACAGCGCTTGTCGCTGTGCAGGTAGCTGAGCATGGCGCCGTCGCCGCAGCCGACGTCGAGCACGTGTGCGCCTTTCGGAACCCAGTGGGCGATGAAGGCGAGGTCGGGGCGCAGCGTTGAAAGGTCTTCGAAATTCATGCGCGCGCCTCCGGCATCTGGTCCCAGATGCGCTGGTAGTAAGCGCGCACCATGTTCATGTAGCGTGGGTCTTCCAGCAGGAAGGCATCGTGGCCGTGCGGCGCGTCGATCTCCGCGTATGTCACGCGGCGGCGGT